>CAXTSG010000023.1:15374-20196 GCA_964246825.1 uncultured Acidobacteriaceae bacterium | reverse complement strand
GCAAAGGGTCGCATTGGCACGGGCCCTTGCACCCGAACCGCGGCTGCTGCTTCTCGATGAGCCCTTCAGCGCACTGGACACGGAAGGCAAGGCTGCCCTGTGGGCGGCGCTTGAGCCCTACTTACAGGCGCATTCCATCGGCCTGCTGCTGGTCTCGCATGATGTCGGCGAGGTATGGGCGCGGGCGCAGACGGTGATTCGCGTGGAAGCCGGGGCGGCGACCGAACAAGGCTCCCCGGAGGCGATCCTCGGGCGAGAGCGGGCGCTGGCGCAGTTGCAGCTGCAAAGCCCTAAGTAGGCGGTAGGGCGTCCGGGCGAGGCCCTACGAAAACCGGCTCCGGCTCCAGAACGACATCGAAGCGCCGCCTGACCCCATCAATCAACATGTCGCGCAGGGCAAGCATCTCGGCCGCGGAAGCATATCCGCTCCAGTTGGTAAGGGCAAGCGTGTGTTTTGAGGACAGCGCGGCTCCCCCGAGCGCGTAGCCTTTCGGAAAGCCCGCCTGCTCCAGAAGCCAGGCCGCGGGCAGCTTGTGCAGGGTCGCGCCGTCCGGCGAGGGAGCCGGATAGCTCGGGGCCGGGGCCGGGGCGACCGAGGCGGCGACGGCACGGTAAACATCTTCCCGCACCACAGGGTTCTTGAAGAACGAACCGGCGCTGCGGGTGTCCGGGTCGCGCGCGGCAAGCGGCACGTCGTCCACAACCATGCCCTTTTCCCGCCGAATCGCGCGTACCGCAGCGGCGACTTCGGCAAGCGACGGCATCGCTCCTTCCGGGAAGCGCCGCCGGAGATCGGCATAGCCGAGCGCAGGCGCTCCTCCGGGGGTAAGCGCGTAGCTGACGGCGGTAACGATGTAGCGGCCGGCATCGGAGCCGTGATTGAAGCGGCTGCGTCGATAGCTGAAGCCGCAGGCTTCCGCGGGAAAAGTCACAAAGCCGCCGGAGTGCCGGTCCAGGCAGCGAACCTCCGTAATGGTCTGCGCGACCTCCTGCCCGTAGGCGCCGACGTTCTGGACCGGTGTGCCTCCGACCGTGCCGGGGATGCCGGCAAGACACTCCATGCCCGCGCAATCCGCCTCCACCGTGCGGGTAACGAGAGCATCCCAGTCCTCGCCGGCTGCCGCGGTAAACACGCGCTTGCCGGCTGCCTCGCGCTCGGCAATGCCGCGCAGGGCAACGTGGAGGACGAGCCCGGGAAAACCTTCATCCGAGACAAGGACGTTGCTGCCGCCGCCCAGCACAAACACAGGCAGATGCCCGGCGCAGGCCCACGCATGGGCCGCAAGGAGCTCGTCTTCAGTGGCCGCGGCGGCATACCAGCGTGCGGGGCCGCCGATGCCGAAGGTGGTCAACGGAGCGAGGGCGACATTCTCCGCGAGGGGAAAGCGCTCGACGGTCTCCTCGGGTTGCGTCGCGGATGCCGCTTCGAACATCTCTCTTAAGGTAACGCGACACAGCCGTGCCGTGCGGCGCATACTTATACTAGAGGGGCGGCCGCGGCAGCTGCCCGAGGAGAAAAGCGTATGTATCCGGAGATTATGGTCATTCCCATGCGGGAAGAGTTGACACGGGTCGGAATTGAAGAAGCGCGCACGGCGGATGAGGTGGATGCGGCGCTGGCGAAGTCGGGCACCACCATGGTGGTCGTGAACTCGATCTGCGGCTGCGCTGCGGGCAAGATGCGCCCCGGCGTGCGTTTAGCGCTCCAGGGCACGGTAAAGCCGGACCGCGCGGTAACGGTATTTGCCGGACAGGACCGCGAAGCAACCGAGAAGGCGCGCGGCTACTTCGGCGGCAACCCGCCGACCTCGCCTGCCATTGCCATTTTGCGGGACGGCGAGCTGGTGTATCTCATGCAGCGCTACGCAATCGAGGCAAACACCGCCCAGGCCATCGGCGGTGAGCTTCAACGGGCATTTCAGGAATTTTGCGCTACGGCGAACGCTTAGTTTTCGGCAAGCGAAAAGGCCCGGCTTTCGCCGGGCCTTTTCTATTGGCAACAAGGGTCTAGGTAGACTTGATGTTGCCGTTGAGGCCGTTCGGGAAGAAGCCGCCGCTGGTAACACCGGTGGAGCCCGGCGCCGCGTACAGCACCTGAAGCACCTCGGAAGCATTGCGGGCAGTGTTAAGGCCGGTAATCGGGCTGGTGTTGAAAATCGTGGAGCCGCCCAGCACGGGAGGATGATCGTACTTGTCGACCGCGGGTGAGCTGATGCCCTTGGCGATGCAGAACTGCCGCAGAACGGCCTCATGCTCGCCTTCCGCGATGTGGATCAATGCCGCGTAGTTCACTGCCGGGATGGCTTGCGACAGGAACGCGACGCCGCCTTCATAGGCGCTGGTGCCGACCGTCTCGAACTGACGAGCCGCCGCCAGGAAGGTAGCGTCATCGGTAGGTACGCCGCCTGCCGCGAGATTGATGTTCGGCATGGAGACTACGGGCAAGCCGAACGCCTGGAGGCCGGCGCGGATGAACTGTACGTGCGCCTGCTCATCGGCAGCCAGCTGCTGCGCAAGCGCGGCAACATTCGGGTCGGTGAAGTTGATCTTCGCGCCGCCGGTGACCGTACCCGGATTCGGACCCATATCGGCAGCCTGCAGACCCGAACCCGTGGTGACGTACAGGTAGAAGGAAGCCTCAAAATATTCAAGGTTCAGGGCGAAGTTGAGGACGTCGGCAATGGAAGGTGCCGGGCCCGGGGTGGGGTCGACGCCGATCACACCGGTGCAGCCCGCGAGGCCGACGGTCGAGACCGCGCCCGCGGTGATGCCGGCGGCCTGGAGGAATTTACGGCGGTTCAGATTCCTGCTCATCGCCGAGAAGCCGGCGGTCTGCTGCGGTGTTTCGTTCTGGTTCAACATGGTTTCTCTCCGTTGCTCGGTTCCTGGTACGAGATAGCTGGGCGTCTCGGGAGACGCCGTTTGAGGGCGCGCAACCGGGTGCTTAGGTCGACTTGATGACGCCGTTGAGGCCCTGCGGGAAGAAGCCGCCCGAGGTGATGCCGGCAGGCGGCACGGTGGTGGCCGGCGTGGAAACGCCGTAAACAATACCGAGGACCTGCTGCGGGGTACGCACTGGGCCGAGTGCCGGGCCCGTGATGATCTGATCGGTCGCCACCATCTGAGCCGTGGTGGGCGTCAGCGTGAAGAACTTGTTGGGCGCGCTCGGGGGTACATCGGTCGCGTCCACGGCAGGCGAAACCACGCCCTGAAGGTTGCACAGATAATTAATGGCACCCAGGTGCTGCGACTCGGCACCGAGCACCTCCGCCGCGCCGGTAAGAATTGTGGGATTGCTGACCAGGTACTGTGCGCCACCGGCGTAAGCGCTGGTGCCGACCGCGGTAAACTGCCGCGTGGCGGCAAGCAGCTGGGCCTGCGTTGTGATCTTCATCTTGCCGCCCAGGCTGTAGTCGATCGCGGGCTGGTTGATCGGGGTGGATCCGAGCTGGAAGATCAGTTCGCGCAGCAGCTCAATGTGGTGTGTCTCGTCCTGCACCAGGTTCTGGAAGGTAGCCAGCGTTTGCGGGTCAAGGCTGATCGTGCCGGGCAGGCCGCTGACCGAGGCTCCGCCGCCGAGAAAAGCCGTAAGCGGGGTACCGCCGGTGACGTTGATGTACAGATTTGCCTCAAGGTACTCAAGATTCAGGGCAAAGTTCAGCACTTCCAAAATGGTCGCAGCCGCGGCGGCAGGTGTTGTCTGGGCTTTCGCGGAGGGCGTATATGCCATGAGGCCGGCAGCCGCGGTGGCAGCGCCGAGTGCGCCCAGGTTTGAAAAGAAGGAACGGCGATTGAGGGCTTGCACGGATTGACCGAGTTCAATCACGGCAAGATCGGTCGCGAGCTGCTGCTCAGTGACCTTTTCAGATGGGCAGAGCGGGGATGAAACAAGATTTTGCGGCACGGGCGGAGCCTCCTGGAAGTCGTGGCCATGGTGATCTCGATGGGCGTGCGATCGAGGGTAAATGGGGTTCTCCCTGAAGAGATGCCAACTTTTCTACAGGTTTGCCGTACCCTCGTCAGAGTGACATTCATTGGGTCAGAGTGTCTTTTCCTGACGAATGAATCCAAATCAGGCTGTTCCACGTAACGAGTCTTCCAGTCACTTCAGGAGGAGTAACGAAAGGCATGATGGAGGGAATAAAGCTTGAAATTGTTGGTGGCGGCGGATGGAATCGAACCATCGACCTACGGGTTATGAGTCCGTCGCTCTAACCATCTGAGCTACGCCGCCGTGCTTCAGCCTAAAGGCTATGGTACAAGGCCTTCTCGGTTGCCGCAACGCAAAGCCCGGGCAAGGCAGGCCGGTGTTCCCTGTACGATATGTGCGGAAAACAGCTTTTCTCTGCTGCTCCCAGGGTAGGTACTCATGGCTGAAGCTCCTACTGCGCCGCGCGTGCTGGGTGTAATTCCGGCTCGGCTTGCTTCGACCCGGCTGCCGCGCAAGATGCTGCTGGAGATTGCGGGCGAGCCGATGCTGGCGCGGGTGTACCGGGCGGCACGCGCCTGCGCGGCGCTTCACCAGGTGCTGATCGCGACGGATTCCGCGGAGATTCTAAGTTTGGCGGAGCGGTACGGCTTCCCTGCCGTGATGACGCCGGAGAACTGCGCCAGCGGCACGGACCGGGTGCGCGCGGTGGCAGCATCGGTTTCCGCCGACATCTACGTCAACATCCAGGGAGATGAGCCGCTGCTGCGGTCGGATCACATCGATCGGCTGCTGGAGCCCATGCTCCGCGCCGAAGTGGAGGTTGCCACGCTCGCGACGCCCTGCCCTCCGGAGCAGCTCCACTCGCCCCATGCCGTCAAGGTCGTGTGCGCG
>CAXTSG010000023.1:0-15364 GCA_964246825.1 uncultured Acidobacteriaceae bacterium | reverse complement strand
TATGCCTATCGCAGGGCCGCGCTGGAGCGCTTTGCCGCGCTGCCGGAGAGCCCGCTGGAAGCAACCGAAAAACTGGAACAACTGCGCATGCTGGAAAACGGGATGACCATTTATGTAGCTCAAACGCCGCACGACACGCACGGCGTGGATACGGAAGAAGATCGGCAGGCGGTTGAAAAAGTGCTGCTCGGGCACACAGGGGGCAAGAACCCCTCCTAGCGGCGGTGTTCGCGCCGCGCTCGCCGTTGCGGCCGGCTGCGGCTAGAATGTTGTTGCCATGCTATGAAAGCGTGTACACGGCGGGCGCAAAGGAAGGCAAGCGAGTGGACTTTGAACAGCTGCGAACCTTTCTGGAAGTAAGCCGGCTGCGATCCTTCTCGCGGGCCGCGGAAAAGCTGAGCGTGACCCAGCCGGCGATCTCGGCGCAGATCCGGTCGCTGGAAACCGAGGTTGGCGCGCGGCTGTTTGACCGCGACGGCGGCAAAGTGACCTTTACCGCCGCGGGCCGCGTATTTGAGCCGTTTGCCGAGCATGTGCTGTCCTGCCATGCCCACATCGGCATCACGATCGCGGAGCTTCATCGCTCGCCGCGGGGAGAAATCTCCATCAGTGCCAACGAGGCGACCAGCCTGTATGTGCTGCCGCCGGTGTTTGCCGCATTCAAGAAGCAGTACACCCGGGTAGCGCTCAAGATTGTGAGGGCCGACCGCGCCCGCATCCTGGAAGATGTGCTGAACCGCGAGGTCGACTTCGGCGTGGTAAGCCTGCCCGCGAAAGATGCGCGTTTGACGATTGAGCGGATTCACAAGGATGAGGTGGTGCTGGTCACCGGCCCCGCGCACCCGCTTGCCGGGCGCGAGCAGGTGACCCTGGCCGAACTGCTGGAGCACCCGCTGCTGCTGACAAAAAGCGGCAGCCAGCGTGAGCAGGTGGATGAGTTTTTCCGGGGAGAAAACGTTCACCCGAGGGTCGCCATGGAGGTGGAGTCGAGCGAACTGCTGAAGCGGCTCATCGCCGCCGGGCTTGGCATGGGCTTTTTGCCGCGCGCGGTCATAGCCGCCGACGCCGCGGCAGGGGCGTTGCGGGTGCTCAAGGTAGAAGGGCTGCACATTTCGCGCGAACTGGCGCTGGTGTATCGCAAGGAAAAAACCTTGTCGCGCGCGGCGCACGCGTTTCTGGAGATTGCCACGGGACAGAACCGAATGGCACCCGCCATGCCGAGCAAGCCCGCGGGTAAGGCGGCCGTGAGGCAGGCGGGTTGAGGCCATTGCCATTGCATACATTCAGCCAAGGCGCCTGCCTGCAACGTGCGGAAAGCAGTGAAGCATGATCGTCGCGGGCGTTGATTTCGGCACGTTGAGCGTCCGGGTGACGCTGCTTGACAGTGAGCACGGGCGGCTTGGCACGGCTTCGGCGGAGTACCCTCTGCTTCGCCGGCGCGAAGAGCCGGAGTTTGCCACGCAGCGGCACACCGACCACATGGACGCGCTCGTGCGGGCGGCTCGGCAGGTGCTGGCGGAAACCGGGGTCAATGGACTCGCGGTCGCGGCCATTGCGCTCGATACCACGGGCTCAAGCGTCGTGGCGGTTGACAGCCGGATGCAGCCCTTGTGCGACTACTACTTGTGGTGCGACCACCGCGCGCGGCTGGAAGCGCGGCAGATCACGGCGCTTGCCCATGCCGAAGGGCTGGAGGCGATCCGCTGGTGCGGCGGCGTGTACTCGCACGAGTGGGGCTTTGCCAAGCTGCTGCACTGGCTCCGGCACTACCCCGAGCAGCGCGCACACTTCGCAACGGCATTTGAGCATTGCGACATGGTTGCGGCGACGCTTGCCGGCATCCGCGATCCGCGCCTTGTGAAGCGATCCCTATGCGCGATGGGTCACAAGTGGCTATGGAACCCGCGATGGGGCGGGCTGCCGCCGCAAAGCTTTTTCTCCAGGCTCGACCCGCTGCTCGACGGTATCCGCGAGCGCTTCGACGGCGAGTATGCCGCTTCGGACGCGCTTGCGGGCACGCTTGCGCCCGAGTGGGCCGGGCCGATGGGGTTGCGCGCCGGCATCCCGATCCCGGTAGGCGCCTTCGACGCGCACTGGGACGCGATCGGCGCGGGCTGCCGCGAGGGCGACGTGGTGAACGTGGTCGGCACCTCGACCTGCATCATCGCGATGGAGCAGAAAACCACGCTGGTGCCGGGGGTGTGCGGGGTGGTGCCGGGCAGTGTCCACCCGGCGTTTACCGGCGTGGAAGCGGGGCTTTCCGCAACCGGCGACATTTTTGACGCGATCGCGCGGCGCGCGGGCACCACCGTGCGAGAGCTTTCCAAAGGGCTGGATTCGTTTCGCGCCGGGCAAACGGGGCTGCTGCGGCTGAGCTGGGACAACGGCGACCGCACGGTGCTGGTCAATGCCGAGCTGGGCGGCGTCACGCTGGGCTGGAACCTCCTCCATACAGCGCAGGACGAGCTGTTCGCCGCGATCGAGGGTACCGCGTTTCACACGCGCATCATCCTGGAGCGCATGGCCGAGCATGGGGTGCCGGTCGAGCGCATTATCCACGCGGGCGGCGTACCGCAGCAGAACGCGGTGCTGAACCAGGTGTATGCCGATGTTCTGGGCAAGCCGGTGCTGGTACCGGACGGCGTGCCGACCAGCCTCGGCTCCGGCATCTTCGCGCTGCTGGCCGCCGGGGCGTTTTCGTCGATAGAAGCGGCGCAGAAAAAGCTGTGTCTTCCCTTTCGGACGTTCCTGCCGAGGCCCGAGGCGCATGCCGCTTCCAACGAGTTGTATGCGTTGTACCGGCGGCTTTACTTCGCGCTGGGGAGCCGCGGGGCTGAACCGGCGGCACTGGGCGAGGTGCTGCCGGTCCTGCGACAGATCGCGGCTAGGGCTGCCCGGAGCGGAACGGCCGAAGCCTGAGGAACACGGCGACGCCGGCGGGATGACCACCGTAAAGCGGCTGCAGCACCGGGGGCGCGGTGTAGCTCGTCACCTGCGCGCCGAGCGCTACCAGGGTGTCCCGGCTGCGAAGCACATCGCGGTCGTAGCCGAAAGTGTAGGACTGCACATGGCCGATCGGCTGCTCCTGAAACCCGGTCGGCAGCGGGTTCTCGCCGAGGAGCAGCTCATTGGAGCGTCCGGCATCTTCCAGGCGCGTCCAGATGTAGTTTTTCGCTCCAAATCCCATTGTGCCTTCCAGGAGGTAGCTGTTCTCCTTGCTGCTGTCAGACAGTGAGCGGGTACGGCCCCAAAGCGCGGTCGAGGCGAGATTGCCGCGCGCAAAAGGCCGGTTGTACAGGACGGAGGCAGTCATGCGCTCCTGGTCTTCAGTCGGAAACAGCTGCTCGGGGCTTCGGATGCGTGCATAAGAATACTGCCCGCTCCAGTTTTGCCCGGGCTGCGCCGTGAGGCGGGCGGACCAGGAATCGACCGCGCCGGTGTCGATGTTCCAGCGGAACTCGTCGGGCTCGCGGCCGTGGAAGCCGCTCGCTTCCAGGCGCGCGATGCCATGGGTAAGCCCGACGGTAAAGACCTCATCGGCAATATGGGTGGAGTCCTGCTGGTGATGGCCGAGCGCCGCGACCGGGTTTTCAGAGGCGGAAGCGCGATGCGGGTAAGCGGTGGGGCCGATGGCCGGGTCGCCGACCGGCGCGGCATACACGGTAAGCAGGGTGCGCGGGCCAAGCTCCCAGTCGTACAAAGCGGCAAGCTCCATAAAGAGATCGTGCGGATGCTGCCCGTCGATGATGGGCAGGCCGTAGGCGGTTTCGCCCTGCTGGAAAAGCAGCGGGTAGCGGCGATCGGTGACGGTGGCGGGCTCGAGCGAAAGCATGGCGCGAAGGGTAAGCTCTCCGGGGCCGAGGCGGCGCTCGACCATAGGCATCAACCAGTTCGTTGAAAAGAACTTGTCGCCGCCGCGCGGGCCGGTCTGCTGAAGGTCAAGAAGAAAGACGTTGCCGTGGAACATGAGCATGGAGCCGCCCCGCATGGTCATGAGCATGGGGGTGGGGGTGCTGTCGGGCTCGGCGCTGGTGCCGGAGGCGGCGTGGTGCTCAACCTCCTGGGCGAAAGTGTGCGGCTCCATGTTCCGCATAAGCCGGTCGGCTTGCGGGGTCATGGCCATGCCGGCCATGGAAGGAGCGGATTGAGCCGTGCCGGGCAGGGCGGAGGCGAGCAAACCTACAAGCGCGAGCAGGGCCGAAAAACGCAGATGGCAGCACCGCATGGCGGCACCGGACCGGGACGGTTGCTGTCGAGCCGGGCGATGCGCGAAAGCCATCAATGCGAGGCACCCCAAAGAAGAATCGTCGTGCCGAGCGAAAACAGCAGGGCTGCCGGCATGGCGACAGCGCCTACTTTCAGAAAGCTCCAGAAGCTCACTTTGATTCTCTCCTTTCGCAGAGCCAGGAGCCAGAGAAGCGTGGCGAGCGAGCCTGTAACGGAAAGATTGGGGCCGAGATCGACTCCGATGAGCACCGCGTGGGCAAACAGCCCGCGCGTGTGCGCCGCGGCAAGGGTGCTGCCGGCCAGCAGGCCGAGCGGGAGATTGTTGACAAAGTTATTGGCGATGCCGACCCCGAAGCCGGTGACGAGAGCGCCGGGCGCGGGGCCGAGCTGCTGCGCGCGATGGAGGGCAGCGGTTGCCGTGCGGAGAGCGCCGATGCTTTCCGCCGCCTGCACCAGGATAAAAAGCCCGGCCGTGAGCAGCAGGGTGGGCCAGCTGATCTCCCGAAGCAGGGGAAGCGGGTTTGCACGCGCCCGCAGCGAGACCGCGGCGGTGACGGCGACGGCGGCAAGGCAGGTAGGCAGGCCCAGCGCAACGCCCAGGGCGGAAGCCGTGAGCAGCACGGCGGCCAGGAGGCCGAGACCCGCGAGCACAATCCTGCCGTTTGCACCCAGGCGCGCCTTTCCGGCGTCGTCGCCTGTCGGTTGCAGGCGTGAGCGCAGCTCCCCACGGAACAGGAAGCGAAGCACACAGTAGGTGACCGCAACGGAAACAAACGAAGGTGCGCTGAAGGAAAGGAGCCACTGCCCGAGCGGCGGCATACCTTGGCGGAACACAACCAGGTTGGCCGGGTTGGAAATAGGAAGAACGAACGAAGCAGCATTCGCAACGAGCGCGCAGGCAAACAGGTACGGCAAAGGCGCGGCCTTGGCTTTACGCACGGCTGCCAGCACCGCCGGCGTGAGCACGACGGCGGTAGCGTCGTTCGAGAGCAGGACGGTAACTGCCGTTCCGATGCCGTAGAGGAGCGTGAAAAAGCGGACCGACGAGCCGCGCGCATGCGCGACGGCGAGCGCGGCAAGCCAGTCGAAGACGCCGTGCTCCCGCGCGAGCTCGGAAAGCAGCATCATGCCGGTGAGAAAAAGATAAACATCGGTGCCCTGCGCCGCGGCGCGGCCGGCAAGCTCGAAGGGCACAAGCCGCAGGGCAAGCAGGGCAAAAACGCCCGCGCCGACCGGGTACACCTCGCGCATGCCGCGCGGCCGCGCGATCATGAGCAGGAGGCTGAGCGCCGCAATGGCGAGCAGCCAGAAGGGGCGGCTGGAAAAAGCGGCGGTCACTCGCGTGTTTCTTTCTGTGGAGCAGCGACGGCCCGCGCCGCGCCGTTTAGCCTAAGCTGCGCGGCCATAGCCTGCTCCCTTCCTCCTTTGTATACAGGGAGCTGCCTGCCTGCTGTAAATATGCGATGCCGGGGTATATATCTTTTAAGAGCCCGTGCGAGCGTGAAAGCGGCCATCTTTATGCTCGATGTTTTCGAAGCGACGAAGCGTCCCGGGAGCTGCTTCCCTGCTTTCTGCTTCCTTGCAACTTGAACATGGAGCGCATGTCTTGTTCCTTCGCGGGTGTGTTCCAAATCGGGAGCGCCCGATCCACGGAAAGGCAGGCTACCGCTCCAAAACGGAAGCCGCATGCTAGGCTAACCGGTATGAACGTCGCAGTCTCCGTGGTGCGTCCATTCCATGCCGCCAAGATGGCGAACCTGCTGCGCAGGCATGCGGAGAAAGTGGACATTTGGAGCGCGGCACCGCGGCGCTATTTCTCGCATCTGGAGAGCTCGGTAGCGACGCACCTGGTGCCGGCCCCGGTGGAAATTGCTTCGCGGTTTGTTCAATTAAGTCCGGAAGCTTCGCAGCGCGGCATCGTATGGTGGGACCGCATGACGGCGGCCGCGATGGCGGGCAGGATGGGCACGCTCGGGCTTGTGATCGGCTTTGCGACGCAGGCCTTGCACACCGGCAACGCGGCCCGGAAGCGCGGCGTGCGTTTCGTGCTCGACCGGGCCTGTCCGCATGTGGATTTTCAGCAGGAACTGGTGCGCGAGGAATCGGAGAAGACAGGTGCGGTGTTCAGTCCGCAGCCCGCCTGGTTTCGCGAGCGGCAGTTGGCGGAGTATGAGGCCGCCGACACAATCCTGGTGCCTTCGCATTACAGCGGGCGAACCTTTCCGGCGCATCTACAGCCGAAGCTGCTGCTGGCCCCGCTGCTGGGGCGCGCGCAGGCCAAGGGTCCGGTACGTTTAGAGCGAAACACACCGTTCACGGTGGGCGTGCTAGGCGGTCACCCCTTGAGGAAGGGCTACCTGTACCTCCTGGAAGCCTGGCGGCAGCTGAAGCTGCCGAACGCGCGGCTCCTGATTCGCTCTTCCAGCGATTTTTCCGCTTACCCCAGACTCGAAGAACTGCTCCGTGCGACGCCGAATGTTGAGATCGTGGAGTATATGCCGAACATTTCAGAGTTTTACCAAAGGTGCGACCTGTTTGTGCTGCCCAGCATGGATGACGGATTCGGCATGGCTTTGTTTGAAGCCATGGCCAACGGCGTGCCCGCGATTGCGACCCGAAATTGCGGGGCTTCGGAGCTTTTGACCGACGGGGTGGACGGTCTCCTTATCGATGCAGGCAGCGCGGAACAGTTGGTCGAGGCCATCCGCTCGCTGTATGAGGATGAGGAGCGCCGTCGAGCGCTTGCCGTAGCCGGTCAAAAAAGCGTCGAGCGCATCACCGCCGCCACGGTTTACGAGGATGCATTGCGGCAGCTGCTGCTGCCGTCGCCGGAACGGATCGGCGGGCAAGGAGAGCGATTTACCTGTGACTCATCAGTTTCTGCTTGACGAGACCTGGAGCGAAAAGCCCGGCCTTACGGAAGTACAGGGACCGCCCTGGACCAATGTCCTACAGGCCGAACTCCGCTATCCCTATGACATTCTTGAGTGCGCGCTGCCCCTGGTGGAGGCGCAGGGCCTGCGCTTTGTGTTCACCAAGGAAGCTTACCGCGTCCCAGCATACGGCCGCGACGTGGTGGTGGTGATGCTGCAGGAAGAGCGCTGCAAAGTGCCGGTATACGGCAGGCAGGTGCGCGCGGTCATCCGCAATCTCCTGAGCCGGCCGTTCAGCGGCTTTCGCCCGCATCTGCCCTGGAGCAAGCTCGAATCCGTGCTCTGCTTCGAGTACGCGCGCGACTGGTACACGCATTTCCGCTCCCGCTATTACGAGGCCCGCTCGCACCGGGACATCGCGCCCGTCGTCAGGCGCGAAGGCAAAACCATCCGCATACCCCTGGGCTACCACAGCCAGGTAGAGGTGCCGCAGGTGCCCATGGCCGAGCGGCCGCTGGACCTGTTCTTTGCCGGGCAAATCCGCCACGGCATCCCGCCGGGCAGCTACCAGCACTACACCTCAACCTCCAAGTGCGAGGCGCGGCTGCAACTGTGGGGCGAGCTTCAAAAGCTGAAGGGGCACGAGTGGCGCATGGACCTTGGCGATATCCGCGCGAACCAGCGGCAGGAGCTGGCGCAGGTGTATGACAGCTACTCCGAGAAGATGGTGCGCACGCGCATCTGCCTTGCCCCGCGGGGATCGGTCGCGGACAGCTTCCGCTCGTTCGAGGGGCTGCGCGCGGGGTGCCTGGTGGTGGCAAACCCGCTGCCGCGCGATGAGTGGATGTTCCCGAACGCACCCATTCTCTATGTCAACCATTGGCGCGAGATTGAAGGCATCCTGAAGAAGTATGCACGCGATATCCCGGCACTGGAAGCGTGGCGCGCCAAAAGCCTTGACTGGTGGCACAATCATCTCCGTCCGGAGGTCGTTGCGCCCGCGATAGCACGGCAGCTGAACGAGGCCGGGCAGACATTGCTTTAGACAGCCCCGCCCCGCCCGGCAAGCGCCGGGATGCGGGAGGACAGCTTGCTCCAAAGAATGGTCCGCAGCTCGTCGACTTGAAAAATCCAGTAGCAGAAGCCTGTCAGCGCAAGGGTGGTTACGGTAGCAACAATGCCCTGAATGAGGTAGGGCACGCTGCGGATGTGGAGAATAGGCCAGAAAAAGACGGCGGTGCACACCGCCATGATGCCGAGCATCTGGTACACGGGCTTGTGGTCAAGCTCGGCTTCACCGGCAAAGAGTCGGTCATTCAGGTGCAGCAGGTAAAAGAGCTGGAGCGTTTCCGAGATAAGCGCCAGCCCCAGGTAGCCCTGGATGCCGAACTGATGCATGAGCGGGATGGACAGGAGGCCGGTAGAGCCGTAGGCAAACAGCGTTTGCCAGGAGATGGATTCGACTTTGTTCGAGGAGAACTGAAACTGGTACTTGTGTTCCTTGATAGACAGAATGGAGATGGTAAGCCCGAGCACGATGCACACGCCGGGCCGGAAAACATGCCCCTTGTGCAGCCAGAGCTGGAGCAGCAGAGGCGTGGCCAGCATGGAGCCGCAGGTGATCGGAGGCGTCATGAGCAGGATGATGCGCTCGGACCAGGCATAAAGCCGGTGCAGGAGCTTCCAGACATTCTGGCCGTAGATCAGGGTAATTTCCGCTGAGAGCGAGTTCGTGACCAGGTAGAGAAGTCGGCGGCTCATGGAGTAGATGGTCCGCGTCATGGAGTACGTCACCACAATCTCCGGCCCGAGAAAGCGCTGCATCAGAACAACCGGCAGTTGATAGGAAAGCAGCTGCGAGCTGGCCAGCAGCATGTATTGCGCGCTGGGCCGCAGCGTGGCCGAGAGCGCACCGGCCCGCCAGTAGCGGAGGCTGGGCTTGAGGTCCGGGCGGCGACGGCTGAGATCAAAGCAAAGATATGCCGCGAGCGACAAGGTCACGAGCAGCTGACCGGCGGCAATGACCGGAAACGGCTGCCGCAGCAGCACCAATGCAACGATGGCCGACATGCCGAGCAGCTGGTTGAGGTTGCCCCAGTGCTGCCCCCGGTGCGCTTCGCCGAAAACCATATAAGAGCCGGAAAAGAAGCCGAAAACCATGCTGGCCATGATTTGCATGCCGAGCAGGTAGAGCGTGATGTGCGCGGCCAGGGGCGAGATGGACAGGTGCAGCAGCTTGGTGAGCGGAACAAGAAAAACGACCAGCAGCAGCGCAGCAGCGCCGAAAAAGGCACCCAAAAGGATGCGGAGACCGGCCGACTGGACCTCGCGGCACTGCTGCAGTTCGCCGCGGTTGTAGTGGATGGTCATCTGCATGTTGGTATACGTTTGCAGGCCGTAGTTAAAAGTGCCCAGGTAGGAAATCGCCGCGCTAAGGGCAATCCACTGGCCGTACAAGTTGGTACCCAGGATGTGGAGAAAGGCCGGGGGCAGCAGGAGCTGCTGAAGAATGACTACCAACTGATTGGCGTTCTGCGCGGCAAACAGTTTGGCGATACGGCGAAAGCTCATGCGATCCTGTCAGGCTGTCTCGGGTGGATGCGGTGCGGATCAGGCCCGCGAGGGCCGGGTAAGGCTACATCTTGTAGCGGCCGAGGTCTTCGTCATTCAAATTTTCCAGCCACTTTTTCAGGTCCTCCGCGCTGGCCTGGTCAGCGGGGCTGGGGATGACTTTTGCGGTGCGGAGAACGTCCTCGTTCACAAAGATCGGGCAGTCGGAGCGGAGCGCGAGTGCTAGAGCATCAGACGGGCGTGCGTCAAGCGTCACAACCTCGCCGTTCTGGCGCATCCAGATCACGGCGAAAAAGGTATCGTCCCGCAGCTCCGACACCACAACCCGGTCCACCGTGGCATTGAGCCCGTGGATAAGGTTGCGAAGCAGATCGTGCGTCATAGGGCGAGGGGTCGCGGCTTTTTCCACCTCCAGCGCGATGGCACTGGCCTCAAACAAACCGACCCAGATCGGCAGAACGGTGTTGCCGGATAGGTCCTTGAGGATCACAATCGGCTGCTGGGTGGAGGGGTCGACCATCAGCCCGCGAATTTTCATTTCAACATCCATCAGATCCTCCTCGGTGTTGCAGGCAGGGCTTCGCCGACCAGGCTGTTCGGAAAGCTCGCGGTGACCCGCACCGGCAAGTACGAGCCAGCGGCGGGAGCGATCGGCTGCGCGGTCGTGAAATTGAGCGTTTTGTTTTGGCTGGTGCGGCCGGTAATCTGCCCGCGGGCGTTTGTGTGCGCCTCAACCATGACCTCAAGAACCTGCCCCACATGCCGGCCGTAGCGGGCGCGCTGGAGCTCGCGCTGCCGATCAAGCAGCACCTGGAGCCGGGCCGACTTTTCTTCTTCCGGCACGGAGTCGACCATGCCGACAGCCGGAGTGTTCGGGCGTCCGGAGTACTTGAAGGCAAACACCGCGTCATAGCCGACCTCGGCCAGCATGGATAGGGTTTCCTCAAAGTCCTCCCGGCGCTCCCCGGGAAAGCCGACAATGATGTCGGTCGTCATGCTGATCTCGCGCCTGGCGGCCTTCATCCAGGAGATGCGTTCCAGATACCAGTCGCGGGTGTACTCGCGGGCCATCAGGCCCAGCACGCGGCTGGAGCCGCTTTGCACCGGCAGGTGGACGTGGTCGCACAGGCTCGGCACGGCATCGATGGCTTCAACGATCTCCCGGGTAAAGTCGCGCGGGTGCGAAGTGGTGAAGCGGACGCGGCGAATGCCGGGGATTTCACCGACGGCGGCCAACAGTTCGGCGAAGGTGAGCTTCCCTTCCACGTCGCGGTAGCTGTTGACGTTCTGGCCGAGCAGCTGGATTTCAGTAAAGCCCGCGTCAGCCATCTGCCGCGCCTCGGCCAGAACGCTCGACGAGGTGCGCGAACGCTCCTTGCCGCGAGTGTACGGCACCACGCAGTAGGCGCAGAACTTATCGCAGCCTTCGACGATGGTGATGTAGCCGCGATGCGGATTGGTCCGCGCGGTGAACTCGGTCACAAAAGTCTCGTCCGTGGTGCGGTCGTCAAGGCCGGTCACGCGGCGGTTGCCGGCCTCGAGCTGTACCAGCATCTCCGGCAGCTTGCGGTAGCTGGCCGAGCCGGCGACAAGCGAAACATAAGGGGCGCGCTCGAAGATGCGCTCGCCCTCCTGCTGCGCGACGCAGCCCAGCACACCGAACTGCTTGCCCTGCTTCGCGAACTTTTTGTAGTCGTTGAGCCGATTGAAGACTTTCTGTTCCGCTTTGTCGCGGATGGAGCAGGTGTTATAGAGGATGAGATCGGCGGCTTCCTCGGTTTCAACCTGCGCGTAGCCCTGCTGCCGCAGCGTTCCGACAACCTTCTCGGAATCATGTACGTTCATCTGGCAGCCAAACGTTTCGAGATAAAAAGTCTTGGCGGAGGGCGCTTCCATAGCTTTCTTACTATACCAAGCGGCCATGGGTGCGGGCGCGTCGTCCGGAACACACCAAGGTACCGGAACCGTCCGCTATGCTGGTGAGCAACGGCATGGCCCTGGACCTCCAATCGCTTACCCCACTCGCCTTTGATGACCGGCACCACTGTTTCGGGTGCGGCGCGCAGAACCGCATCGGGCTGCGCCTTCGCTTCTTTCTTGACAAGGACGGCGCGGCGCTCGCGAGCCTGCGCTTCCCGAAACGATTCCAGGGCCCGCACGGCTTTGTCCACGGCGGCGTCATCGCGGCGGTGCTCGACGAAGCCATGAGCAAGGCCATCCATGCAAGTGCCCACGGTGCCAAGGTGATGGCGCTCACGCGTCAAATGGAGACCGAGTACCTGCGCCCGACCGCGCTCGGCGCACCGCTGATTCTGCGCGGACAGCAGGACCGGCTGGAAGGGCGCAAGCACTTCTGCTCGGCGGCGCTTTTGGACGGCGAAGATCGCGTCCTGGCGCGGGCAAAGGCCCTGTTCATTGCCGTTACGCGGGAGCCGGGGCACAAGCATTGACGGCATGAGCGGGACAGCCGTCTTAGTTGCTCAGCCCGACCTTCATATATACCTGGAGGTCGAGCGTGGGCTGCAACTGGAGCAGCATGGTATGGTTCGTGCCGCTGCCGCTGCCGGTTTGATAATTCGCAATCCACCCTCGAAAGCTGTAAACGCAGATGGGGTCAATCTGGCTTTCGTCCTTCCAGTACTCAATCTTCATCTCCACGATCTTCTCGCGGGTGTGCTGATGCGACAGGTTGAATAAGCTCTGGATGGTTGAGAACGGCAGGTTGTCGGTGTCGTGCATATCCACCATGACCTCAATATTCATGCGCTGCGAACCCATCATAGGCATGCCATGGTCGTCGTGGACGGTGCTCATGCCGAACTGGACAGAAAAAGCGTTGAACTTGTTGCCGTCGATGGTGACGGTGCTATTGGATGGACTTGCCATAGGACTCACCTTTCCAGTTTGGTGGAAATCTTTCAAGCAGACGTTTTGCTCTCGCTACTGAATTGGACGGTTGTCGATGCCGCATCAACCAGTTGGTTTGCGCTATGTTCAACTCGTAAGAATTTTTCTGTGAGTTCCAGGAAAGAATATAAGAATTATCGCTGACAGCGCCGGACGGAGCGACTGTGCGGTAAACCGTGATAAGACGAGGTCTGGAACTATTATCCGACATGGTGCCGATCGCCTGAAGATTTCCGCAGTCCCAATCATATTCTTCTCCAATAATTTCAATGAATGACTGTACACCCTTTTCAGACATGAAATACATGCCGCATCTCTCTTCGGGCGATTGCGCCACCGCAACAGAATAATCAATGGGCACTATCTTGATATCAGGCGTACCGGAAACATGAAGCATTATCGATTGTTCTGTGTCTATTTCCAACCTTTTGAGGTTAGGTATCAGCGTCAGGTTGAACTGATTGATACTTACAGTGCCGTAAGGCAGTCGCACAAAGGACGTACTCTGGCTAACTGCAATAGATGAGACTCCTATTATTAAACATGCCATGATCAGAGCTTTATTTCTTAATCTCATGCTTTTGCTCCGATTGATAATGTTTTAGGGCAAGCCGAACCTGGGCAATCAAGCCGCTACGATCCAGTGAAAAAGACTGATTGAGAAGCCACTTTGTCTGCGTCTCGTCGAGCTGGTACGTGCCTTTCTGCTGACTCCAAGAAAGAATAAAAGGAACAAGACCTTCGGGACCATTTTGCGTCTGTGAGTGGAAGGTAAGGATCAGTCGAGGACGGGAATCCAGATCTGACATGGCACCTACGGCATCTATGCCAGGACACCAACTCGGATATACTGCACTCGGAACAACCTGTATGAAAGTTTCTTGCCCTCCTTGCGGAAGTAGAACCACTGCACTTGTGTATGACATAGTTTAATGACTCTTTTCGTAGCGATCAAGAAGCCGACGCACATTCGCTACTGTTCCAACAGCACTTCCTTGGTTGTATAGCCAATCGGTTTGACGTTCATTCCGCTCGTAGGTACGATTTGCGGCATCCCATGAAAGTACTATGGGCTCAGAATCAGTAGGGCCACGGGGAGATATAACCCTGCATATAATGATCAAACGCGGCCTGGGCCCAGGCTCGGTCATGAGACCTATCGACTGAGTTCCCCTGCAATGCCCAGGATCGTCATTCCCGAAAAGATTGATAAAGGTTTGTTTTTGACCACTCGGTGTAAGGTATAGCCCACAGTTGCTCCAAGGTGAAGCCTCCGGTGAAGCTACAAACGTTACGGGAGAGATCGTCAAATCTGGAAACCCACTAGCGCGAAGTGTGAACACCTGCTCATGTTGAATTGTGGGTGCAATTGCGGTGGGTATTAATCCCCAATCTAACTGCTGAAGATTTATATAGTTCCAGGATTCCGGCACAAGACGGGCACTTTGAGCCGAAGCAGTTATTAAGGCTGTGGTGAATACGGCACATGCTACTAGATATAATCTATTTACCAAGTTTGTCATAAGCTTCACTCAATCGCTCATCATAGTTGAAAGCCTTGTATCCTTTTCCGTTGTAAGACTTAGCAAGCTCAACCCAGTTCTTGCTTCGCAATCCATCAAGCCGTCGATGGTTAGACTTAACGAACTGCACAAATGCTTTAAGGTGGTTCTTCTCCGAAATGCACATCTCTGAAATAAATACTTCAAGAAGCGGATACTTGCACTCTCTGTAATTTTCTCCAAGAATCTGAAACTTACCCCATGACGTTGAAAGAAGCGCTGCTCTGGAACGTAGCTTATAGGCTGCTTCTAGCCTGGACCATTGTAGAGGCAAAGGGCCATAAGCTTTCGGGAGTTCAATGGTAAGTTCCGGATTAGTTTTCTCAAAAAGATAGAATGTGTGCCGATTGAAAAGGCGACGCTCAAATAATATTTGAGGACGTCCCTGAAAATCAAATCCCGATTCGTAGGATTCTACTTGCGCTAACGCACGAATTGTTCTTGCTTCACAGTCCAACGCCGTAGCAGCAGTTTGATAGTCTTCTACAGTCAATGGTTGGAAATCCGTCCTGATCGGCAACCACAGCACCCGGCCCTCCGGCTGTGGCCCAGGCGTGCCGGCGAGCTTTTTGGCCGTCGCATCCTCCGGTTTAATCATTCCGGTGGGCAGACGCATGCCCATCTTTTCGCGCTGGAAGCGCTCGATAGCCATAGCGGTCCGCACGTCGAGGATGCTCCGGGCGCTGCCTGGAGATGGGCCGGGGTGAAAAGTTTTGTCCCAGGCTTGCAGCCGGTTCTGCACCGCTTGGACGTCTTCCTTGCGGTTGGGCATGCCGGGACCTACCGCGTCATTAAGCTGTCCGAACATGACATTTATAGTAGCGTGAAGTTCGCTTGAAGCGGCAGCAGGAGTGTTCTACCCCTAGATAGATTTTCGGCGGTTTGGCAGCCGCTTCACGCTAAAAGATGCGAGCCTCTCGCTGCGGTTGGGCGTGCCGGCTCAACCGCAGCGTTCAGGAAGTACGGCTGTCAGTCCAGGCTCGTTAGTGGATCTCGACCCCATTTACTTGAGCGTTGTCCTTGATCGTCGAGAACTGGAGGACAATCTGACCGGAGGAGTTAGCGGTTGTGGTGAAGGTCTCGACTACCGCCTTGTTGGCGGAGCCGGCGGTAGCAATGATGTCAAAGTTAGACAGGACCGTAGCACCGTTCAGGATCACGTTACGTTCGGTCATCAGAGCCTCCCGCTCCGTCGACTTTATATGCCTGCCTTCAGTCGCTCCA
>CAXTSG010000022.1:16125-20628 GCA_964246825.1 uncultured Acidobacteriaceae bacterium | reverse complement strand
CCCACTCCTTTTTGCTTCTTCGGTCCCGGCGCTTCCACAGCGTCAGCGGGAGCGGCCTGCGCGAGCCGGCGCTGCCGGGCAGCTTCGAACAGCACCACCGCGCCCGCGACCGACACATTGAGAGACGCAATAGCCCCGGCCATGGGTATCCGCAGCAGGCGGTCGCAGGTGCGCTTCACCAGATCGTGAAGCCCGGCACCTTCGCGGCCCAGCACCAGCGCGCAGGGCGCGGTGAAGTCGAAGCGGTCGTAATCGGCTGAGCCGCGCTCATCAAGCCCGATCACCCAGATGCCGGCAGCCTTGATCTCCACCAGCGCGCGCGTCATGTTGACGACGCGCGCCATGCGGACATGCTCGGCCGCGCCGGCCGAGGCTTTGGCGGCGACGCCGCTTAGGGGCGCGGCGCGGCGCTCAGTGGCGACCACGCCGTCGACCCCGGCACCGTTGGCCGTGCGGAGCAGCGCGCCCAGGTTTTGCGGGTCTTCCACCCCATCCAGCGCCAGCAGCAGCGGAGGGCGGCCGGCTCGGGGCGCGAGGAGGTCTTCGAGCCCGACAAGCGCCTTGGCCCGCACCAGCGCGACCACGCCCTGGTGAGCGGCGGTTTTGGCGAGCTCGGTCAGGTGGTCGCGCGGCTCCAGGCGCACGCGCACCCCGCGTTCGCGGCACAGCGCGAGGAGCCGGTCGAGCTTCGCGTCGGCGCGGTCGCGCGCCAGGCATACATGGTCAAAAGCGCGGGAGCCGGCCCGCACCGCCTCCTCTACCGGATGGAGGCCATACAGTATTTCCATTCTTCCCAGTGTAGTGGTTCAGGGGAACCCGGCATGTATTTTCCTCCCCGGAGGCGAGTCCTTTCCCCCGGGAGAGGCGTCTGAATCTTTTAGAGATGAACAGCCAGGCCCTACCCCTCGCAGCAGCAAACGCCGGCTTTGCCGGCGTCGAGATCGCGGAGCGGCTCAAGCGGCAGGACCCCCTGCTGCTGGACCAGTTGATCGTGGAGTACCAGCATCGGCTCCTGCGCTACCTGCTGTACCTGACCGGCAACCGTGAGCTTGCCGAGGACCTGTTTCAGGAGACCTGGATGCGGGTGCTGCTGCGCGGGGCGCAGTTCAACGGCAACTCCCGGTTCGACACCTGGCTGTTTACCATCGCGCGCAATCTTGTGATTGATTTTCGCCGCCGCCGCACCATGGCCAGCCTGGAAGAAATGTCGGAAAAAACCGAGGATGAGCGGCCGTTTGAAGTACCCAGTACCGACCCCACCCCCTTTGACAGCTATATGACGCGGCAAAACGGCGCGCTTGTGGCGGAAGCCCTGCTCTCGCTCGAACCGCTTCATCGCGAGGTCCTGGTGCTGCGCTTCCATGAAGAACTGGCGCTGGATCAGATTGCCGCCGTGACGGGAGCGCCGCTTTCCACCGTGAAGTCGCGCTTGTATCGCGGGCTGGCCGCGCTGCGGCCCCGCGTGGAGCAGGCAACGCGCCGGCACGAGGACAAAGCGGACGAGGTACGGCGATGACCGAGCCGCGCCCTCAGCAGGAGCCTGCTATGTCCGACCCGCGGCTTCTGGACGCCTTGTGCGGCCGCGATGCGGCTTCCGAGCGGGCCGTGTCCCTCCGTACCCGCAGGGCGGTGTACCATGCGCTTGCCGAGCGGCGCTCCGGGCGCATGGAGGGCCGGCGCAATCTCCTGCTCGCCTTGCTGCTGACCGGGCTTGTCACTTTCGCCCTGGCCCCCGCATTATGGGCATGGACGACCTGCTCGGCGGGGAAAACCTTTTGGACCTGCCCGGGATGCTGGCGGCGCTCGGCATGACGCTGTTTGCCGCGGTAGCGTCCGTGCTGTTTCTTTTGAGCCGGGAGCGCGCGGCCCCGCACGCGGCGCGCGATCCGCATCGTTAGCCTGATCGAGACTGCCTTATGAACTCCGGCCGCCCAACCCGGTCTTCCCGCCCGCTGTCAAGCCTGCTTGACACGGGGCAGTCCTCGCTTGCTTCGGAGTTGGCGCTGATTCCGCGCTGGTCCATGGCGGCGGCGGCCGTAGCTTTTGTGGCCATGTTTTACATGTTCTGGGTGGTGGTGCCGGAGCATCGCCACCATCAGCTTCCCTTCGGTCTGCACCTGTACTTTTCCTTTACCTGGAGCTCGCTGTCGGCTTTGTACATGCTGATGGTCGGCTATATCTGGCGCGATACGGCGCGGCGGGGCATGAATCCCGCTTTTTGGCTGGTGCTTTGTCTTGTTTTGCAGGGCGGCATCGGCGCGGTGCTTTATTTTCTGCTGCGCTCGCCGCTGGTCACGCTGTGCCCGGCCTGCTCCACGCGCGTGCAGCCGGGGTACCACTTCTGCCCGCAGTGCGCTTACCAGCTTTCCGCAAGCTGCCGCCGCTGCTTCGCGACCATGGGCCTGCCGGACCGCTTTTGCGCGGACTGCGGCTATGACCGCTCCACCGAGGACGCCCCGCGGCGCCTGTATGCCTTTCGGGACGAAGGGTAGCAGCGAGGCCCGCCGGTATACTCGGGCTCAGCATGGCATTGACCGCGCTCATCATCGACGACGAACAACTGGCGCGGGAGGAGCTGGAGTTTCTCCTTCAGTCGAGCGACGACGTGGAGGTGCTGGCGCAGGGCTCCAACGGCATTGAAGCCGTGGACCTGATCCGAAGGCACCGGCCGGATGTGGTTTTCCTGGATGTGCAGATGCCGGGGCTTGACGGCTTTGCCGTGCTGCGCAGGCTGCTGGAGGTGGGCGGCGGCCGAGCGCTGCCGCAGATCATCTTCGCCACCGCGTTCGACCAGTACGCCGTGCGCGCCTTTGATGTGAACGCGATCGACTACCTGCTGAAGCCGTTTGACCGCACACGCGTGCTCCAGGCGCTGGAGCGGGCCCGGGGGCGCCTGCAGGCGCGCGGCGCGCCGCCTCCCGCCGACACGGAACCGCTGCTGCCGGGCACCGAGGCGCAGCTTTCCGCGCTGCTGCGGCTGATTGAGCAGAGCAGCGCGCAGAAGCAGCCGCCGGCCAGCAAGATTGTGCTCCAGGCCGGCTCGCGCCTGCTGCTGGTGGACCAGAAAGACATCTGCTATGCCGCGGTGGATGACGGCACCATTACGGTCACGACGAACGCTTTGGAAGGGCAGTCGAAGTGTCGGACATTGGAGGAGCTGCTGGAGCTGCTGGACCCGGCGGTTTTCTGGCGGGCGCACCGGGGGTACGTGGTCAATCTGAACCACATTCGCGAGGTGGTGCCATGGTTCAAGAGCAGCTACCAGTTGCGGATGGACGACAAGAAGGCTTCGGAGATCCCGGTGAGCCGGACGCAGACGCGACGGCTGCGGGAGCTGTTCAAGCTGTGAGGTAGACTGGCGCGAGAGGTGAGCCATGCCCGGTATCGCGGAAACTTCCATGTCGTTGGCGGAGTTCAAGCACCATGCGGAAGAGGTAATTCCGCAGATTAAAGGAACACATAGTCCTATCGAGCTTACTGTTTTGGGCAAAGTGGAGTACGTTGTGCTGGATGCCGGGGAGTATCAAAGATTAAAGGATCTAGCCGCCCATGCCAGCGAGGAGGAAGGCATTCGGCAGGGCGAGGAAGACTTTCGGATGGGGCGGACCCATTCGGTAGAAGAGGTGTTTGCCGAGATAAGGCGTATTACCGGCCTTGCGCGTTAGACTTTCGACAAAAGCCAAACGGGATTTGGCGGAAATCTCCGTTTACATACAAGTCGGGCTTTCCGAAAAGGCGAGCGAATGGTTTTCCGGGTTGGAAGATGCGGTTGCCGGACTGAAAGACTTTCCGCAAAGCGGTGTCCGGCTCAAAGGCCATCCTCAGGCTCGGCAGCGGTTGTACGGCTCCTTACCGCATGTGTATCGCATTCTTTACACAGTGGACACAGCGCGTCAAGTTGTCAAGGTCTTGCATATCCGCCACGGAGCCCGGAAAGGCTCAGGCATTTAGCGGCGCTTCCTGCTGCAAGGAGCGTGGACTGTGCCGCCGTCCCATCGCCGCCCAGCCCGCCGCCAATAGAGTAATCAGCGCGATGACCCCCTGCGAGCACACGCAATACAAGCACCATACCTGAAGCAGGTCGCGCTCGATGTGCGTGAGGTACAGCGCGTAGCCGAGCCCGGCGACCGCGCCCGCGAGCAGCAGCCTACGCAGCCCGGTGAGCGCGAGCGCGAGCAGCACGAGGTAGCCGGCGATGCCGACCGCGGCAACCGGCAGGCCGTGGACCGGGCCCAGGTTGAGGACCGCGAAGCGGCTGTGGTTCACAATGCCGCAATCCCAGCGGGCGTTGATGTCGCACGGCTGGATGTCGGTGGAATAGTGGACCCGCAGGGCCAGCGAAGATACGATGATGCCAAGGGTCGCGAGCAGGGCAAGCAGGATGCGCATAGGGTGATATAGCTCCCGGGCAGCCGTTCCCTTGCCGCCGCCCAACAACCCTGATTTTACAGGCAGCGCCGCGGGCGCGGACTGGAGTGGACCATGAACAGGATTTTGTCGGGA
>CAXTSG010000022.1:10521-16115 GCA_964246825.1 uncultured Acidobacteriaceae bacterium | reverse complement strand
CCCCGCAGGTGCCTCAAGCCATGATGGACTCGCCTGCCCTGAAGCCGCCCACCGGCGCAAACGTGGCCATTGTGGAGTTTGCCGACCTGGAGTGCCCGGCCTGCCGGGCCGCGAACCCGACCCTGATGGCGGCAGCCGGTAAGTACAAGGTTCCGTGGGAGTTTCACGATTTTCCGATCCCCGGCCATGTGTGGAGCACGCAGGCCGCGGTGAACGCGCGCTGGTTTGCGGAGAAGCAGAGGGAATTGGGCGAGGAATATCGAAATACTATCTACGCCGAGCAGCTCAGCCTGAGCACGCAGGACGACCTGACGCAGGCGACGCAGAAGTTCGCGCAGGACCACCATATCCAGCTTCCGTTTGTGATGGACCCGCAGGGCAAGCTGCTGGACGCGGTCCATGCCGATGCGAACCTGGCAAGGAGCCTTGGTGTGCGGCAAACACCAACTATCTTTGTGGTGACCGCGCACAGCCACGACCCGGGCCACCCGTTTGTGCAGCTGAACGATACAAGCATGCTGTATGCGTACCTGGACCAGGCGGTTTCCGCGACCTCGGCACCCAAGGCGGCGCAGGTGGCAAGCGCGCATAAAAGCCGCGGCGGTCAGTAGGCAGCGGCGCGGGCTTGCTCTAGGGCGTTACACTACTGCCGAACGCTGCCATACAACTCCCGCTTCTTTCCCAGAGGTTCCATGGCCACCAAATTAGCCGTACCCGCCCAGACGGAGTTGCAAAGCGAGATCGCCGAGTGGATTGAAGCTTTTGACGAGGTGATCGTCGCCGAAGGCGCGCCGAGCGGAGCGGCCCTGCTGGAAGCATTGCAGAAGCGTGCCAACGAGGCAGGCATCGCCACCCCGGGCGAGCTGGTGACCGACTATAAGAACACCATCCCGAAGCATGAGGAAGTGCCCTACCCGGGCGACCGCGACCTGGAGCGCCGGGTGGAGTCGCTGATCCGCTGGAACGCCATGGCGATGGTGCACGGGCAAAACAAGAAAGACGCGGGCATCGGCGGCCATATCGCGACCTATTCCTCGCTGGCGACGCTGCTGGAGGTGGGCTTCAACCATTTCTTTCATGCAAAGTATGGGGAGCAGCCGGGCGACTTTATCTACTTCCAGGGGCATGCCTCGCCGGGCGTGTATGCGCGGGCGTTCCTGGAAAGCCGCTTCGATGAGGAGCGCCTCGGGCACTTTCGTCATGAGCTGCGCGGCAAGCCGGGCTTGTCGAGCTACCCGCACCCCTGGCTCATGCCCGACTTTTGGCGCTTCCCTACCGTGTCCATGGGCATTGGTCCCTTGAACGCGATCTACCAGGCGCGCTTTATGCGCTATCTAGAAAATCGGTCCCTAATTGAAAAGACGCCGAGAAAGGTGTGGGCGTTTGTGGGCGATGGGGAAACGGACGAGGTGGATACGCTGGGCGCGATTACGATGGCTTCGCGCGAAAAGCTCGACAACCTCGTATTTGTCGTCAATTGCAATCTCCAGCGGCTCGACGGGCCGGTACGCGGCAATATGCGCGTCATTGACGAGCTGGAAGGGGTATTCCGCGGCGCGAACTGGAACGTTATCAAGGTGATTTGGGGCTCGGACTGGGACAAGCTGTTTGAGCGCGACCACACCGGCCTGCTGCTCCAACGCATGGAGGAGTGCGTGGACGGCGACTTTCAGGCGTTCAAGGCCAAGGGCGGCGCGTACCTCCGCAAGGAGTTCTTCGGCAAGTACCCGGAGCTGCTGGAGCTGGTCGCCGACTATACCGATGAACAGCTGGCGGCGCTGCATCGCGGCGGCCACGACCCGTCTAAGATTTACAACGCCTACAAGCGCGCGACCGAGCACACGGGCGGGCCGACGGTGATCCTGGCGAAAACGGTGAAGGGCTACGGCTTTGCCGGCACCCAGGCGCGCAACGCCTCGCACCAGGAGAAGAAGCTGACCGATGACGCGCCGGCCGCGTGCGTGAACCAGTTGGACCTGCCGCTGACCGACGAACAGGCCAAGGACGCGAAGCCCTGGAAGCCGGGCCCGGACGCGCCGGAGCTGCGGTACATGCAGGCGCGACGGCAGGCGCTTGGCGGCTACCTGCCCGCCCGCACCGTGCCCGCGAGCGAGTGGGGCTCGAAGTATGAAGCGCCGAGGGCTGAGTTCTTCGCCGAGTGGATCGCCGGCTCCAAGGGCCGCGAGGTTTCCACGACGATGGGCTTTGTGTCCATTCTGCGCTCCCTGATGAAAGATCCGAAGATCGGCAGGCTGATCGTGCCGATTGTGCCGGACGAGGGCCGGACCTTCGGGCTGGAGTCGGCGGTGCGGCAGGTCGGCATCTACGCGAGCGAGGGCCAGAAATATAAGCCGCATGACTCGGACGTCATGCTGTACTACCGCGAAGAGCAGGACGGGCAAATCCTGGAAGAAGGCATTACCGAGGCCGGCTCCATGGCGAGCTTTACGGCCGCCGGCACGGCCTACGCGAATTACGGCCTGCCGAGCATCCCGTTTTATATGTACTACTCCATGTTCGGCTTCCAAAGAGTCGGCGACATGGTGTGGGCGTTTGCCGACTCGCGCGGCAAGGGCTTCCTGATGGGCGGGACCGCGGGCCGCACGACCATGCTGGGCGAGGGCCTACAACACCAGGACGGCCACTCGCACCTGCTGGCCTCGACCGTGCCGACCTGCCGCTCCTACGACCCGGCCTATGTGTACGAGCTGGCAGTGATCGTAGAGGACGGCATCCGGCGCATGTATGCCGACGGTGAAGACTGTTTTTATTACGTCACCATGTACAACGAGGACTACCCGATGCCCGCGATGCCGGAAGGCGTGCGCGAGGGCATCGTGCGCGGGGTGTACCGGTTCCGCCCTGCGGCCGCGGCGAAGAAAGGCGCGCCGAAGGCGCAGCTGCTCGGCTCGGGTGCCATTCTGAATGAAGTGCTGAAAGCGCAGGAAATCCTGGCGGAGCACTACGGCGTGGCAGCCGATGTGTGGAGCGTGACCAGCTGGAACGAGCTGCGGCGCGATGCGCTGGAAGCCGAACGCTGGAACCGGCTGCACCCCATGGAAGGGGAGCGCCGGCCTTACCTGCTGAGCGCGCTTGGTGAGGCGAAAGGCCCGCTGATCGCGGCAACCGACTACATGAAAGCACTGCCCGACCAGATGGCACCGTGGCTGGGCTCGCGTCTGGTAGCGCTGGGGACCGACGGCTTCGGCCGCTCGGACAACCGGGAGCACCTGCGGCGGCACTTCGAGGTGAACGCCGCCTCCATTGCTGCGGCGACTCTGTCCAAGCTGGCGCGCGACGGTGCTTTCGATAAGAGCCGGGCGCAGGCTGCGTTTGCGGAGCTGGGCGTTGAAACGGAGGGCGTGAACCCGGCTCGGCTGTAGCCTTGTCGTCCCTAAGCGGCGCGCAGGGGTATGGATTTCTGAGCTTCCGCTGTCTTCAGTTTTCTCCCAAGTGCTTGACCGTGACGCCCGCTCCCCCTAGACTTAGGATTTGCAGGGAGAGCGGGTGTCCGCGCGTCCCCGACTCACCGATAGACAAGGAATAATTATGGCCAATCATCTTTCCGCGCTCAAGCGCGTTCGGCAGACCAAGCGCAAGACCGCGGTAAACCGCGCCAACAAGAGCCGCATCCGCGGCAGCCTGCGCCTGCTGCGCGAGGCCATTACCAAGGGCGACGCGGCGGCAGCGACGGAGCAGTACCGCGCGACTGTTTCGGCTCTCGATAAGAGCGTGCAGAAGGGCATCCTGCACAAGAACACCGCTTCCCGCTATAAGAGCCGGCTCAATGCCCGCGTTAAGGCGCTGTCGGTACCGGCGGCAGCCTAGTTTCTCGTGAGGCAAAAAGCCGGGCTGGCGCCCGGCTTTTTCCTGCCCGTGAGAGCGGTTACTCTACCTCAAAAACGTCCTCCCCCCGCCCTTCCAACTGCGCCGCGCGCTCGGCGACCCCCCGGGCGATGGCGAAAAACTCTCCCGCAAAGGCCGCGTTCGGCCCCCCGGTCGCCACCGGGGCTCCGTGGTCGCCGCCTTCCCGAATGGCGGGTGCCAGCTCCACCGAACCGAGAAACGGCACCTTGAACTGTTCCGCGGTCCGCACCGCGCCGCCTTTGGCGAAGATGTCAATCTCCGTATGGCAATGCGGGCAGGTAAAGTGGCTCATGTTTTCGACGATCCCCAGCACCTCCACGTTGACCTGGCCGAACATTTCGAGAGCCTTGCGCGCGTCCTGCAAAGCCACATCGGACGGAGTCGAAACCACAACCGCCCCGGTCAGGGGCACGGTCTGCACCAGCGAAATGACCACGTCGCCGGTGCCGGGCGGCAGGTCGACCAGCAGGAAATCCAGCTCGCCCCACTCGACCTGCTGAAGAAACTGGCGGATGATTTGGTGCAGCATTGGCCCGCGCATCACCATGGGCTTGTCGCCCGGCGAGATAAGCCCGACCGACATGACTTTAACCCCGTGCGCGTAGTTCGGCTCAATCTGGTTACTGGGTAGAACCTTGGGCTGGCCGCTGGTGCCGAACATCAGCGGGATATTGGGTCCGTAAATGTCGGCGTCAATCAGGCCGACGCGCTGCCCAAGCGAAGCCAGGGCGATCGCCAAGTTTGCCGCAACCGTGGTTTTGCCGACGCCGCCCTTGCCCGAGCCTATCGCGATAATATGCCGAATGCCCGGCAGCGATGCCGGGGCCTGCGGGATGCTTCCGTGTGCCATGTGTTCCTTTCGTGATCAGCGTTACGGCAGGGGCGAGGCTTTGCCGGTAGCCCGACGCCGCCGGAGCTCGGACTGCCGCAGTTCGCGCCGCCTGCCCGCGTCCGCAAAGCGCCGTTCGCCTTCAGCGTCCTCGGTCGCCAGTTGTGGGATGGGAACCGGCGTCCCCTTGGCGTCCACGGCGACAAAAGTCAGATACGCTGAAGCAACATGCCGATGCGAGCCTTCAATCGCGTTTTCAGCCCAAACCTTGACGCCGACCTCCATGGAGGTGCGGTATCCGCGGTTGACTCTCGACTTGAGGATGAGCAGGTCGCCGACGTGAACCGGCGCGATGAAATCGATGTGGTCCATGGCGGCGGTGACCACATGGGTACGCGCATGCCGGTAAGCGGCCATGGCCGCGACCAGGTCGATGAAGTGCATCAGCCTGCCGCCCAGGAGGTTGCCGAGCGTATTGGCGTCGTTCGGCAGCACCAGCTCCGTCATTTCCGACTGGGAAGCGCGGGAGCTGCGGGCAGGCTCGGGCAGGGTCTCAGGGGAGGATGCTTTGGTAGGCGTCACGGCGTCCTTTCACAGGGTGAACAATCTCCGGCGGATAGAATATGAGTTTGAGTTTCAAGCGTTGCAAGTCGTTGTTATCCCCGGTGCTTCCTTCAGCTGTTCCCTGAATCTAGTACAAGGGAAATGCTCACCGGCACGAAAAGGGAACCGTCTTTTATGGACAAGGTCGCCATGCTCCAGGAGATTCTGCAAACCAATCCGAAGGACGCGTTTGCCCGATACGGGCTTGCCATGGAGCTGGCGAGCCGGGAACAGACCGCGGCCTCCCTCGCAGAGTTTGCGACCCTGCTCCACGATCATCCAGAGTACACCCCCG
>CAXTSG010000022.1:0-10511 GCA_964246825.1 uncultured Acidobacteriaceae bacterium | reverse complement strand
CTACTTCATGGCGGCGCAAACCCTGGCGCGCGCCGGGCAGACCGCACAGGCAAAACAGCACCTTCAGCTGGGCATCGCAAGCGCCCGGCGCACAGGAAACACCCACGCTCAAGGCGAGATGCAGAGCATGCTTGATGAGCTGGAACTCGACACTTAACGAAACACGAATGGGCATGCGAGAGTGAAGCAACAGAAGCGAGGAACCATCCTCCGAGTTCAACCATCCCTTTCCCCTGTTGCATGTTTGCTTGCTCGGCGCGGCTTGAACACTGGCGACCTGGCCCGAAAGGCACTTATTTCCAATGAAAATCGCCTTGTTCCCTCTCGACGTGGTCCTTTTCCCGGGCGTACCCCTGCCGTTGCACATCTTTGAGGAAAGGTACCGCGACATGGTCGGCGAGTGTTTGTCCGGCACTCTTCAGTTCGGCGTCGTGCGGGCACAGCGCGAAGGACTCGCCATTGCCGGCTGTACGGCGGTGATTGCCAAGGTGCTGCGGAGCTACCCGGACGGCTGCATCGACATTCTATGCGAGGGGCAGCAGCGGTTCGAGATTGAGCAGCTGGATACGTCGCGGGCGTTTTTGCAGGCGGAGGTCGATTTTTTCGACGATGAGCCGTTGGAAGCAACGCGCGAAGAGCGCGCCGAGTGCGTGGCGCTGCACCTGGAGGTGCTGGCTTTGGCCGGCATTGGACGGGAAAGCTATTCAATGAACCTGGATAAGGCTCTTTCGTTTCAGCTGGCATGGGAGCTGCCGGCTGATCTCGGCTTTAAGCAGCAGCTGCTGGTGACCCGGTCGGATCGGGAGCGGACTTCCCTGCTGCGTGAGTTTTATCGGGAAATCCTGCCGAAGCTGCGCATGGGCTCGCAAGCGGGCGCGAACGGCTCCCGAAACGGCCATAAACACATCATGTAAGCCGGGCGCTTTCCGGCCGGCGGAAACCGGCTTTAGAGGTAGAGCCGAACACCGGGAGCCTCCTCATTTATTCTGGTGATGTCCGCTGCCATTTCTTCATAGATGTACCGCGGTCGGAGCGCGCGTCGGTTAGCGCCGCACTGCCTTCCTTTTCGCTTTCCAGGAGTTGTTAAAACTATGCCGCCCAGCCAAGCCGCCGCTTCCCCTATTGCTGACACTTCCCTGCCCAAGACGCTGGGCGAACTGCGCTCTCATCCGCTGTACGGCGAGGCCCGGCTGCGGACCCGCTCGGTCAAGGATGAGCTTCGGGAGAACCTGATTGCGCGGCTGCGCGAGCGCGGCGGCAGGGCGGAGCCGATCTTTCCGGGCATCGTGGGCTATGAAGATACCGTCGTGCCGCAGATTGTCAATGCCGTGCTGTCGCGGCACAACTTCATTCTGCTGGGCCTGCGCGGGCAGGCCAAAAGCCGCATCCTGCGCTCCTTGACGCATCTTCTGGATGAGTGGGCGCCTTACATCGCCGGCTCGGAAATCCGAGACAATCCATGGAATCCGCTGGCCAAGCATTCCCGGGAGTTGATCGCCGCGCACGGCGACCACACGCCGATCGCTTGGATGAGCCGCGACGACCGCTATGTCGAAAAGCTGGCAACGCCGGACGTCACCGTCGCCGACCTGGTCGGCGATTTGGACCCGATCAAGGCCGCGCGCGGCGGGCAGGATTTGTCGAACGAGCTGACCATGCATTACGGGCTGCTGCCGCGCGCCAACCGCGGCATCTTCGCCATCAATGAAGTGCCGGACCTGGCGGGCAAGATTCAGGTGGCGCTGTTCAACATCATGCAGGAGGGCGACGTCCAGATTAAGGGCTACCCTGTCCGTTTGAAGCTGGATGTGGCCATTGTGTTCAGCGCGAATCCCGAGGACTACACGGCACGCGGCAAGATCGTGACGCCGCTGAAAGACCGTATCGGCTCGGAAATCCGCACCCACTACCCGGAAACGCTGGCCGAAGGCATGGCTATTACAGAGCAGGAAGCCTGGGCCGCCCGCGCCGCGAGCCAGATTGAAATACCGCAGTACCTGCGGGAGATTGTGGAGCAGGTAGCGTTTACGGCGCGCACGGACAAGCGGGTGGACAAGCGCTCGGGCGTGTCGCAGCGGCTGCCTATTTCGACCATGGAGCTGGTGGTGTCCAACGCGGAGCGGCGCGCGCTGCTTCACGGGGAGTCGCTGGTGCTGCCGCGCATCGGCGACCTGTACACGGCCATGCCGGGCATTACCGGCAAGATCGAGCTGGAGTACGAGGGTGAAATGCGCGGGGCCGACGTGGTGGTGCGCGAGCTGATCCGCACGGCGCTCGGCACGGTGTATGACCGCTACTTTGCCGAAACCAACACGCAGCAGATTGAGCAGTGGTTCAACCTGGGCGGCAGCCTCAAGGTGGAGGACAGCTCCTCGACCTCCGCTACTTTGGAGGAGTTAAAGCAGATTCAAGGGCTCTTCGACAAGCTGGCTCCACTCGGCGTGAAAGGGGCGGACGCCTCGCAGCGGGTGGTGGCCGCGGCTGAGTTCCTGCTGGAAGGCATGGTGGCGCATCGCCGCCTGAGCCGCAGCGAGGAGCGCGGCTTTTCAGCCGGGGAAAAGACCCGGCGCGGAGAACGCGCCTCGGAGGGCAATGATGAGCAGGCGTATGAGGCTTGGCAGAATCGCCGGTCAAAGCGCGGCGGGTTGAACTAATTTCTGTGCAGCAACAAGGGCCTCGCGCAAGCGAGGCCCTTGTTGCCGCGGCCGCGGACTACACGAAGCCGAGATTGTTGGTGGAAAAGTTGGACAAGCCCGGCAGCATGCCGTTAAGCGCGGAAGCCGGAACGCCGAACCAGGAAGCCAACGTGGCGCTGTACTGCGACAAAGCAGTGGTAGGAACAAAGCGCCCGGTTCCGTCCAGGTCATCAGGACCGTTGATTTGCAGATTGGGCAACGAGCCGTAAACCTTGCCGCCCTTCACTGCTCCACCCAGGACAAAGTGGTGGCCGCCCCAGGCATGGTCAGAGCCGCCGACGCTGTTCATCTGCAAAGTGCGTGAAAAATCGGAAGCGGTGAAGAGCGTGACATCGTTGTAGAGGCCAAGCTCCTGCATGACCTGGATAAACGTACCGAGAGCATTGTCAATCATGGAGTAGAGCTGCGGCTGAGCTGAAGCCTGGGCTGCATGGGTGTCAAAACCCTCCGCGTCGATAAGGAAAATCTGCCGCCGTGCTCCGATTTGGCTTCGCAGCTGCATCATGGTTGCCACCGTGTAAAGCGCCGGCGACAGAGGATTGGCGTTGTTGAAGCTGGTTTTAAAGGGCTGCGCGCTGCTCAGGATGCCGTTGTAGAAATTATTGTAAGTGATGGCCTGCTGGTAAACCTGCTGATCCGCCTGGAGCAGGTTTACCCCATTGTGGAAAGTCAACAGCTGCTGCGCTGCCGTGTTTCGCGGATAGCAGGCCAAGCCTTCGGCACACCAGAAGCTCGCCTGCTGCGCCGAGCCGCCCGCGGTAAACGGTACCGAGCTGTTGCCGCGGCCGAAATTGGTGGCTTCGCCGAGCAGGGTTACCATCGGCATGTTTGAGGAGTTGTAAGTGGGGGTAAGTAAATCCGCGGCCAGACCTGACCAGCTGGATCCGACGCCGGGAGTGTATGCGCCGCTCTCCCATGTTTGCTGCTGGTCATCATGCGCCATAAGCGATCGCGGCAGCTGCACGCTGGCGGCGCGATACTGGGCCGGGGTCGTCGGCTGCACCAGCGGCCCGACATTGGCAATCATCGCGGCGTGTCCAGAGTTGAATGCCTGACTGAGATTCGTAAATGCCGGGTTTAAGCCCAGATTGGAGTTGTTCAGGGCAAGCAGTTGGCTTTGTGCTACCCCGTTTGCGCCTCGCGCATTGCTGTAAGCGGTGTATTGGGCTCCGCTCAAAGGAACAAGCATATTGTTGCTGTCATTGCCGCCGCGAAGGAACAGGCACACGATCGCCTTGTAGTCGCTGGAGGAGGAGCTTTGCGCCAGGGCAGCCATGGAGCGAAGGGGCGAGAGTCCCGCCAATTGAGCAAGGGCTCCCCACGACGCGGTTTTGATAAAATTCCTGCGTTCCATTGTTTTTCTCCGAAATCAATAGTGTTGGGGTGAGGAGCTACATCTGCATCCTGTACTGCGGGGACGTCACGATGAGGTAGACGGCCGATTCCACCCTCACCTGCGGGGAGTCCAGGCTGACCGCATTCACAATGGCCTGGAACATATCCTGGGTCATGGTGCCGTGCATCAGCAGCGCATCGAGCACCTGGACCAGATCGGTTGTGCTGTTCTGCGACGCGGTGGCGTACCACAGGCTGCCCGGGCCAAGATTTAAGGTGAACTCAGTATCGCTTGGATTGATGTTGTCGAAATGATTGTTGAGCGCATCTTCCATATGCTGCGCCATGATCGCGACAGTATGGCCGTTTTCGTTCTGGAACTCCGGCCCGAACAGGTTTGTTCCCTGCACCTGGTAATCGGGCGAGTAGTAACCAAAGACGCTTGGAGCATCGTGAGGTGTTTCATCCATACCGGCCAGCCACTGAGCGAAAATGTTCTCGAAAAACCCAACATTCGGCAGCGTTGCGTTGATGTTTCCCTGCATGGTGCGCATGACGGAGGACCACCAGAGAATAGGGTCCCGCAGCCTTCCTCCGTTTGGGTCGCGGTAGGGCGGTACAGCGTGCGCCCGTGCTTCCGGGTCGAGCAGTATAGCCCGCAGGATGGACGGCATATCACCGCGAACACCGGCGCCGTTGTTGATGAAAACCGCGGCGACTCTGCTGATGTACGCCGGCGAAGGATTGCTCTTCACAAGCGCCTGGATAAGGCGCCGCGAAACAAAGGGCGGAAGAGACGGGTCATTGAAAATATTTTTGATCGCGGCGGTTAAATCCTGTTGTGCGCTTTGACCTGCCGGAAGAACGGTTCCACGCAGAAGCGTCTTCTGCACCGTGCTGTGAAGACCCGGAAACGCCATCATCGGGCAGTTTTGTCCGGGAGGAGTTTCATACCAGTAGTACTGCTGAACAGACGGCATGGAGCAGTCCGGCCGCGCAAAGGTCCATCCTGTATAAGCCAGCGCAAAGTTCTGCACCTGCGCGACTGTGTAATTCGGAATCTGCTGGCCGTTTGCATCCAGCTTTGCAGAACCATCCTGATTCAAAGCTATGGTTCCGATAGAAAATAATTGCATGAACTCGCGTGCAAAATTTTCATTTGCCTGCTGCCCAGCCGGCGGGGCTCCGCTGTTTGCCATGTTAAGGTAAGTGCCCATGGCAGGCGAAAGCGCAACATCGTACATCAAGTTATACCAATTCCCAAAAGCGTCCTGCGAAAGCATGTTCAAATAATTCGGCATGTACCGGGGATCGACTGTATCTACGGATACGACAAAGAGTTTGCTGAGTTCGAAGGCGACTCTCTGGCGCAGCTGGTCATGGCCGAAGAGAATGTCGTTCCACCAGTAATACTCCGTCGTGCATTCATAGGTACTGCAGTCGCCCTGCGTTACCGGCAGCGGGTTGGCAAGCGGTATCTGGTAGGCGGGCATGGCTAACTGCTCATTCAGGTAGCCGTTGAGTCCCACTGCCTCCACATGGTAAACGTCATTGTAGGTTGGGCCGAAGCCGGTCTGATTCAGGATGCGCCCCGCCGCCTGGAGAGACGTGGATGTAGGAGAGTCCCATGTTGTATCTACAATCGGACTCGACTGCGCCAAGGCTGGAAGGGATGCCGACAAGACCGCCATAACCGCTCCGCGCGCAGTCTTATGAAGAGTGGTGTCACATGGATACATTTGCTCTGCTCCTGCTGTGAGTACAGTAACTGAGAAATCGAGTTATGGTTGCCGGGCTGATTGATAATTTTTCAAGCCGGGCATCTTTACTCTTGTTTGCAGATCTTACCCAGCATTTGTTGGATTTATGACATGGTTTTTTTCGCGCTTGCGGCTTTCGTAACGGTACAGACGAGCTATGTGTAAGCGGACGGCCTGCAACTTTCGGAGCAAATTCAGCAATTTTTAATACGAAAGTGTCACACCGCAAGATCACGGAAACGGCAGAAGAGCCGCTCCGCGGCGGCGGCTCCGCCGTGCAAACGATTTCGCGCCCTCCATTGCCAGCCTGGAGCGAAGGGGTAACAATGGAAGCATGAAACGCGTTCGGTATACCAAGTACAACGGCGACCTCGCCGGCGAGCTGGACATGGAACAGCTGCTGGAAGCGCTTTCCGACTACCTGCTCGACTCCGGCTTTCAAAACCCGATGACGCAGTTTCAAGACCTCGACCAGACCATGGAGGACTTGAAGGAAGCCTTGCGGCGCGCCATGGAGTCGGGGGAGCTGTTTGACGAAGATACACAGAAGAAGATCGAAGAGTTACAGGCGGAAGGTAAGTTTGAACAGTTTCTTGACAGTTTGATGGATCGGATGGAGCAGGAAAACTACATCCAGAGCAAGGGAGACCCATCGGCGGAGCCCGGACAGGGGCAGGCCGGCGGCGGAGAAACCGAGGCCCGCTTTGAGGTCACGGACAAGAGCCTCGACTTTCTCGGCTTCAAGACGCTGCGCGACCTGCTCGGCTCGCTCGGCAAGGCCAGCGCCGGCCGGCACGATACGCTGCACTACGCCACGGGCATTGAGGCCAGCGGCGGCTCCAAGGCGTATGAGTTCGGCGACACGCTCAACCTGGACACAACCGCGACCCTTTCCTCGGCGATCGCGCGCGAGGGCGTCCAGATGCCGCTGCAACTGGAATACTCTGACCTCCATGTGCATATGTCGGAGTACCAGAGCTCCTGCGCGACGGTGGTCATGCTGGACTGCTCGCACTCGATGATCCTGTACGGCGAGGACCGGTTTACCCCTGCCAAGCGCGTGGCCATGGCGCTGTCGCACCTGATCCGCACGCAGTACCCGGCGGATTCGCTTTCCCTGGTGCTGTTTCACGATTCAGCGGAAGAGCTGCCGATTTCACAGCTGCCGCGCGTAAAAGTGGGGCCGCACTACACCAACACCCGCGAGGGCCTGCGCGTGGCGCGGCGCATCCTGGAGCGCCAGCGCAAGGACATGAAGCAGATCGTCATGATCACCGACGGCAAGCCCTCGGCCCTGACGCTGCCCGATGGGCGCATCTACAAGAACGCCTTCGGCCTGGACCCGCTGGTGGTGAGCGAAACGCTGGAAGAAGTCAACCGCTGCAAGCGCTCCAACGTAATGATCAATACGTTCATGCTGGCCTCCGACTATGGGCTGATGCAGTTCGTCCAGAAGGTTACGGCGATGTGCCGCGGCAAAGCCTACTTCACTACGCCCGACACGCTTGGCGAGTACCTGCTGATGGACTACATGCAGCGCAAGATGAAAACCGTTCACTAGGAGCGGCCGGTGCCGCCGCTTTTGCGGAAGATCACGGTCCGGCGCTCCCGCCATTTCTCGTCGAGAGCCAGCAGGCGCCACTCGATCTCGGGCGAGAAATGGCGCAGCACGGAGTCCACCGTGGAGTGGACCCGAAGCGCCGGCACAATGAAGTAAAGTCGCGGCGGCAGCGGCGACAAGGGGATGCCCGCGAAGTATCCGGCTTTGCTGATCGCCCCTTCCCGGTGCAGGTCGCGCACGCGCATCCAGTAGTCCAGCCCCTGCATGGGCATATGGAGGTCCTCGCTCACCTTTAGTTCCAGCACCGCAAGGCGTCCGGCGCGCGTGACCGCCAGCAGGTCAAGCATGCCGCGATCCGAGGAAGCGAGCGCGGGTACCTGCGTGTAGACAGGCCCCGGCACCAGCCCGGGTTCCAGATCCGCAAGATCGGCGCGCAGCGCCGCTTCCAGCCAGCGCTCTCCCCCCATGCGAAACAGCGGGTCGCGGGTGCTGCCGCGCGGGTGCCGCGAGCAAAACAGCCGCCGGACCAGATCCCGCAATGCCGGCTCTGTTTCCTCATTCAGCGGCGTTTCGCTCGCTCCCGCGCCGAAGGTGATGCGGTGCTCGCGCGCGAAGGAGCCGGCGCTTACTGTTTGCTGCACGCGCGCGAACTCCAGTCCGTGGAGGCGAAAGCTGATCTCTGTCGGCGAGCGGGGCAGCACCTCCACGCGGGCGCGATCCGGCGCGTCAACCACGGCAAGCACCCGCTCCACGGCTGCCAAGGAGCGCTCCAGCGCGGCCGGGTTAAAAGTCGCGGGAAGGTGCGTCCGGAGGTTCCCCGCCTGCGGGTCTCCTGCCGGCTCCAGCACTTCGCGCCGCTCGTCCAGTTCATGAAGCTCCCACTTGGCTGCATGGGGATGCAGAAAGGGCAGGCGCTCCCGCGTGGTCGCGGCCATGCCGGCCGGCACGATGACCTTGACGCCCTCGACCACGCGCCTGCCTTCCGAGCGCGCGCGGCAGTGTTCCAGCCAGAGCACGGCAATCGTCAGGATGCCGTCCACGGAGCTTTGTGTTTCTTCCGCGTTGATGCCGACGACGGCCCAGGCGCGCTGGCCTCGTTCCAGCATGCCGCGAACATAGGCAGGGCCGAAAGAGTGTTCCAGGTCAGCCGACGCCAGAAAGTCGCCTTGCTTCAGGTCAGGAAACGATCGGGAAAGCACGCGGCCCAGGATGCGCACATAGCTGCGGCGGCAGTTGTCGCGCGCGCTGGGCGTGCGGGTATCGCGGTCCGGCACCAGGCGCAGCACCTGCGGCTTCGGCTGTCCGAAGCGCCTGACTTCAAGCCTTAAGCAGTCGCGGCGCTCCTGGAGGCCGACCACGGTACGCACCAGGTTGCGCTCTTCGCTCCACAGCTGCAGCACGCATCGGCCGCTCGCGGCGTCCAGCGTCCAGCGCGAGCGCTCCATGTCAAAAAGCACGGCACCGTCTTCCACGACCGAGGCGCGGGGATTGTCGGACAGGAAGCGCTCCAGCGCTTCGGCCAGCGCGGCCGGGGACGGAGGCGCGGCGGTACGCGCCAGGGAGGTTGAGGGAGCAGAGGGCAAGGTGCTTCCAGCATGGACGCACCCGCGAAGCGAGGCAACGGTACTTCAGTGCGTCAGGCGGAGGCCGCTTACCAGCCCCGGCGGGCCTTGAGGTTGGCGGCATGCGCCAGGTGGTGCCGCCCATGCCAGCTGTACAGGGCCGCGGCCTGCGCGAAGGTGGTCGGTCCATTTTCGGGGTGGATGTAGCCGCGCGCCCATCCGGCTTCATCGAGCGAGTGGAACAGCGCGACGATGCGGGCGTGCAAAAACCGCAGCATCAGCAGCGCGTCCGTTACCGGGCCGCGCACTTCCGCCGTATGGGCCCATAGGTTTTCGTCATAAGACTGGATTTTGGGCCAGTCTTCCACGAGGGCTGTTTTGATGCGGAGGTACACATGGGTATGGGAGTCAGCCACATGGTGGGCTAGTTGGCGCAGGGTCCAGCCGCCGTCACGGTAGGGGGTGTCGAGCTGAGGGTCGTTTAGGCCCGCATAAACAGCCAGAAAGGCTTCCGGCAGGGCACGGATGTCGGCCACAAAGCCGGAAAGCTGAGTGAACTCGGGATGGCGATTCGGAGGTCCGATCGGGTAGCGTTCCGAAAAGCCGGGCGGAGAGGCGGCCATACCTGATGTCCTGACGCACCTCTCACAAGCCGGTGCGGTTTAGTGGGCGACGTGATGGTGATGGTGATGGTGGTGGTGCGGTGCCGCAGCGAAGGCCGAAGCAGAGAACAGAAGCGCGATGGAGAGAATAGCAATCTTCTTCATGGGCCCATAGTAGCAAGAGCGCCGCCGTTTTGTGATGTAAATCGTACAAAAGACATAAACAGGAGGCAGCGATCTCGATCATTGGACCGCCGCACCCGGTTTCTTCCGGCATCAGACAAGGAATCGAACAGACGCAGCGGCCATCCAATCCGTAGGTGCCCTTTCCCTTTATGACAGACCCGGAACAGCAGCAGAAATCTTATTTCTTCGACAAATTCGGCCTCACGGAACCGGTCATGGAGCAGTGCCTCGGCGAGGCGCTTTCCGCGGGCGGCGACTATGCCGAGTTGTATTTTGAGTCCGTTTCTTCCACCTCGCTCGGTGTGGATGAGTCGCTGGTCAAGTCGGCGGCGCAGGGCGTCAGCGCCGGGTGCGGTATCCGGGTGCTTTCGGGTGAGCGCACGGGCTACGCCTACACCGACGAGCTTTCCTCCGACCGGCTCCTGCGCGCCGCGCGCACGGCCGCGCTGATTGCGAGCGGGCCGGCGAAGCAGTCCGTGGTCGGCCTGCTGCAGCCCTTGCCGGAAACAGCACGACCCCGCCTGTACCCTGCCCCGGCGGTGGAGCTGGACCCGGACCTGAGCGCGAAGCTGGAGCTGGTGATGCGCGCGGACCGCGCCGCCCGCGCCCATGCCGGACCTCTCAACGTGGAGGGCCGTCCAGGGCGCCCGCAGCCGGTCGGCCAGGCGCTTCGAGTGCCGCACAAGCGCCGCGCTGCCCAGCTCGCTGCCGATGCAGACCAGCACGCGGCCCTTGATCGACCTGGCGTCGATCGTCGGCGTGCCGCTGCTGGTGTGGAATTCACTTGCCTGGCAGCGCTCCGGCCTGGT
>CAXTSG010000021.1:2084-20823 GCA_964246825.1 uncultured Acidobacteriaceae bacterium | reverse complement strand
GATAGAACCTCCGTTTGAAAAGCAGCACTTACCAGCGCAGCAGCACCAGCTGCGAGCAGAAACCCGGGCCCATGGCCGCCAGGATGCCGTAGCTGCCGGGCTTCGGCCGCCGCTCGGCGATGGTATCTTCCAGCACAAACAGGACCGAGGCCGAGGAAAGATTGCCGACCTTGCGCAGCGACTCCCAGGAGAGCGCGCACTCTTCGCGCGTCGCCCCGGCGGCATCGGCCATGGCCTCCAGCACCTTGGGGCCGCCGGTGTGCAGCACCCAGGAGGTGATCTGCTCGCGCCGGAGCCCGTTTGCCGCGAGAAAGCGTTCGAGATCGACCGGCAGGTGTTTGCGGATAATCGCCGGCACCTCCGGCGAAAGCACGAGCTTGAAGCCTTCCTCGCCGATATCCCAGCCCATCGCGCCTTCCGTGTCGGGGTAGAAGCTGGAAGCAGCCGCAAGCACGGTCGGCCCGGCAGCGGCAGGCAGCTTAACCTGGTCGCCCGCGATGATCACAGCCGCTGCGCCGTCGCCGAAAAGCCCGGTCGCGATGAAGTTGGCAATGGAAAGATCGGCTCTTTGCCAGGTGAGCGAGCACAGCTCGACCGAAAGCAGGACCGCGATCTTGTCCGGGTAGGCGCGGACGTAATCATGCGCCTGCGCGATGCCGGCCGCGCCCGCGACACAGCCCAGCCCGAAGATGGGCGTGCGGCGCACGTCACCGGGCAGCCCCATGCAGTTGCACAGGTGAGCGTCGAGCGACGGGCTCACGACGCCGGTGACCGTTACGGTCAGCAGCGCGCCGATCTGCTCCTTACTGAGCCCGGCTTTCGCCAGTGCGCGGCAAACGGCGATTTCGCCGAGCTCCTCGGCTGCCCGCAGCCACTCCGCGTTGAACTCGCCCCAGCGCTCCAGCTTGGCGTATTGATCCAGCGGCAGCACGAAATATCGGCCGTCCACACCGACCCGATGATGGAACCGCTCCAGCAGCGCGGGATTGTCCAGCTTGTCGCCCCAGTGCTGCACCAGCTGGTCGAACACCTGTTGTTGTGTGTAGTAGAGCGGCGGAAGAGCGGAAGCGACAGCGGCGATTTGGCTCAAAGGAACTCCGGGGAAACACTTTCTACGCTAGATGGGACGGCGACAGACCGCAAGGGGACGCCTCTACTTCCTCTTGCCTGACCCATAAAATTGCAGCCAGGCGAAACAGGAATCGCCGGCGCACCGTACCCGCGCGGCCGGTAGCGGCCAGCAGCCGCGCCAGTTCCCGCCCGGAATAGGCCTGCCGAACCGACACAGGCCCGTCGTGCCGCGAAAGCCGGCTCGGGTCCACGAGCGAAAACAGCCGGGCCAGGGCATAGTGGGTCCGCGTCCGCTCCAGGTCATTGATGAGGACGGCCACGCGGGCGACGCGCAGCGCTTCCCGCAGAAAGACCGCGGCCTCCGCCGGATCGAGATGGTGAAGAAACAGGCAGCTGCTCACCACGTCGACGCTTTTATCCGGCAGGGGAATCGCGAGGGCGTCGCCCGCGAGCATGCGCGGGGGAGCAAGCCGGCGGGGCCAGTCTTGCGGCAGGTGGCTTTCCCGGCGGTCCAGCAAGACACATTGGAGGCGCAGCGGCCGGAGCGCGAGCGCGGCCGAGGAAAGCGCGGCGGCACGGCCGGCCGCCGCTTCCAGCACCGTAAGCTCCCAGCGGCCGGCCGCTGCTTCCCGCAGCAGCTCGCGGTGGACCGCGTTGCCGCCGAACCAATGGTTGACAAAGCGGAGCGACCGCAGCGCGCTCGCAACCTCCTCCGGCTCCCAGCCGTCTTCATCCAGCAATTCTTTCGCGGCTTTTCTCAAAAAGGGAATACGGTACCTCCGTGGGTCTCCACAGTCACTGTATCGAGCAGGAGGCGCTTCGGCGAGCCGGGATGCCGTGCGATACTCGAAATCAATGTACAAACGCGTGGTGCTCAAGCTGTCAGGAGAAGCATTGGCCGCGGGCCGCGGTTTTGGTGTCGATGTCACCCGGGTGCATGAGGTGGCCCGGGAAGTCGCCGAGGTCGCGGCGCAGGGCGTGCAGGTCGCCATCGTGGTCGGGGGCGGCAACTTCTTTCGCGGCGTGGCCGAGCAGGCGCAGAACATGGACCGCGTTTCCGCCGACAACATGGGCATGCTTGCCACCGTCATCAACTCGCTTGCCATCCAGGATGCGGTGGAAAAGACCGGCACCCACTGCCGCGTGATGTCCGCGATCCAGATGCACCAGGTTTGCGAGCCGTATATCCGGCGGCGGGCTGTGCGGCACCTGGAAAAAGGCAGGGTGGTTGTTTTTGCCGCGGGTACCGGCAATCCGTACTTTTCCACCGATACTGCCGCCTCCCTCCGCGCCATGGAGATCAAGGCCGATGTGCTGCTGAAGGGGACCAAGGTCGAGGGCATCTACTCGGCGGACCCGGTACTGGATAAAACCGCGACCAAGTTTAACGAAATCACCTACATGGAAATCCTGCGGCTCGGGTTAAAGGTGATGGACATGACCGCGGTGAGCCTTTGCAAAGACAACAGTATGCCCATGATTATCTTCAACATGAACCAGCCCGGCAACATCGGCCGCGTCATCCAGGGGGAGAAGATCGGGTCGCTGGTGACCAGCTGAACCCTCCGCACCACCCGCCCCTGCTGGCCGAGGGAGATGACTCGCCGGAAGCGCCGCTTACCGGCGGAGCCGTGCCGCAATCCTCCCGGAGCCGGCTGCCCGCGCTGACCGGACTGCGTGCTTTCGCGGCCTGCAATATCGTCTTTTTTCACTTTTCCAACCCGAAGTGGTTCGGGCCGCTCGCGCCCATCGTGGACAACGGCTATACATCGGTTTCGTTCTTTCTGCTGCTGTCCGGCTTTATCCTTTCCTACAACTACAGCGAGCGCGCCCGACGCGGGGAGCTGGTGCACTGGCGCTTCTGGGTCGCCCGTTTTTCGCGGCTCTACCCGGTATACGCCTTTGCGCTCGTGCTTTCGCTCGGCATGCTCCATGATGAGTGGTCGGCCCGCGCGCACCCGGACTTCTGGAAAGGCGTCGTGCTGACGCCGCTGCTGTTGCAGGGCTGGAGCCCGAGCCTCGCCACCTTCTGGAATACCCCGGCCTGGACCATGTCGACCGAGGCATTTTTCTACCTGGTCTTCCCGTTCGCCGTGCGTTGGCGCCGCCCGCAGTCGACCCGGGGGACGCTCGCGCTGCTTGGGGGGTTCTGGGTGCTGGGCATGTCCTTGCCGCTGCTTTACATGTACCTGCATCCGGACGGCGACCTGCACCCGGGCCGCTACACGGAAGGCTTCTGGATTCGGGCGCTCAAGTTCAGCCCGCCCCCGCACCTGCCCTCGTTTCTGTTCGGCATGACGCTGGCCGACCTCGACGGCCGCCTGCGCCGCGCCGGCCGCCCGCGGCTCCTGCTGGGGCTGCTCGGGGTCGGCGGCGTGTATGCCGTGCTGCGCTTCGGCGAGCATGTGCCGTATGTGCTGATGCACGACGGCCTTCTAATGCCGCTGTTCGGCTGCGCCATTCTGGGGCTGGCGGGCGAGAACCTCATCGCGCGCTTTTTCGGCTTTGCGCCGTTTGTGGCGCTGGGGCAGGCGAGCTATTGCCTGTACATTCTGCACTTCAACCTGTGGGCGCTGATTCACAGCTCGGGCCTGCTCGAACGGACGGGGTTGATCCGCTACGACCCGTGGGGCAGCTACCTGCTGCTGGCCGCCGGGGCCGGGGCGGCGCTGCTGCTGATCGAGCGCCCGGCGCAGCGCCGGATTCGCAGGCTGCTGGCGTAGAAAAGCCCACGCGGGAGCGTGGGCTTTTCCTTAACTCCGGGGCACCGACTATCCGCCGTTCGGGAATGCCTGGTTTGAGGTTGTAATCACCGGGTGGTTGCCGTGCTGGATCGCGGCCACGCAGCTGGTAAGCCCGGATGCGGCATAGAACAAACCCTGCGTGGCAGACAGCGCCCCGGTGTTCGGATCGAGAACAAAGCCGTTGACGCTATTGCCGAGGAAGTCGGCCACATACACAAAGCGGGCCAGGGCCGGCTCCACAATCACGCAGCCGGGCTGCGCCTCGGTACTGAGATTTCCACTGCCGCCGGTAGCCGAGCTGATGGCGGATAGCGCGCCGTTGGCCTGGTTGACCGCGTAGCCGCTTACGGAAGCTCCGAACTTATTCGCCACATACACGTAAAGTCCGCGCGGGTCGACCGTGATGCCGTCCGGGCCTGTGCCGGTAGCGGTCGGGCTGCTCGTCAAGGGGGAGAGCGCGCCGGTGGTTGTGTTGATGCTGAAGGTGATGACCTGATTTTGCGAGCTGTCCGTTACATAAAGAAAAGGCGTTGGAACAAAGGGGTGGCTGGCAATGGCTGACGGCGTGACCCCGGCGCAGAAAGGGCTGCCGGCAATGGTTTGGAGAACGCCGGTGGGATTGCCTTGCCCGTCAAACTGCATGTTGTAGCCCTGGACGGCCCCCTGGCCGGGTCCGCAGGTGGGCGTACCGGTTTGCGCGGGATTGGTCCCCAGCAAGTCTGTGACATAAACGTGAGCGCCGTCCTGGGTCGCCACGACGCTGGACGGGGTGTTCCCGAGGCCGGTTGGAATGGTGCCGAGCGGCAAAAAGGCACTGGACTGCCCGTTTACGGTCTGAGCTACCGGCACGCCGGCTGTCGGTGAGCCGATCTGCCCTGAAGCAGGATCAAGCAGGTACACATACAAAGCGCCCGGGCCCGGGGCAAGATCGGTAAAAGTAGGCTGGTAGGTTTCCACCACATACAGATAGTGGGCGTAAGCGCCGGTCAGCTTGCCGGAGGAGTCCTTTAAAGGGTAGCTGTGAACGGTCAGGGAAACCGGTTCGGAGCCGGAAGGGTTCACATCGTTTTGCTGATGATAAAGTTTGCCGTCGGTGCCGATCGCGTATTGAGCCACGGTGTTGTCATCGTGGTTGACCAGGTACAGGCTGTTCGACTTGTTCCCGCCGGAGCTTGGAACCGAATCAATGACCAGCGACACAGGGTTCCGCCCTGTCGGGAAGGGCTCTGTCGGGATTTGCGTCAGCGCGCCGGACTGCGAATCCACGCGGTAGGCATCGATCTGCCCGGGATTGTTCTTTGCCGAGACCGCGTACAGGTAATCCACTGTGTTGCTGGTACCACAGGAAACGAGGCCGGCTCCAGCGCCGAGTGAGGCCGCTACGGCCAGAAGGCTCTGGCTCCATTGCTTCAACTTCATGTATTCCCCTTACATCCCCGCCATGCTGATGGCTGATTCGATAAAATACAGCAAAGCCCATGGCGGAAGCAGCGTGCTTCAGCCATGGGCTTTGCTGTTACTGAGTGCTCGAAATGGCAAGGCACCAGGTCGGCGTTTGCACGGTCGGTACCGTGGCGGTCTTATTCAGGTCGCTCAACACGCCGGTGGCCGGGTTGATGCGGCGGCCGGTGATGCTGTTATCGACCGAGCCGGCGACATACATATATTGGTTGGTCGGGTCCTCAAAGATGCAAACCGGCCCGGAAACCGTGCCCAGAATAAAGCCGCTTCCCGGAACGACTTCGTACAGGTTACCGGTGGTAGAGTCCGGAATAAAGCTGGCCACGTCCGCGTTGGACTCGTTTGCATTGGTCGGCCCCGCATTGGTCACGTACAGGTACTTGCCGGTGGAGTCGGTATAGCTCTGGTTGGGGCCGCCGACCTGCGAAGCAGCCTGCTGAAGGCCCTGCGAGCCGAGCTCTGGAAAGGGGCTGCCGGAGATGGCGATCGGCGTGCCGTTCGAACCGAAGGTGTAGGCGTAGATAAGGCTGGCGTTCTGGTCGAGCAGGTAAAGATACTTGCTCGCGCCGATGCCTGAGTTTGCGTTGGAGTCGCCGGTAACGGCGACGATGTTGCTGTTATTGTCGCTGCGGATGTGGGTCACGCTGACCTGCGCGGGGGTAAGCTGGCCCGTCGCGCCGGTTACGCCGTACACATAAATAGTTTGCAGGTCATTGTTTGTCGCCGAGCCCCCATCCATGGTGTAGAGATAAGAGCTGCTCAGGCGAAAGTCCACGGGGAAGCAGCCGACCGGAAAGTAGGTGAGGCTCGTGTTGGTGGAGTTTGTTTGTAGCTCCAGCCTGCCCGTGGTGGTGTCGATAGTGAACAGCGTGATGGAACCCGTCGGATGGAAAATCGCCGGGTTCGAAGGGTCCTGGCAGGGGTAGCCGTTCGGCGCGGTGTACTGTCCGCTGGTACCGATTTCTGTACCGGGCAGGGCATTCGGCCCGACGTTCGCGTACCTATCCAGCACAAACAGGTGCGTACCGGAAGAGTCGATGGCCAGCCGCTCGGAGCCGGTGCCCTGGCTATTGTAGGAAAGCTGCGGCGAAAGCTGCCCGTAGCCGCCGATCGAGAAGAGCTGGATGGCGGAGCTGGAGTAGGTCACAACCCCGTTCGTGTCCGGAGCGCTCGGCATTCCGGCATTGAGCACGTACAAAAACCGATTCCCGGCGGGAATCACGGCGCGCACGGGATTGGTACCGCCCGAACCGACAACCGAGGGCCCCGTGATGGGGGTTAGGTTGCCGTTGTTGTTGTCCTCTTTGTAAGCGCCGATCTGGCCGTCCGGGGCGCTGGCGTTCTGCGCGCCCAGCACATACACGTAGCCCACGGTGTGGTCATTGCTGCAGGAAGTAAGACCCAAAGTGAAACCGGCGACGCCCGCCGACAACAGCAGGGCGCGGCCCAAGGTGCGGTTCATGCGTTTCCTTCATCCCTCCCGGCGCTGGGCCGGAGGGAACGGTGGTATAGAAGTCATTGTAACCGCACGGGCAACCGAAATACCCGGGCGAGCCTGCTCGCTACAGCCGAAAGGCCGGCCCCGAGCGGTTCTCTCAGGGTTGCCGGCCTTTCTCGGCGCCGTTCTCAAGTTCGGTCCCGCTGCCTTCGGGGCTTTACGGGAGTAAAACGAGCTTACCAGACACGGCAGGCGTTTGCGGGCATCATGGGCTGCCCGGTACGGCAGCCGAAAGCCTTGCCGAACTGCTCGAAGTTCTGCACCGTGCCGTTGGTGCGGAACTCGCCGGGCGAGTGCGGATCGGTTTTGGCGGCCACGCGCTCGGCGGCGTCCGTGATGTTGGAGCACCAGACCTGCGCGAAGGCGATAAAGAACCGCTGGTCTTCGGTGTAGCCGTCGATCTTCGCGTCGCGCTTGGCCGCGGGCTCGGTCGCCAGCACGTTCTGCAAAGCCTGGTAGGCGATGCGGATGCCGCCGTTGTCGGCCGTGTTCTCGCCGAGCGTCAGCTTGCCGTTCAGCTTCTGGCCGGGCACCGGCTCAAAGTTGCCGTACTCCTTCACCTCGCAGTCGGTCATTTGCGTGAACTTCGCCTTGTCTTCCGGTGTAAACCAGTCGCGCACGTTGCCCTGCCCGTCGTAGCGCGAGCCCTCGTCATCGAAGCCGTGCGTCATCTCGTGGCCGATCACGACGCCGATCGCACCGTAGTTCACGGCCGGGTCGATGGTCTGCGAGTAGAAAGGCGGCTGAAGGATGCCGGCCGGAAAGTTAATGTCGTTCAACGGCGGGTCGTAGTAGGCGTTGACCGTCGGCGGCGTCATGCCCCACTCCTTCTCGTCCACCGGCCGGCCGATATGGCCGATGCGATAGCTGTAATTAAAAAGCTCCGCGTTGTGGAGGTCGGCGACGAAGTTTGTCGGCGTCACGGATACGGCGGAGTAGTCGCGCCACCGGTCGGGATAGCCCACCTTGTCGCGGAAAGCCTCAAGCTTCTTCTCGGCCTCGGTTTTGGTCGCGGGCGACATCCAGGTTAGCTGCTGGATGTCCGCGCCCCAGGTCTTTTCCAAGTTGGCGACCAGCTGCTCCATGCTGGCCTTGTTTTCGGGCGGAAAGTTCTGCTTCACCCAGTCCTGCCCGACAGCCTCGCCGAACTGCGAGTCGGTCAAAGCGGTGCAGCGCTTCCAGCGCGCCTGTTCCACGCTTTGCCCGCGCAGGGTTTTGTTGAAGAAGTTGAACGATGCCTGGTCGAACGGAGCCGAAAGGTACGGCGCCACGCCGTTGACCGCGTGGAAGCGCAGGTAGCTTTTGAGCGCGGGCAGCGGCTGGTCCGCGATCACCTGCGCCATGGTCTTGAGGTAGTCGGGCTGCGCGACATTGACGGTAGTGAACGGGGGCGGCTGCACCCCGTTGAAGAAGCTCCGCCAGCTGAAACCGGGCGCGAGCTGCCGGAGGTCGGCTTCGGCCATCGGGTGGTACACCTTGTCCGGGTCGCGCATGTCCACGCGCGCCATGGAGCCCTGCGCCAGCGCCGTTTCAATCGTCAGGACGTTCGCGGCTTCCGTGCCGGCCTTGGCCGCGTCGTCGCCCAGCAGGGTAAAGATCTGCACAAGATAGTCGCGGTACTGCGAGCGGATTTTGGCCTGCCGCTCGTCCGATTGCAGGTAGTAGTCGCGGTCCGGCAGGGTGAGCCCGGCCTGGCTGACGGCGGCAATCTGCTTGGAGGAGTCCTTCTCGTCCTGCTCCACGCCGAAGCGGAAAAAGCCCTCGCCGAAATACTGCTTGTTGCCGAGAAACGCCGCGATCTGCGATTTGTCGCTGATGGCCTCAATCGCCCCCAGCGTCGGCTCGACCGGCTTCGCGCCCAGCGCATTGGCCTGGTCCACGTTCATGCAGGCGGCAAAGAAGGTGCCGTACTGCTTCTCCAACTGGTTCTTCGGGGTATCGGCGGCCTGCTTCAGCTCGGTATACAGCAGGTAGTTGTTGCGCTCGCTCAACTGGTTAAAGGTGCCCCAGCGCGCCTGGTCCGAGGGGATCGGATTGTTCTTTCGCCAGTTGCCGCAGGAGTACTGGTAGATGTCGGTGCAGGGGTCGACCGTTTTGTCGATGGAGGTCGGGTCAAAGCTGCGCAGAGCCTTGGGCGGGGCGGGCGCGGCTGCCGTGTCCCCGGGCGCGGCCAGCGGAAGCTGCGCGAGAAGGGGAGCGGACAGGATCAGCAGTGTCGCTGCGGGAACAAGTCGGATCGGTCGCATGGGGTCCTTTGTATTCAGCCGGGAGGTTGTTGCTTAGAAAAGTACCATGGGCACCGGCCCCGGGCGCTCACCAAACTTGGCACCGGTCCGCCGGCATCATGGGCTGGCCGGTTCGGCAGCCGAAAGCCTTGCCGAACTGCTCGAAGTTCTGCACCGTGCCGTTGGTGCGAAACTCGCCCGGCGAGTGCGGGTCGACCTTGAGCGCCATGCGTTGATAGTCGGGCTTGGCGTTTTCGCACCAAATCTGTCCGAAGGAGATAAAGAAGCGCTGGTCCGGCGTGTAGCCGTCGATCTTCGCGCCGCGCTGCGCTTCCCCTTCCCGCGCCAGGACCTGCTGCAAGGCGCGGTACGCCACCCGGATGCCGCCGTTGTCGGCTGTGTTCTCGCCCAGGGTGAGATTGCCGTTCAGCTTTTGCCCGGGCACCGGCTCAAACCGGCTGTACTCCTTCACCTCGCAGTCGGTCATTTGCTTGAATTTGGCCTTGTCCTCCGGCGTGAACCAGTCGCGCTTGTTGCCGGTGCCGTCAAAGCGCGAGCCCTCGTCGTCAAAGCCGTGCGTCATCTCGTGGCCGATGACCGCGCCGATCGCGCCGTAGTTAACGGCCGGGTCGATAGAAAACTGGTAAAACGGCGGCTGGAGAATGCCGGCCGGGAAGTTGATATCATTCATGCTGCCGTTGTAATACGCGTTTACGGTGGGCGGCGTCATGCCCCACTCGCTTTCATCCACCGGCTTGCCGATGTGGTTGATGTAGAACGCATTGTTGAAGACCGCCGCGCGGTGCGCGTCGCCGAACCAGTCGTCCGGCTCCACTTTTACGGGAGAGTAGTCGCGCCACTTGTCCGGGTAGCCGATCTTCCGCCGAAACTGGCTCAGCTTCAGCTCGGCTTCTTTCTTGGTCGCCTCCGACATCCAGGGAAGGCCTGCCAGCTCGTCGTGGAGGGAGCTTTCGAGGTTCGCCACCAGCACCTCCATGTTCTGCTTGGCCGCGGGCGGAAAGTTCTCCCGCACCCAGTCCTGCCCGACCGCCTCGCCGAGCGCGCCGTCGGTGCTTGCGGTGCAGCGCTTCCAGCGCGCTTCCTCTTCCGCCTGTCCGTTCAGCACCTTGCCGTGAAAATCGAAGTACGCTTCGTCGAAAGGCGTGGAAAGCCGGGTCGCGGAGCCGTCTATCGTTTGAAAGCGAAGATAGTTCTTCAGCGCCGGCAGCGGCTCGGCTTCAATCAGCGCGTTCATGGCTTTGAAGAAGTCGGGCTGCGCCACGTTGACCCGGCTGAAGGAAGGCGCTTTGGTCGCGGCGAAGAACGCGGTCCAATCAAACGCGGGCGACAAGAGCAGGAGGTCCGCGACAGGCTGCGGGTGGTAAACGTTGTCCGGGTCGCGCATCTGCTCGCGCGGCATGCTTGCCTTGGCCAGCGCGGTTTCGATGCGCAGCACATCGGCCGCGGCGGCTTCGGCTTCCGCCGGCGAGTCGCCGGCCAGCTTCATCAGCATCACGATGTAGGCGCGGTACCGCGCGCGCACCTCCGCCATGTGCGCGTCATCGCTCAGGTAATAGTCGCGGTCGGGCAGCGTGAGCCCGCTCTGCGAAACGCCGGCGATGGAGTGAGACGCATCCTTCTGGTCCGGCTCCGCGCTGAAGCCCACAAACCCGCCGGCATCGTAGCGGGTGTCGCCGAGCAGGGGGGCGATGCCGCGCTTGTCCTTGAGGGCGTGAATTGCATCCAGCGTAGGCGCGAGCGGTTTGCCGCCGCGCTTGTCAATCGCCGCCGTGTCCATGCAGGCCGCGAAGTAGCCGCCGTACTGCCGCTCCAACGGCGTTTTCGGGTGGTCGGCGGCGGTTTTCAGCTCTTTGTAGAGCAGGTACTGGTTGCGCTGGTCCAGCACCGCAAAGCTGACCCAGACCGGCTCATCCGGGGGAACCGGGTTGTTTTTGCGCCAGTTGCCGCAGGCGTACCGGTAGAAGTTCGTGCAAGGGTCGGCTGTTTTGTCGATGGAGCCAAGATCGAAGCTGTGGACCGGCTTCGGCGCGGAGGGCGCGGCGTCGGCGGCAGGGTGTGCGGCAAAGCCTTGGCCTAGCAGGGAAGAGCCGGCAAGCAACAGGGCGGCAGGCAGGGCGCGAGACAGGCAGGAAGTGAAGGGCATGAGCACACTCCGTGGCAACGGAATGAAACTATCACAGAGAAGGGCAGGGGCAGGGCGGAGGGTAAGACAAGCACTTCATCCTCTAACTCCGGCAGCGGCCTTGTCGATCATCGACCAAAGCCAAACCAGATCGAGCAGAATAGGCGTACCCTTCAACTCAAGGGTTGAAGTAGCCGACCATCCGCGCTCCACATAGCTGTACGCCTGCCTTGCTTCCGGATCGATCAGCCAAACGCAGCCGACACCCATCTTCGATAAGTCCTGGGCCCGGTTCAGCAGCTCGCTGAAGCTGTCATCTTGAGAAAGAATTTCGATGGCAATCAATGGCGGCTTTTCAAGCGGTTTGTTTTCCGGACGCTCCAGGTAAGTTACGGCAACGTCCGGCAAACGAAATGTACTCGGCTTTACCTTTGTCCGCACTTCGGACATCGCCATGGTACGCCACTCGTCCATATGCAGAAGAAACCAATGTCCAATAAACATTTGCACAGAACTGTGAAGCCGCGTCGGCATGGCTTTCTCCTTGAGCTCCCCGTCAATCAGTTCTCTGTCCGGTCTGTATGAACTCCGGAGATACTCTTCTTCGCTGACCAACACGGCTGATTCGCCCATTGCTGTATCCTCCCGATCAATTCTTGCTAATCTCTCGGATGTTTTGGCATCCGGCGTCGCACCTGGTTCAGTTCGCATCCCGGACAGACTGCATGGTTCGACGGCTGAAGTTTACATCCTCTTTCCAGCCGTGGGCCCCTTCATCCTGTCTCAAAAAATCTTCACATGGAACGTCAGATACGTTTTCGGGTTCTCACGAATGGCCGTGACCAGGTGGTTCGCGTTCGCAATGGCGTCATCGGCATGGTTGTACAGCGAAGGATTCCGCACAAGCTGCCCGATGGTGCCTTCGCCGTTGTCGGCCCGCGACAGAATCGAGTCGAGCCGGGTCACGGTGTCGCTCAGCTTGCTTGCAAACTGCGGGTCTTTCGCGATGAGCCCAAGGCCGCCCTTGCCGGCGTTTACATCGGCCATCAGCTGGTTCAGGCTCGCGGTTGACTGCTGGATATTGTTGTACAGTGTGGGGTCCTTGACGAGCTTGCCGATGGAGCCCTGCCCGGCGTCAATCTGCGCGGTCACGGAATCCAGATGGGCGACGGCGTCGTTGGCCCGGTCGTACAGCGTCGGATCGTTGAGCAGCTTGCCGATGGAGCCCTTGCCGCTGGCAAGCTCGTTCACCAGGACCTGGAGCTGGCTTACCGTGCCGACGGCATTGTTATAAAGCCGGGGGTCGTTGATAAGCTGCCCGATGGAGCCTTTGCCGGAGTTGAGGGAGTCGACCACGTTGTCGAGCTTGGCAAGAATCGTGTTCAACTGCTCAATCGTTCCCTGGCTGGACTTGATGACATCCGTCAGCGAGGGCGTTTCATTGGTCGGCAGCTCGCCGTTCTCGGCGATCGGCCCTTTTTGCGCGGCTTTGCTGCTGATGTTGACCACCGTGTCGCCCAGCACGCCGATCGTCTCCAGGCTTGCCTGCGAATCCTGCCGGATGTTCGGCGCATACTGGCCGGCAATCTTCATGGTGACTTCCACCGGCGTCGTTTTGCGCTCGGGCACAATGCGGATGCTCTGAACCGTGCCGATCGTGACGCCTTCCAGGTTTACCGGGCCGCCGACCTTGAGGCCGGCGGAATCCTCAAAGTAGGACCGGACGATGAGCTTGTGTGAAAAAACTCCGCCGACGCCTCCCGACATAAGAAACACCAGGGCGGTAAGCGCCACAATGGCCGCAAACACCAGCACGCCGACTTTAAGCTGCGACCAATGGACTTCCTGCTGACTCGGCAATGATTCCCCCGCGGGCTGCCTCGCGGGCAGCTCTTCTCTAAACTACCGGTTCCTGCGCGGGTTTGCTTCCGGCCGCCGGGAAAAGAAACCCGACACAGAGCGCCCCGTCAGGGCTTCGGTTTGGATGTGGAGCCCTGCCGGGATGTTGCAGAAAGGCTTTTGCAGCGCTACGGATTGCCGATGGGCGCGGCATACATCAAGCCTCCGTCGGTCCAAAGGCGGTTTTCTCCGCGGTCCAGCCGCAGCGGCGACCCTGCCCCGAGGTCGCGCTCAAAGATCTCGCCGTAGTTGCCGACCGCCCGCAGCACGTTGCCGCCCCAGCGGTCGTCGAGCCCGAGCAGGCTGCCGGTGCTGTAGCGCTGGCCGAGCAGCTGCACGATGTCCGGGTCCGCGGAGCCTGCCATCGCATCCACGTTGTGCTGCGTCACCCCGAGCTCCTCGGCCTCGATCAGGGTTTCAACCGTCCAGCTTACGATGCTGCCGAACTGGGGGTCCGCCGCGCGAAAGGCAGGCGCCAGCGGGTCTTTGCGCAGCGTCCCGGGCAGGATGGTAAAGTCGTGCGCGCGCGTCTTGTCGATAGCCCGGGTGTTGGCCAGCTGCGTGATATCTCCGGTGAACCCGGCGCAGTTGCCTGTAAAGAACGCCGCTTCCAGCTCCCCCATCTCCGAAAACGGATACCAAATGTAGGAAATATGCTGCCGGGCGGCATAGGCGCGGATGCCCGCGTCGCTCGCGCTGGGCAGCGCGATGCAGATCTTTTTGCCGGCCAGGTCGGCGGCCGAGCGGATCGCGGGATTGTTCGGGATCAGGATACTTTGCCCGTCATACAGCGTAACGGGGCCGAAAGCTATGCCGTCGGCGGTGTTCTTGACGGAAGGACTGGCCGAAGCAATGAGATCGACCTGACCTTTGAGCAGCGCCGCGGTTGCTTTCGGCTCATCCGGGAAGACGTGGATGGTGAAGTGCGCGCCCGGGCCCAGCGCCGCCACGGCAAAGGCCTTGCACATATCCAGGTCGAACGCCGCCCGGTTGCCGTGGTCGGTGGCGCGGGAATAATCCTCTTCTTCCTTGATGACGCCGCAGGCCAGCGAGTGGGAAGCATGGACTTTATCGAGGACGGGACCGGCAAAAGCATGGGATGCAGGCAGCAGGGCAAGCAGGACAAGGGTGCTTTTAAGAAAGGCCGACATGGTAAATCCCTCAGAAAAAAGAAGGGACCGGCAAAACCGGTCCCTTAAACGGAGGCTTTCAGCTACTTCCAGGTGCCCGAGGTCGGGATGCCGGGATTGGAGGCGGGCCGGGGATTGAAGTCCGCCGGAACCGTGTTGGGCAGGTTGGCGTCCGTCGGCGTGATGCCCAGCGCCTGGCAGCCCTGGTTGTTGGCCTGAGGAAACTGGTTGACGAAGCTTTCCGGGATTTGCGCGTAGGAGGCCGGAAGCGCCGGGGCCGCGCCGGAAAGGCGGTTGTTGTCAAAGGCCGAGAACATATTGCCGACCCCCGACACGCCCGCGTCCGCCGGTCCCAGGTAAGCCTGGCCGAACTGCAAGAGGCCGTCCGCCTTGGCCTGCTTTTCATCCGGCAGGTTGGCCAGCGGCTCCAGGCCGAACAGCAGGTCGATGAACTTGATGATGGAACTGTGCTCGGCTGCCTCGTGCGAGATGGAGTGCGTCACGCTGTAGGGCGAGATGACGATGGTCGGGATGCGCGGGCCCTGGTCGAGCGGCTCGCCTTCCGGGTCGTAGTTGCGGATGATTTCGGGCGCATGATCGTACAGCCCGTCCGTCTCGTCATAGGTGATGATGATGGCGCTCTGCGGCCAGTACGGGCTGGTCGTGATCAGGTTGATTTCATCGGCCAGCAGCGCGCTTGAAATTTGCAGGTCCGAGTAGCCCGGGTGGTCGTCGTTGCCGCTGAACACGGTTTGGAGCGACGGGTTCGGGTCCACCGGGCTGAGGCCCTGGATATTGTTGTAGCCGCCGCGAAGATAAAACACGCCGCCGTCGGCCGGGAGCTTCTTGTTGTACACATCAAGCGCGAAGTCCGAAAGCCCGTGCATGTGCGCGGAAACTTCAGGGTTGTTCGAGATGTAGCCGAAGTACTGCGGGGCATTGTGGTGCGCGACATAGTCCACATGCGAAGCGGCCGCGGTCGTGTCGTTGAACTCACGGTCGTAGCCTTGCTGGTACCAGCCCCAGTTGGTCGGCTTCACGCCGTTGCCGGCGATCTCTGTGATGTCCTTCTCCACGTCGGTCAGGTCGGCGGGCTGCGTGTCGCCCTGCACGGTGGTCTGGATTTCAGATCCCATGAAGGAAAGCGGCAGCGAAGCGAAAGTCAGGTTGATCTCAGGCGTTTTTGAGGGCGGGTTCGCGGGCTGCTTGGTCGCGGCCGGCGTGGTATCCAGCTGCGAACCCCAGAACGGGTCGCCGTCGCTCACAACTGGCACGCCGTTCGAGCCGAGCGAGGTGGTTGCCTCGGTCGGGTGCTTGACCCACTGCGTTTCACCCGACTGCCCCGCGATCATGGCAATCGCGTTCGGCGTGGAAGCCGACAGCACCGTCTGGTGGAAGTCGTCGAAAAGCGTAAAGCGGTCGGCGTAGTTCCACAGGATCGGCGCCGTGTTGCAGTCGACGTGGCCCATCACAAGCTCGCCCATCTGCTTCTGCTGCAATGTGGGAACCTTGGAAGGCTTGCCGTTTGTGATCGTCAAACCCTCTTCCGTGGCTGCGTAGCCGTCGTTCTTGGTGGAGCCGCCGACAAGATCAATTTTCTGCTCATACGCGGCATGGCCGTGGTTCACGGAGTCGGTGTCGGCCGGATAAATCTGCACCGTCTTGCCGTTCACGTCGGTCACCGTAAGCGGGATGCGGAAGGCGGAGATCGTCCCGACCGTGCCGTCCGTGTTGACGATCGGCTGTGTCAGCCCCGGGGTTTCCGAGGCCGGCTGCGAGTACAGGCCGTTCGCGCCCGGGTAGGTGCCGAAGTAGAAGTCAAATGAGCGGTTCTCCTGGAACAGCACAAAGACGTACTTGATGTTTTTCTGAAGCAGCGCCAGCTTCTGCGCCTGGGTGAGGTTAGCTTCGGCCGTCGGGGTGACGACAAACTTTTGCACCGCGTCCGAGGACCTGGGCGCGATGGTGACGAGAGGGGCCGCCTTGGCGGGTCCCTGCGCGAGGGCAAAGCCCGGCTGCATCAGGGCGACCGTCGCCAGCGATGCCATACCTTTTTTCCACATCCGGTTCATACACCTGTCCCTTGTACTGCCTGGCTGATGGTTTGCGTTGCTTCTGCTGAAACGGTGCCCCCGCCGCCGCACAGCCGGGGAGCAGCGCGGCACTCCCGCGCAAGACGGTGTATAGCGCCTTCGCATGACAATCAAGTAAATACGCGCGGAACTCCCCCGTTCGTTACCGGGTTCCCTGCTGCCGGTCACGCCCGGCGATCACCCTTCCAGCAGAACCACGGCGAAAGCGTACCGGTCGGTGTGGGTCAGCGACAGGGAAGCCGCCGTGACGCTGAGCGCTTCAGCCACCACCCGCGCGCGCCCATGCAGCAGCAGCAGCGGCCGGCCGCCCGGCGCGCGCCCCACCTCGAAGTCCTGCCAGCCGACCCCCTGGCTCATCCCGGTGCCGAGCGCTTTTGCCCCTGCTTCCTTTGCCGCGACGCGGGCGGCGAGGCTTTGCTCCGGAAAGCGCTTTGCCGCGCAGTAGCGGCGCTCCGCCTCGGTGTACACGCGCCGGAGAAAGCGGTCGCCGAAGCGCTCCACTGACTCGCGGATGCGTCCGGTTTCCATCAGGTCCGTGCCCAGGCCGATCACCATGGACCCATGCTACCGCCCGCGCTGCCGGGAATTAGAAATTGTTGAACGCAGCCCTCTTGGAAATTGCAAAGGAGACGATAAAGGCAGCATGAGGCTGCACATGAAAATCAAACCATGCACTCCGGAAGATTGGAACCTGATACTGACTGCCGTCACGGACATGGCTCCCGCGGCCCAGCTGCGGCAGTTGAGCGGGGCGATTGTTGCCTGCGGCGGCTGGGTGTTGAGTCAGGGCGCGGTTAGCGAGCAATGCGCCGACATCGACTTTGAGTTTCCCCGCGCGCGCTGCGTAGAAATCTACAGCCTGCTGGTCGTCCTCGGCATCGCGCTCAACGCGGAAGCGCACGCGCAGATGACCGGCCTGTGCCACTGCACGCAGCACGCGGACGCCCAAAGCCAAAGCGAAGCAGCGCGGGTGAACCTGTCGCTGTATGCGCGCGAAGGGAGCGAAGGCTTTCTGGGGGAATCGCAGCCCTTGCGGGAAGCAGCCTGAAACCGCCGCGCCTTGCCGGGCGGCGGGCTTACCCGGCGTTTACCAGTCCGTAGCGCCGCTGCCAGGTTTCCCGCAGAGCGGTCCACACCGCCGCCTTTTCCGCGGGCGTCGTTTCCGGGTCGGGCTCGGCGACAAACCGCCGCGCTTCGGCTTTCGCCTGCTCCAGGGTAGCGCGGTCGCGGATCAGGCTTGCTACGCGGAAGTCCGGCAGGCCGGACTGCCGCGTTCCGAAAAACTCACCCGGCCCGCGCAGTTGCAGGTCCAGCTCCGCCAGCTCAAAGCCGTCCTGCGTGCGCACCATGGCCGCCAGGCGCTCGGCGGCGGCTTCCGAGGCGCGGCCGCCCGTCATCAGCACGCACAGCGACTTCGCGCTGCCTCGCCCGACGCGGCCGCGCAGCTGGTGCATCTGCGAAAGCCCGAAGCGCTCCGCGTGTTCAATGACCATGGTGGTCGCGTTCGGCACGTCCACCCCGACCTCCACCACCGTGGTCGCCACCAGCACATCGATCTCGCCGCGCGCGAAGCGGCGCATCACCACGTCCTTGTCATCGGCCGGCAGGCGGCCGTGCAGCAGCCCCAGGCGCAGCCCGTGCAGCGGCCCATGGCGCAGCTCCTCGTACATTTCGGTCGCGGACTTCAGGCTGCCTTCTTCGCCCGGGCTGCCTTCCGGTAAAGCAGCGGCATCGGAAAGGCCCGCAAACAGCGTCCCTGCCTTCGCTTTTGCCGCTTTGGAGGCGCGCTTGGCTGCTTTCGCCGGGGGCGCGGCCTCGCCTGTGGAAAAATCAAGCTCCGGCTGGTCGCTCTTGGGGCCTTCAATCACCGGGTACACGATATACGCCTGGTGCCCGCGCGCGGCCTCTTTCCGAACAAACTCCCATACTTCCGCGGCGCGCTCGTCCGTCACCTGGCGCGTCACAATCGGCGTGCGGCCTGGCGGCAGCTCGTCCAGGATGCTGACTTCCAGGTCGCCGTACAGCGTCAGCGCCAGCGTGCGAGGGATCGGCGTCGCCGTCATCGCAAGCAGGTCCGGCTCCGCCGCGCCCGGCTTTTTCATCAGGCGAAACCGCTGCAAAACCCCGAAGCGGTGCTGCTCATCGACAACCACCAGGCCCAGCCGCGCGAAGTCCACCTTATCCTCAATCAGCGCATGCGTACCGATCACACAATCGGCATCGCCGTTTGCGATCCGCTGCCGGTTCCAGCGCTTCTGCGCCGGGTCCAGCGAACCGGTCAGCAGCACGACGCGATAAGCGCGTCCGCCGACCTCCGCCGCCCGGTCCAGCAGCTTGCGAATGGACAGATAGTGCTGCGTGGCCAGGATTTCCGTCGGCGCCATGAGCGCGGCCTGATAGCCGTTTTCAATCGCGATCAGCATGGCCTGCACCGCCACGATCGTTTTGCCGGAGCCGACATCGCCCTGCAGCAGG
>CAXTSG010000021.1:0-2074 GCA_964246825.1 uncultured Acidobacteriaceae bacterium | reverse complement strand
GCGGCGCTGCTCCCGCTGCTTGAGCGCGCCATCCACGCAGGCCAGCACTTCAGGGTCGCGGATGGTTTGAACGAGCGCGTGGCCGACACGCACGGCGCCGCTTTCCGGGTTGCCGGGCAGCAGGCGGCGCATGGGCGCGGGCCTGCGCATATCGTCCGCGATCTCGGCCAGCGCCCGCTTTTGCGCCCCGGTCGGGCGAAACGGGAGGCAGTCGCGCAAGGCCTTGCGCGCCCGTTCGTCGGTAGCAAAGGCGATGCCGGTCTGCTCGCGCGCTTTCTTGCGCTTCAGCTCCAGGCCCAGCTCCAGAAAAAACAACTCCTCGAAGATAAGCCGCTGCTGCGCCGGGGTGCGGGCCCCGGCCAGCAGCGACATCGGCGTGCCCGGGGGCGGGAAGTGGACCTCGCGCAGGGCGCGCGCGCGTCCCGGCAGCCCCAGCCTGGTTAGGAGCGCGCGCGGCAGCGTTTCCGGCACGTCTTCCCCCAGCTCGTTCAAAACTCCGTGCATGACCCGGCGCAGCCAGCGCGTGTGGAGCCGATTGCCGCCCAGCGACTCGTAAATGGGCGTAATGCGTCCTACCTCCAACAGCTCGCCCTCGGCTGCCGGATCCGCCCCGGGTGCGAGCTCGGGCAGCAGCTCCACCTGCGGCTGGATCATCTTGAATCCGGAGCCGAAGCGCGAGGGCTCCACCTTGCCATACACCACCACCCAGTCGCCGGCCTTGTATTTGTCCTTCAGGTACGCGGCGTGGAACCACATGCACTTCAGCGTTTGAAGGTTCTGCCCGACCGTAAGCTCAAAGATGGGCATGCGCCGCGTATGCAGCAGCGCCGAGCCGCGCACCTGCCCGATGACGCTGCTCATTTCACCGATTTTGAGCTCGGAAAACAGCACCGGATGGAGGCGGTCCTCATAGCGAAAGGGCAAACGGTGCAGCAGGTCCTCCACCGTCTCGATGCCCTTGGACTTGAGCGACTCCGCGATGCGGGGACCGATGCCCTTGACATACTGGACTTCTGTTTCAAGCGACAGCTTTTGTAGCAGGGGCATTGCCCTTTGATCGTACCGCAGCGCTTGGCGGAGTTGCGCCGCCCGAGGCCCGGTAGGCGCGGAACGGCCCACGGGCACCCTCGCCCTAAAATAGGGCGTGAGCACAACGCAGGGCGGCACGGTCCGGATATTTTCGCTGCGGGAGCGGGTGCTGCTGGCTCTTGTGTCGCGTTTCATGGCGTGTCTCATCGCCGCTGTCGGGAGCACCCTGCGTTTTACCGTGGTTGCCGAGGAGGGCGCTGCGCCCGCGCCCCTGCCGGCGCGGGGCGTTTACTGCTTTTGGCACCAGGGTACGTTTGCTTCCGGCTGGTATTTTCGCCGGTATAACGCCTGCATCCTCATCAGCCGCTCGTTTGACGGCGAGCTGATCGCCCGCACGCTCGGGCGGCTCGGCTTCCGCAGCGTGCGCGGCTCCAGCTCGCGCGGCGCGGTGGGCGGCTTGCTGGCGCTGCGGGGGGAGCTGGCGCGCGGCGGGCTTGCCATCTTTACCGCGGACGGCCCGCGCGGGCCTGCTTTCCGGTCCAAGCCGGGCCCGGTTAAGCTGGCGCAGCATACCGGCGGCTCCATCGGCTGCTTCCATCTGGAAGCCGAGCGGGCCTGGACTCTGCGCTCCTGGGATCGCTTTCAGATTCCGAAGCCGTGGTCGCGTGTGGCGGTGAGCTGGGCGCGGTCCGTGCCCGCGCCTCCTCCGAACGCGAGTGCCGAGGAACTGGAGCAATGCCGCGCCGCCGTGGATGCGGCGCTGGCGCGGGCGCGCCGGGCGGCCTGCGCCGCCCTGGGGAAACTACACTAAGCTCGATGGCTGATGACGACCAAGAAAAGCCGGAGCTGGTCAGCGACTACGATTTTCCCCTGCCGCCGGAGCTGATCGCGCAGGAGCCGCCCCCCGAGCGCTCCGCGAGCCGCATGCTCGCGCTTGACCGCGCGACCGGCGCGCTGGCCGACCGCCGCTTCGCCGACTTGCCCGGGCTGCTGCGCCCGGGCGATCTGCTGGTTCTGAATAACAGCCGCGTGCTGCCTTCACGCC
>CAXTSG010000020.1:20546-20899 GCA_964246825.1 uncultured Acidobacteriaceae bacterium | reverse complement strand
GGCGCGTGTCGATAGTGGTTTCCACGTTAAAGCCGACGCGCAGCAGCCGGGCCGCGGGCTGGTCCGGATTCACAAGGATTTTTACGGTGAGCCGCTGCACAATTTTGGTGAAGTTGCCGGTCGCGTTTTCCGGCGGAATCATGGAAAAAGTCGCGCCCGAGGCCGGCGCAATGCTGTCAACGGTTCCGTTCAGGTCGATATTGTAGGCATCCACATGGATGCGCACCGGCTGGCCCGGCTGCATGTCGACGACAAGAAGGTCTTCGACTCGGTCATCGTGGTCGTGGACCGGACCGTGCTCGACGGGCAACTCCAGGACGCGATCCGGCAGATCGACGGGTCGGGGAAGATCG
>CAXTSG010000020.1:0-20536 GCA_964246825.1 uncultured Acidobacteriaceae bacterium | reverse complement strand
GATATATACCTCTCGCAGCGGCACCATGCTCATCATCGCTCCGCCCGCGGAAACATAGTCGCCGACCTGGACGCTGCGATTGCCGGTGGTGCCTTCCATGGGAGCGGTGATCTTGGTGTAGGAAAGATTGAGCCGGGCCTGCGCCAAGGCCGCCTTGTCGATGCTGACCTGCCCGCGCGCCGACTGCTGGTCGGCCTGCAGGATGCGGATCTGCGCCTGCGCGGCCTGGAACTGCGCCTGCGCGCTTTGGAGGTCGGACTGCGCCTGCTGGAGCGTAGCCTCGGCCTGCTGCCTGCTTTGCACGGTGCCCGCGCCGGTGGCCGCCAGATTGCGGTAGCGCGTTGCGTTCAGCTGGGCCAGGGTAAGCCGCGCCTGCGCTGAAGGGATAGCCACCTGCGCCTGCGTCACCAGCGCGGGCTGCCGGGCTACGGATCCGGCAGCGTCCAGCACGCGCGCCTGATCGCGGGCCAGCGTGGCCTCGGCATTGGCCAGGGCGGCCTGGTAGTCGCGCGGGTCCAGAGTCACCAGCACCTGCCCCGCCCGCACGGGCTGGTTATCGTCTACCGGCACGGAGGTGACCTGCCCGGAGATGCGCGGCGCGATCATGGTGTAGTGCACCGCTACGCGCGCATCGTCGGTTTTTACCAGGGGCTGCGGCGCGAAGATCAACCAAAGCACCGCCGCGCAAAAGAGAAGCACAACCGCGCCCCCCAAAAACCAGGGCCATATCGGCTTCCCCTTCTTTTTTTCCGCAGCCGCTTTTTCTTCCCCGCGCTTTTTCTCCAGCGTCTGCTGAAGATTCGCCTCGGAGTACGCGGATTGTTCAGCCATAACGGTTCCGCCTATCGGGAATTAGTGTTTTGCCAGCGCGATGCGCGGAGGGTAGGTGCGGACAGGGAGCACAACCAGCACCAGCATGAGCAGCGCCGCCAGGGCCGCCATAACCAGAAAGGTATCGCTGAGGGTCAGCACCGTGGTTTGCTGCTGCACCAGCCCGTTCATCTGGGAAAGACTGCCGGAGCTGCGCGGGCTGCCGTTCGGCAGCAGCGGCGCCGGATAAAAGAGCGACGAGCCCTGCCCTTGAAGCAGCCGAAAGCGCTCGTTTCCCAGGCGGTCCACAATGTGCTCGGAATGAAAGCTGCCGCGCAGGCGCTGAATCAGGTCAATGAGCCAAACGCCGACTGCTTCGGCCAGCGCGCGCGGCGTGTTGATCAGCGCGGACGCGAACGGCCCTTCTTCCGGCTTTACGGAGTTGGTCGACATCATCAGCAGGGGCATGACAACCATGGCATCGCCCACGGCCTGTAGGCTCTGCCACAGGTAGAACTGATTGCGGTTCCAATCGCTGTCGAGGTAGGAGTCGCCGATGCAGGCAGCCAGGATCAGCGAAAGGCCCGCGAAGCTGACCCACCGGGCATCAAGCCATTCGTAGTCGAGCACCTTGGCTAAAAGGGGCAGCAGCACCAGCTGCGAAGCGGCTATCAGCAGGGTGAGGTACGCTGCCTGCAACGGGCGATACCCGGCCACGCTTTCTAAAAAGGTGAGCGGCACCTGCGAGGAAGACAGCCCGAAGACAAGAAAGGTAAACAGCGCGATGCCGCCGTAAGCGAAGTTAGGCCGCGCCAGCAGCTGGAGCTTGAGCAAGGGCAGCTCGTGAAACCATTCATTCAGGAGAAATAGCGGAACGGCGACGACGCTGATCAGGGCAAGCACACAGATCAGCTGAGAGTTGAACCAGTCCAGCCGGTCGCCCTGCTCCAGATGAGTGGTAAGCGCGCCGGAGCAGATGACCAGCAGCAGCCAGCCCCGCCAGTCGAATTGTTTGAAGCGTTCATACTTGGGCTGTTCTTCCGGCATGCCGTGCCACACCAGCAGCCCAGCCAGCGCGGAAAGCGGGACAGTAAGGTAGTAGATAAACCGCCAATCGAGAATGTCGGTGCTGACAGCGGCCGTAGCCGTGCTGAGATTGGTGAAAAAAGTAGCGGTGAGCGCGTACGCGGCAAGGCCGTAAAGCCGGATGGGCGGGGCAAGCACGCGAAGCGCCGTGGTCATCAGCAGCGGGATGGTTAAGCCGCCCGCGAAACCCTGGACGGTGCGCATCATAAAGAGCCACCCTGGAGCATGGCTCGCCGGAACCAGAAGCGTGACAACGCAGGAAAAGGCAATGACGAAAAGAGTAAAGCGCCGGAGCGTCATCGTTACCGCGAACCAGGGAGCGGTGGCCATGCCCACCACCTCGCCGCTGACATACAGGCTGGAAAACCAGGTAGCCGCATCGTGCGAAAGGCCGAAGTGCGCCGTAAGGTCCGGCAGGGCGATGCCTGAGACCTGGTCGTTCAGTTCTGAGCCTAGGGCCGCGACGATCACGCCGGCTAAGCCGATGAGCGGACTCGCTTTCGACACATGTACCTTCTTTGTCCACTGCCTTGCCGGCAGCAAACCTGCCTCCTTCAGATGCGGGAACGCGGCAAAATCTTCCGCGAAAAGGTTGCTGTGAGTGCAAGGGAGGTGCTACGGCTTGAGCAAGAACGTTGCCATGCGGCAGTTGCGATAGATGGAGGAAGAGTATGCGCGGAGCACTCCCACGACGGGCTCGGCACTGGATTGTAAATCGGGGCTGGGGCGGCTTTTTTGCGGAGGTGCGGCGGCGCTCGCTGCTCCTGCTGCGCGGCAAGGCGATGCCGAGCCATCGCGAGCCCGCGTCTCCCGTCCACCCGTTTGACCATCGGTACGGCGTGGATACAAGCGGCTTAATCTTCGGCGAAGACCTTGCGGCGAAGGAAAGCTCGGCCTATTGGGCTACAGCCTACTACGGCATCGCCCCTTCCGTGCTTGCCGGCGCGCTGGAACGGCTTGCCCTGCCTTGGGAGCGGTACACCTTTGTCGACATCGGCAGCGGCAAAGGGCGCGCGCTGATGATTGCCGCCGGCTTTCCGTTTCGGGAGGTTGTCGGCGTGGAGCTATCCCCCGAGCTCGCTGAAACGGCGCGGCGCAACCTGCAACAATTCGCTTCGGCGGGCAATATGGTGCCGTCGCGCGTCATCCTGGGCGATGCGGCGCGGGCAGAGCTGCCGGACGGGCCGCTTGTGCTTTCCGTCTATCACCCGTTTGCCGCGCCGGTGATGCGCGCGTTTCTCGCACAGCTTGACGCTTCGCTCAGGGAGCGTCCGCGCGAGGTCTTTCTCCTTTACTTCAACCCGGAACTGCGCTCGATGCTCGCAGCCGTGCCCCGGCTAAGCGTGGTGTGGGATGAGTGCCTGCCGATGAGCGAAGAAGATCGCGCCGCGGACCGCTTCGGCTCGGAGTGGGAGCGCGTGATTGCCTATCGCGCCGCCGGATAATTCAAGATGTAGGGAGGAGTATGGTGCGCCCGGAAGGATTCGAACCTCCGGCCTACTGGTTCGTAGCCAGTCGCTCTATCCAGCTGAGCTACGGGCGCACATGTCGGCAACTTTCTAAAGATACCAAGAGGGCGAAACGGTGTCCACTGTTAGCTACTGAGTTGGCGGATTGGAAGCGATTGGGGTTTGCCCGGGTACAAGCGAAAGCTCTTCCACAATGTCAAGCCCGGTGCGGCGCAGAAGCTGCTGCACGATCATCTTGGTAATGTGGCTTGAATCAAATTCAACGCGCACCTGCTGCGCGGCCTCGTTGACCCGCACGGCGCGGATCCCGTAAACCGTCATCAACTTGTTGAGGGCGAACATGGTGCGCTCGGTCGGGTGCTCCGCGTACCGGAACAGCACATCCAGATTGGTCATTGTGGCTCGATCATACCAGCCCGCAGCCGCGTCTACTCAAGCGCGCGCAGGTAGCTCTCGATCTCCGGGCCGGTCCAGTCCTGCGGGCCGATGAACTTGCGCCGCACAACGCCTTCGCGGTCCAGGATAAAAGTTTCCGGCGGCCGCATGGTGCCGAAGGCCTCGTTGGACCGGCCGGTAACGTCCAGCGCGGTCGGCACGGAAGACGGGTGCAGGCGCAGAAAGCGCTCATACGCCGCCGCTTCCCGGTCGAAAGAAACGGCAAGCATTGCCACTTCGGGCATCTGCCGGTGCAGGGCATCCAGAGCGGGCAGCTCCTGAAGGCAGGGCGCGCACCAGGAAGCCCAGAAGTTGAGCACGACGACGCGGCCGCGCAGGCTGCCTGTCACCGGTGGGGGCAGATTGAGCGCGGGCGCGGGTTTGCCGAGCAGCCCGGAGGGTGCGCCGCCCGTATCGCAGCCGGCGGGCAGGAGCAGGAGAAGGCAAAGGAACCAGCGCGCGGTCACGTCTTTATCATAGAGAGAGTGCCGCGGCAGACCCGGCGCACAAGGGGAGCGTGGGGATGGAGCAAGCAGAAAAAGCATCGCGGCCTGCCCGAAACGCTGCCGGGGTCCTGCTCAGCGTCATTCTGCCCGTGCGAGAAGAAGCGGAGGTTCTTGAGCAGTGCCTGCGGGCGCTGACGGCGCAAAGCGAGCCCGGCTGGCTGCTCGGCGAACAGTGGGAACTGCTGGTCATCAATGACGGCTCGGCGGACGGCACCGCGACGGCGGCTCGCAATGCAAGCGTAACCCTTCTGGAAGCGCAAGCGCTGCCGGAAGGCTGGACCGGCAAAAGCAATGCCTGCCGCCTCGGCGCGGAAAGAGCGAAAGGCCAATGGCTGCTGTTTACGAGCGCACGCGCGATACATCGGCCCGGATCGTTGAGCCGCGGCCTGGTGGAAGCAGACCGCCACGGAGTAAAGCTCCTGTCGTATGAGGGAGCTTATGCCGCGGGCGGGTTGATGGAGCGGGCGCTGCTGCCGCTGATTCTTTCCGAGCTGCGCAGCGCCTACCCGTTTGCGCGGGTCAACGACCCGGACCGCCGCATCGGCTACGCTTCCAGCGAGTTTCTGCTGGTGGAAGCGACAGCCTACCGGGCCGCCGACGGCCATGCAGCGGCATCCCTTACGCCGGAAGTCGACCTTGCCTTCGCCCTGAAACGCGGGAAAGCCGGGCTGCGGGCACGCTCTGCGCCTGAAATGGTGGAGGTCGTCCCGGAGGCCGGTTTCGCGTTCCGGGAAGGTTGGCAGCGCAAGCTCGCTCTCCTGATCCATAACGCGCTTCCGCTGGCGGCGTGGCGCGTACTCGACGTTCTGCTGGTTTGGGGCCTGCTTTTTCTGGCGCTTCTCTACCCGGTGCCTTTGCCATGGGAGCGGGCGGTTTTGTTTGTGCTGTGGCTGCGCACGCTTTGGCGCATCTATCAACGGGCGGCGCGGTCGGGCATGGCTGCCGCCGACATTGCCGTCGGCATCGTGCTGGGGCTGCCGTTTTTTGCCGTACTGCTTTGCAGCAGCTGGTACTGGGTGCGCATGCTGGGCCGCGTGCGCTGGAAAGGTCGGGAATACAGGGTTCCCGACGGGCACCGTGCCCACGCAGGGATAAAGGAGAACCATGGGAAGTGACCGATGATCCTGCTGACGCGAAAGGCGGAGTGGAGCGCCGCCCACTTTTACTGGGTTGAGAACTGGACGGAAGAAGAAAACATCCGCAGGTTCGGCAAGTGCGCGAACCGGAACGGCCATGGGCACAATTACACGGTAGAAGTAACGGTGCGCGGCGAGGTCGATCCCGTCACCGGCTTTGTGGTCGATTTGAAGTGGCTCAAGGATGTGCTGGAGCGCGAGGTCATCTCCGTCTACGACCATCGCCACCTCAACCTGGAGGTACCCGAGTTTCGCGACCGGCAGCCGACGGCGGAGAACATTGCCGTATCTATCTGGCAGCGGCTCGCCGGCAAGGTGGGGCCGGGTGCCATGCTGCACCATGTGCGCGTCTACGAGATGCCGGACCTTTTCGCCGACTATTACGGTGAGTCATGACAGTCTATTTCGGCCGCTTCTACCGCTTTTCCGCATCGCACCGGCTCCATTGCCCGGAGTGGGACGAGGCGCGCAACCGCGAAGTCTTCGGCAAGTGCGCGAACCCCCACGGCCACGGGCATAATTATGGGGTGGAAGTGCTCCTTGCGGGCTCTCCCGATCCCGTGACCGGTATGGCTGCCGATCTCCTCAACATGGACGAGACTGTGCGGCGTGAGATTCTGGAGCCCTTCGACCACAGCAACCTGAACCTGCAGCCGGCCTTTCGCGGGCGTGTGCCTACGAGCGAAAACCTGTGCATCGAGATCTTCGACCGGCTGCGCGCGGCCTTGCCCGGGCTTCGGCAGGTGCGCGTGGAAGAAACGACCAATAATTCCTTTACCTATACGGGCGGGCAGCCCGCGCCGGGGACACGATGAGTCAGCCTATGGAGAAAGCGACCCTGCGGGCAACCGGCCTGTCCGATGTATCAACGGAAGAGCTGTACCGCGAGCTGATCTACCGCTTTGACCGCGACCCCTCGCGGGACGGACTGCTGAAAACGCCGGAGCGCGCGGCCAAAGCCATGCGGTACCTGACAAGCGGGCTGGAGCTCGACCCCGCAAAACTGCTGCAAAGCGCTCTTTTTGAGGTCGATTACGATGAAATGGTCATCGTCCGCGACATAGAAATGTACTCGCTCTGCGAGCACCATATCCTGCCTTTCTTCGGCAAGGTGCACATCGCCTACATCCCGCAGGGCAAGGTGGTGGGTTTGAGCAAACTGCCGCGCCTGGTGGATGTATTCGCGCGCAGGCTGCAGGTGCAGGAGCGCATGACGCGGCAGATCGCCGATGCTGTTCAGGAGTTTATTCAGCCGATGGGCGTGGGCGTTGTGATTGAGGCGCAGCACCTTTGCATGATGATGCGCGGCGTGCAGAAGCAGGCATCGCACACCGTCACCTCGGCCATGCTGGGCGTGTTTCAAAAGCAAAGGACGCGCGCGGAGTTTTTATCGCTGCTGCATGCCCCCGCGCAGCGCGGCGCATGAACGGCCTATTGCTGGTGGACAAGTCGGGCGGCATGACCTCGCATGACGTAGTGGCGCGGGTGCGCCGGGTCGCGGGCGAAAAGTCGGTCGGGCACTTGGGCACGCTCGATCCCATGGCGACCGGCCTGCTGCCGCTGCTGCTGGGCAAGTGGACGCGCCTGGCGAAGTTTTACGGGTCGCTCGCAAAAACCTACACCGGCGTGATCCGCTTCGGCTACAGCACGGACACCTATGACGCCGAAGGCGAGCGCGACGGCAAAAGGCAGTCGCCGGAGCTGAAGCTGAAGCTGAAGCAGGTGCAAACGCTGGCCGAAACGTTTCTGGGCGAAACCGAGCAGATGCCGCCTGCTTTTTCGGCCAAAAAAGTCGGCGGCAAGGTGGCCTACGCGCTGGCGCGCGCCGGGCAAACGCCCGTGCTGCAGCCGATTAGCATCCGGGTGGATGCTTTTACCATCCACGATCTCCGTACGGTGCGGGTTGACGGCTTCGACTGCGCGGATGCCCGCTTTTCTCTTTCTATTTCCGCCGGCGGCTATGTGCGCTCGGTCGCGCACAGCATGGGTCGGCAGCTTGGCTGCGGGGCGCACCTCGCGGCGCTGCGCCGGGTCGCCGTGGGGCCGTTCTCGCTGTACGAAGCCGTGACGCTCCCCGAGCTGGAGCGCCGAGCCGCGGCGGGCACCCTGGAAAGCACTCTGCCGCACCCGCGAACACTGCTGCCGGAGCTGCCCGGCGTGACCGCGGATGCCGGCACGCTCCTGCGGCTGCGCCACGGCATGCCCGTGGCGCTGCCGGAGTTTTCCCGGGCACCGGTCATCAAGGTCTTTGCCGACCAGAGGGAGCTTGCGGCCATCGCGGAGCGGGTCGCGGGCACGCTTTTTCAGCCGAAGATCGTGCTGCTCTAGCCCGGCCTATTTACGCAGCAGCGGCTCCAGGTAAGGCACAACATTCTTGGCAACTACCACGTAACCGGCAGCGTTGGGATGGAGATAGTCCTGGCTCATCCGGCCCTCAACGCCGTACACATCCTGGAGGAGAAAGGGCATGAGCGGCAGCTTGTACTTTTCCGCCAGTGCCGGGTAAACGGCGTCAAACTGCTTCACGTACTCCGGCCCCAGATTCGGCGGCAGATCGATGCCGGCAAGCAGAATGCGGATGTGGGCGCGCTCCAGAGTTTCAATAATAGTGCTCAGGTTCTGCACGATGCCCGGAACGGGCTGTCCGCGCAGGCCGTCGTTGGCTCCCAGCTCCAGCACCACTGTCTGCGGATGGGCGCGCAGCACGGCATCAATCCGGGCCATGCCGTCCTTGGTGGTGTCCCCGGCCACGCCTTGATTCAGAACCTCCGCGCGGTACCCGTCGACGGAAAGATCCTTGCGGAGGAAATCGGGGTAGGAGCTGCCGGCCGGCGCGCCGGTGCCGAAGGTCAGGCTGTCGCCGAAGCAGACAATGACCTGGGATTTTTGCGCCTGGGCAAAGGAAGCAAGCGAGAACGCGGCAAGTGCAAGCAGGGTACGGAGCATACTTATTTCAGTGTAGCCGCAGCGCTCTTCTGTCTCGGGGCAAGGGTTTTTGCCGGGCGCAAGGTCCGGAGCCTGTTTGGAAACGTCAGAAGGAAGCGGCTTTGCGAGGGATGAGGGAATACGGCATGGTGGAAGCACGCGGAGTTTGGAAGCGGATGCGGAACGGCAGCTCGACTGTGGAAATCCTGAAAGGGATCGATCTGCTGGTGCCGGCCGGGCAATTTGTGGCAATCATGGGCTCCTCGGGCTCCGGCAAAAGCACATTGCTCGGGCTGCTGGCAGGGCTGGATGCGCCGACCGAGGGGCAAGTGCTGATTGACGGGGTCGACATCAGCCGTATGGCCGAAGACCGGCTGGCGCAGGTGCGCGGGCAGCGAATCGGCTTTGTGTTTCAAAGCTACCAGCTCATCCCGACCCTGACCGCGTTTGAAAATGTTCTGCTGCCTTTTGAACTGAACGCCCGCGGCGACGGCAAGACCCGGGCGCGGCGTCTGCTGGAAAGCGTCGGGCTGGGGAACCGCCTCCACCACTACCCCGTGCAGCTTTCCGGCGGCGAGCAGCAGCGAGTCGCCCTGGCGCGCGCTTTTGTGCTGGAGCCGCCGATTGTGCTGGCCGATGAGCCTACCGGCAACCTGGACACCGTAAACGGGCAGCATGTGCTGGAGCTGCTGACCACGCGCCAGCGCGAAGCCGGCACCACGCTCGTGATGGTGACGCACGACCCGCAGATTGCCGCGCGCGCCGATCGGCAGGTCATCCTGCGGGACGGCCTTATTGTGCAGGATTTTCTGTTGTCGTCCGGTGCGGGCGCATCCCTTGCGCAGGAAGCCGTGCCTGCCGGGGGGCTGCGCTAGTGGCCGCCTTCAAACCCGCGCTGCCCTGGCGCACGGCCCTGCGCGTTGCCGCGCGCGAGCTCATGTTTGCCCGCGTCAAATTTGTCTTTGTTGTGCTGTCGGTGGCCATCGGCGTTGGCGCACTGACGGGGGTGCGCGGCTTTGCGGACTCGTTCTCGACCACGCTGCTCGGCCAGGCCCGCTCCATCCTGGCGGCCGACCTTTCCGCGCGCATGAGCCGGGTACTGCGGCCCGAGGAGCGCGAACGGCTCGATCGTTTCAGCCAAATGACCGGTGCCGAGATGACGCAGGTGACGGAAATGGCCTCCATGGCCGGCACCGCGGGCGACCCGGTGCCGCTGCTGGTCTCGCTCAAGGTGGTCGACCCGACGAAGTATCCTTTTTACGGCACCCTGAAGCTGCAGCCGTCTGTTCCCTTTGCAGCGGCGCTTACAGATACCTCGGTCGTAGTGGATGAAAGCCTCCTGGTGCGCCTCCACACCTCTATCGGCTCCATGCTGCGCATCGGCGGACAGCCTTTCCGGATCGCTGCCCTGATCGCCAAGGAGCCGGACCGGCTTACGGCCGGGGTCGGCATCGGGCCGCGCGTCATGATGACGCGCCATGCGGTTGAGGCGATCGGCCTGTTGCAGCCGGGAAGCCGCTCCACGGAGCGCTTCCTGTTCAAGCTGCCGCTGGACGCTTCCATCTCCGGAGACCGCGCCGCGCTGGAACACGCCCTGCCCGAGGCGCAGGTTGCCGACTTCCGCGAAGGCTCGCCCGAGCTTACCGAAGGCCTGGATGAAGCACGCGGGCTCCTATCGCTCATCTGCCTCGTCGCCATGGTGCTCGGTGCCATCGGCGTCGCCATGGCCATGCGGGCACACCTCCAGCAGCGCATCGACGGCATCGCCATCATGAAGTCCATGGGCGCGCGCTCAGCCGATATCCTACGCATCTACGTGCTGCAAACGCTGATGCTGGGCTGCGCGGGAGCCCTGCTGGGCGTGGTGCTGGGCGTGGCCGTCGAGTGGGCGCTGCCGAGCGTGCTCGGCTCGCTGCTGCCTATCCGCCCGCCGCTGCGCCTACCGTGGCTGCCCGTGCTGGGTGCTTTCTCGACCGGCATCCTCACGACCATGCTTTTCTCGCTGCCGCCGCTGCTGGAGGTGCGCAACATCCGCCCCAGCGTGGTTTTGCGGCGCCTGGTCGAGACCCCGGAAGAAGGTCAACGCCTACGCAACTTTGCCCTGCGCCTCCGCGACAGCTGGGTGCAGCTATTGGCGGTCGCGGCCATCGTGCTGGCGCTCGCGGTCATCGCCGCGCTCCTGTCCGACTCCTGGAAAGGCGGCACCTGGTTCGCGGGTTCGCTCGCTCTGTCGCTCCTGATCCTGCTCGTGCTGTCCTCGGGGCTGCTTCGGCGGCGGCGGGCAGCGCGCAACCGCACCCGCCTGGCGCTGCCCTCGACGCTGCGGCACGGCCTGGCTAACTTATATCGGCCCGGCAACCAGTCCGCCGCCGTGCTGGCGGCGCTTGGGGTCGGCGTCATGCTGATCCTGAGCGTCTTTCTTATGCAGCGCTCTATTGTGGAGCGCATGCACGAGGCCATGGCCCCCAACACGCCCAATGTATTTCTCATTGACATCGCTTCCGATGAGCTCGCCGGTGTACGCAAGCTAGTGCTGGCGCAGCCCGGGGCCGAAAAGAACTTTGAGGCCCTGCCTATTCTTACCGGCTCGCTCGATACGCTGGAAGGCACTCCGGTGCGGCAGCTTGACCGCAAAAAGTACCCGATGCACCTGCGGCGGACGCTTTCCTTCACCTGGAGCGACGATACTCCGGTCGGCATCCGGGTGGAGCAGGGCGCATGGTGGGCCAAGAGCGATCCGCACTCGGTCGCGGTCATCGACCGCATCGCCGGGCGGCTGCACCTCCACATCGGCTCGCGGATCGGCTTTTCCTCCGACGGGCAGCACTTTACTTCCACGGTCGCGGCCATCTACAAGGTTGACGGCCAGCATATTTCCAGCCGCAGCGAATTCATTTTTGCTCCGGTGCAGCTCCAGGGGCTGCCCGTGGTCTGGTATGCCGCCATGCACATGGCTCCGGGCCGCATCGCGGAGCTACAGCGGGCGCTGTTCGCAAGCTATCCCACAGTGACTGCCATCAACATTGCCGACATCCTGGAGACCATCCAGCAGGTCGTCGGGCAAATCACCATCGTGATCCGCTTTCTGGCCGGCTTCTCCATCCTGTCGGGCATGGTTATCCTGGCTTCCAGCATCGCCAGCACGCGCTTTCGCCGGGTGCGGGAGGTGGTCGTACTCAAAACGCTGGGCGCGACCCGGCCCCGCATCGCGGGGGTGTTTTCCGTCGAGTTCGTGGTGCTGGGCCTGCTGGCCGGGCTTGCCGGGGCGCTGTTTGCGAACGGCCGTTCGCGGCTGCTGCTCCATGTGGCCGAGGTGCCGGTTGTTTCCGACGGCAGAGCGGATACAGCCGGAGTTCTGCTGACCGCGACCCTTGCCGTGCTCACCGGCTGGATCGCCAGCTTCCGCATCCTGGGCCAGAAGCCGCTTGAGGTGCTCCGCGAGGAGTAGGTGTTGTCCCATTTAGATTCATGAAATGCGGCATCCTGCCGATGTATAGAGCGTCGGGAGGATTTCAGCGATGGTCGAGATAAAACAAAGGCGTCAGCACCCCAGGCTGCGATGCTTCGGAAGCAGCGTTCTTCTGCTTCCGGGGGTTGAATTTACCAGAAACGCCACCATCGTTGACCTGAGCCTGGCGGGCTGCCGCCTCATCACCAAACAAGCCTGCCCGCTCGAGCTCGGCACCATCGTGGAGCTGACCTTTGAGGTCAATCAGCTGCCGTTCCGTGTACGGGCATGTCTGCGGGCACCTCGCAGCGAAGTCGAACTCGGCTTTGCTTTTGTGACTTTGAGCAAACGTTCGCGGCACAGAATCATGGATCTTGTGGAAGAACTCACGCAAGACCGGCTGCGTCAAACGCGCGCGGCGCATAACTTTTCTGTTGCCTGAGAACTGGTTGCCCCCCAGGGATTCGAACCCCGATATGCTGAGTCAGAGTCAGCTGTCCTACCATTGAACGAGGGGGCAAAACGCATCTCGCCGCGGTGATCCCTACCTCGCGCGACATCCCTGATATTACGGTGCCTTCGGTTTTCGGTCAATCTGTGCCGAAGCCCGCGCTGGTGATAGGCTAGGCGATTGCGAAGGGAGACGGGGATGCGGAAGAAAGTAACGGTGGTAGGCGCGGGCAACGTGGGGGCAACAGCGGCACACTGGCTGGCCGCCAAGGAAATTGCCGATGTCGTGCTGCTGGACGTGGTGGAAGGTGTGCCGCAGGGTAAAGCGCTCGATCTTCTCCAGGCGATGCCGATTGAGGGGCTCGATTGCCGCATCACCGGTACCAACGATTACGCCGACTCGGCTGACTCGGACATCGTCGTCATCACCGCCGGGATCGCGCGCAAGCCGGGCATGAGCCGCGACGACCTGCTCCATACCAATGCCAAAATTATGGCGGAGGTTGCCGCGCGCGTTGCAGCCACCTCGCCCGATGCCATTCTGATTGTTGTGTCCAATCCTCTGGATGCCATGGCGCAAGCCGCTTTTCGGCACTCGGGCTTTCCGCGCGAGCGCGTGCTGGGCATGGCCGGGGTGCTGGATACCGCGCGCTTCCGCACCTTTATCGCTGAAGAACTCCAGGTTTCCGTCGAGAATGTGGCGGCCTTTGTGCTCGGCGGCCATGGTGACACCATGGTGCCGCTGCCGCGCTACTCTACCGTGGCCGGCATCCCGATTACGGAGCTGCTGGAGGAGCCCGTGCTGGCTCGCCTGGTGCAGCGCACCCGCGACGGCGGCGCGGAGATTGTGAAATATCTGAAGACAGGCTCCGCCTACTACGCGCCGGCCGCAGCCGCGATCGAAATGGTGGAAGCTATTCTGAAAAATAAGAAGAAAATCCTGCCGTGCGCGGCCTATCTCCAGGGTGAATACGGCATTGAAGATCTGTACGTCGGGGTGCCCTGCAAGCTGGGCGCTCACGGACTGGAACACATCATTGAAGTCAAGCTGACGGACGACGAGCAGGCAGCCCTGCGCAAAAGCGCGGACGCGGTGGCGGAGCTTTGCAGCCTAATCGGGGTGGCCTGAGGACACCGACTTGGAGCGTGCATGATTTTTGATGCCGGACTCTGTTATAACCCTGGTTTTGCAGCTACACGGGAGAGGTGAACCGCGGCAATGAACCGGAAGTTTTGGAAAGGGAAGCGCCTCGGCCTGACCGCTGCCGCGGCTCTTGTATGCACCGCGGCAGCGCTTGCGCAAAAGTCGGACTACGCGGATTACCCGCAGCAGCGCGTCAAAGTGCAATCACTGGAGTGGCAGGCCGTACCCTCCTGGGCCACGCTCAGCTTGGAGCTGCGCGACCGTGTCGAAGGGCAGACTAGCTTCGCTTACGGGCAAGGTAATGGTCGCGTCTACAACCTGACTCGGGTCTTCGGCGGTCTTGAGATAAGACCCAGCCGGGCAGTCACGGGCTACCTACAGTTTCTGGATACACACGCTCTTGGATTGCCGACTCATCTCATTCCTGCCTATCAACGAGATGTTTTTGACCTGCGGCAGGGCTTTCTCGACGTACATTTCAGTTCCGGTAATATCCCGCTGCACCTTTCCGCCGGCCGGCGCGAGCTGAAGTTCGGAAGCGAGCGCGTTCTCGGCATCAGCGACTGGACCAACAACAGCCGAACCTATGACGGCTTTTTTGCGACTGTCGGAAAGAGCAGCACACTTACCCTGTTCAGCACCTCGGTGGTAGCAACGCATCCGACGTCACTGGACAGGCACGGGGCGGGACTTACCTTCCATGGAGGGTACGGTACCGTCACCGCCGTACCCAAAGCACGTATCTACCCTTTTGTGATCGTGCGTGCCCTGCCTCGTGTGACAACCCCGGAGAAGCACGTCGGGAGTGAAGCGGAAACAACGTTCGGCATAGAAGCTGAAGGTTCCCTGCCGGGAAATTTTACTTACCAAATCAACGGCGACCTGCAACGGGGTAGCTACGCAAATGATTCCATCCACGCCGGAGAAAGCTTCGGCAAGCTCGCTTATATGCTGCGGGAAAAACCGTGGTCTCCGCGCATCGGGGTGGAGTACGACTATGCCACGGGCAACGCTCATCGGGGGACCGGCCGCATCAGCACCTACGATCAGCTTTATCCCTCCAACCACAATGCCTTCGGTTTGGTCGACCTTTTCGGCTTCCAAAACATCAGGCAGGAGCGGCTGAATCTTGATCTGCGTCCCGCCAAGAAGCTGACTTTTCTCTTCCAGGGAGAGTTTCTCAACCTGGTGCAAAAGCGGGACAATCTTTATTCACTCACAGCCGCCACGGCGATTGCCGCTCCGGCAGCCGGCTTCAGGGGCGATCAAATCGGCGAAGAAGTGGACGGTTCGGCAAAATATCTGCTGAGCAGCTCAGCCATTCTTAATGTCGGCCTGGGTCACCTTTTCCCGGGAACCGTCTTGACCGAAACCAATCACGGCGCGCCGGAGACTCTGGGCTATTTCTCTTTGACTTATCGCTTTCGAGTAAACAGTGCGGCAGGCAGCAAGGAGAAAAGCATCTTTGAATAGATAGTCCTCCGGTGAAAGGCGGCCCTATATCTTGCCTCATAAAACTGTACAGGGCCGTCTAGCATGAAGCTACACCCGTTCAATCACTACCGACTGCAGCACCACGGGCGTCTTCGGCTTGTCCTGCGCGCCGCGCGGCACCTTGGTAATGGCGTCCACAATGCTTTGACCCTCGATGACTTCGCCGAAGATGGTGTGATTGCCGGTAAGCCACAAGGTCGGCGCAACCGTGATGAAGAACTGCGATCCATTCGTGTTCGGCCCGGCATTGGCCATGGCGAGCTTGCCCGGCTTGTCAAACTTATGCGGCGAGCCTTTGGTTTCGTCCTCGAACTTGTAGCCGGGACCGCCCATGCCGGTGCCGTCCGGGTCGCCGCCCTGCACCATGAAGTTCGGAATCACGCGGTGGAAGACGGTACCGTCATAGAGCTTCGTGCCGGTTTTCTTTTCACCTCGATGCGTCCACTCGCGGGTGCCTTCGGCAAGCTCAACAAAGTTTTTTACGGTCTTGGGGGCAACATCCTCAAACAGGCGGCAAACAATCTCGCCCTGCGTGGTCTGGAAAGTGGCATAGGTGCCGGGTGTACGAGCCATTCTGGGTTCTCCTCCGCCTTATTCTACCGAGGCGGCACCGAGCCTGCCGCGGGCGGCACCTGCGAGGCAGGCTGCGCGGGTACCGGCGGCACTATCTGGCCTTCCGGCACAATCGTGACCTTAGTGAGCGTGACGGCGGTGAGCGGCTTGTCGTTCGAGTCGCGCTCCACATGGGTAATAGCCTTTACCACGGACACAGCGGAGTCGTCGCACTGGCCGAAGATTGAGTAGCTGCCGTCGAGCGACGGATACGGCGCTTCCGTGATGAAAAACTGCGAACCGTTGGTGTTCGGCCCGGAGTTTGCCATGGCCAGCCGTCCCGGCACGTCAAAGCCCAGCACCGGCACAATTTCATCCGCGAACATGTAGCCGGGGTCGCCCGTGCCGTTGCCGACCGGGTCGCCGCCCTGGATCATGAAGCCCGGGATCACACGATGGAAAGTCGTCCCGTTATAGAGCGGTACGCCGTGCTCCTTCTCGTGCGTCGCCGGGTTGGTCCAGTCCTTGGTTCCCGTGGCCAGGCCGATAAAGTTCGCGGTCGTTGCGGGAGCTTCCTTCTGAAAGAGTCGGCAGGTTATGCGGCCCATGCCTGTGTCAAAGACCACGGTCGGCCCGCTGGGCTGGAGCGCCGGTTTGATGGCAGGGTCAGGGGAGTCGGGCAGGGAAGCGGCCGGGGAGGACGGCGAAGCAGGCACGGATGTTTGCTGGGCCAACAGGACCGTGGCCGGCAGAATGGGCGCAAGGACGAGAGCAAAGAGAAGAGTGCGCATGCTGCTCCTAAGATACCGCAACCCTGTAGAACCTGTTTTATCTGCTATGTAGGCCTCTACTTCTTCAGTCCCCGGCCCAAGTATGAAGGCAAGCCGGAAGATAAGATACCTATCTCGCGCGGTGGAAAAGCATCCGCAGTTTTGAACCGGCGGTCCGATTCCTATTGACATACATTCAACGGCACGCCTAGAAGCGTACCTACAATAAGTTTGGCTGGGAGGCTTGCCATGCACTCGCTAGAGAACCTCACCTTTGGACAGTTCAGCTTTGTCTACAATTCGCTCTCCTTTGCCATAGCGGCACTTGGAGCGGCGACCATCTTCCTTTTCCTAAGCCGCTCTCAGGTTTCCATCAACTATAAATCCGCCGTTACCATCTCCGGCCTTGTCTGCCTGATCGCGGCCTATCACTACTACCGCATCTTCAACAGCTGGGAAGCCGCCTACTCGGTCGCAAATGGAGTGGTCAGCAAAACAGGGCAGCCGTTCAACGATGCATACCGGTATGTGGACTGGATTCTGACGGTTCCTCTGCTTGTTACAGAACTTATTCTGGTGATGCGCCTGCCGGGTACCGAGAGCGGCAGCAAAGCAACACGGCTTGCCGTGCTCGCCGTTATCATGGTGGCGCTCGGCTATCCCGGTGAAATTTCGAACAGCGCCGGCACCCGATGGGTATTCTGGGCCTTGGCCATGATCCCCTTTGCCATCATCGTTTTTGACCTTTTCGTAGGCCTCAAGGACGCGATCGGCAGGCAGCCGGACGATGCGCGCGGGTTGGTAAGTGCGGCACGCTGGATTCTGGTTCTTACCTGGTGTTTCTATCCGGTTGTCTTTGTCCTACCGATGCTCGGTCTTTCCGGGCCCGGTGCAACAGTAGGAATCCAGGTCGGCTACAGCCTTGCGGATATTCTTGCTAAGGCAGGGTTCGGCGTCTTCATCTATATGATAGCCGCGCGTAAGAGCCGGGCGGAAGCGCCGCAGGACTTACGGAATCTGGATTATCAATCGGCGGGGGCCGTAGCGCGATAGAATTATCCCGACGCACGCTGTCAGCATAGGGCGGCATATCATGCCGCCCTCTATGCCTGCCTTAGTAGGCATGTCAAAAACAGCTCGGCAAGCAGATGGAAAGCTTTACCGCGTAAACACGTCCTTCACGGCTTGAATCATTACATCGCGGCTTACGTCTGAAATCGCCTTCGTCAAGGGCAGCATTTTGGGGCAGGCGTTCACGCAGTTCTGCGCAAAGCCGCACTCCTGAATACCGCCGTCGCCCATGAGCGCATGAAGGCGGTCCTCCTTCAGCACCTTACCCGTCGGGTGGTCATTGAAGAGCTTGGCCTGGGCGATGGTTGCGGCACCCACAAACCCAGTCTCCTCGTTAAACTGCGGACATACCTCCATGCAGATGGTGCAGGAGATGCACCGCGAAAGCGGGTAGGCTTCCTCCTGCTGCTGTGGAGTAATACGCGGGCCGGCACCAAGATCATACGACCCATCGAGCGGCACCCAGGCTTTCACGCGCTTCAGATTTTCGAAAAGAACAGAGCGGTCCACTGAAAGATCGCGCACCACGGGCATCTTCGAAAGCGGCTCCAGCCGCACAACGCCGTTTTCCTGTACCTTTTCGATCAACGCCGAGCAGCCCATGCGGGCTTTGCCGTTTATGCGCATCGCGCACGACCCGCACACCTCTTCCAGGCAGTTCGCGTCATAAGCGATCGGGGTGGTTTCGCGGCCGTCCGCCGTGACCGGGTTTGCCGCAATCTCCATCATTGCCGAAATCGCGTTCATACCGGTACGCAAGGGGAGGTCGAACTTTTCCCAGCGCGGCGCAGCGTCCGGGCTTGCCTGGCGCTTAATCTCGATGCGTACCGTTTTCAGCTTCGCGGGAGTCCGGGTGTCGAGCGGTGCCGTGGTTGTTGCCATACCACTATTATCGTCCTTTCGCGGCTACACTTGAAGGGCGAAAACGCCTTTATTGAACAAGCAAAAAGCCGATGCGGCAGCCTGAGTTAAGGCAAGTACCGGGCGGCATAGGCGAAAAGTCTCAGCTAAGACTCGGGCTGAGTTCTTCACCAAGCGGGTGCGCTCGTACTGCGCCTCTGTGATTTTCATGCAGAAGCTACACCACGCAAGTAGGTTCAGCATTAATAGGGTCTAGCACCGCGTGCTGAAGTGGATGCGCCCGTGGGGGCGCTCAGCACGATGTCGCCGTCCGAAACAAGCGAAACCAGCGGCCGGCCGGTCGCGGCGTGGCTTTCCGTGAGGCTCAGCCGGGTATGGCGCGGGGTCGCGAGCGTGACGGCCTCGCTGCCGGGCCGGTCGGCCATCTGGAGCCGGTTGCCGCTCTTGGTCAGGATGCGCTTGCAGTCATTCGGCGCGACGTCGCCGCCGTGGAAGGGCGCGCGCGGTGCCTGCTGGGCGCCGTTCCATACCGAGCCCAGGATCACGGGCCGCTCCGGGTCCCCGTCCTCAAAGGCCACCGCCACCTCGTCGCCGATCTCGGGCAGGAACATGAAGCCCCGGTCCGGGCCGGCGTGCGGGCTGGTGGCGCGGGCCCAGTGCGTCGAGCCCGCCTCCTGCCAGAAGAACCGCACCCAGATGCGGCCCATCTTCTTCGGGTCGTTGTGCCCGGTGACCCGCGCCGGGACCACGCCGTTCCAGGTGCGCGTCGCGGGCTCCGTTGCATTGCGGTAGTGCTTCCACGGCGTTACCGTAAACATATTGCCGTAGCCGCCGGCGTCCCACTGGTGGGTGACGGCGACCAGCCCGTAGGTGCCCGCCGCGGCCATGCTGCCTGTGATCTCGACCGTGTTGCCGGCGTAGAGCGCTTCGTTCCGGCTGGAGCCTCGGCCCGTGATCGCAGAACCCAGCGCGCGTTCAGCCTCGTCTTCGATCGAGGTTTGGAAGTCGGCAAGCGTCATCACGCGCGGACGCTGCTGCACGAAACCGTTCGGCATGACCGCCCGCGATTGCGCGATCACCGCGCCGGCAAGCCCGGCCGAGGGCGATGAAAATTCCGGCGTCTTGCTTACACTCTGAAACACCCGGCTCTGCATGGCATGGAAGTCGTAGTGGCTTCCGTTAAAGCTGGCCGGCTTCAACGTGCCCCCAGCACGAAGTCCAGCAGGCCGAGTCCGCGGGTGCCGTGCCACTCCAAACTCACGCCTGCCTGGAAGCTGCTTAAAATCTCGATACCCTTCGCGGTCGGCCGCAGCCATGCCTTGTAGTCATCAGTGATGCGGTGCAGAAAACTGAAGTCGGTTTCGCCGTACTGCACGTAGTTAAGAGCCTTGGAACTCGCCGCATCGACCCTTGACGTAAGCCCGACGCGGCCGACCGCGGTAGACGCGATATCGGACAGTGTTTTTTCCCGGTAGTACTGCTTGTGCGGTGCCTGATCCAGCAGCCAGGAGTACGTAACCGCGGTGCAGTGCGCGGAAAAAGTCCCGGACGCCTCGTAGACCAGATCGACGGATAGAATAAGTCCGCTGAAATGCGTGTGGTTGACGCTGCTTTCGTCTGTGGTGGTGATTTCGAGCGATTGGCCCAGCCATTCCTGCACTGGAATAGGCGCATCGCCGTCCTGCCCGCAAGTGAAAGTACACCACCAATGCTCGTTGAGCACCTGTCGTATTTCCAGCGAAGTAAGCCGCGCATCCCGCAGCAGATTATCGCCGGCCTTGATGGATGGGTAGGGCATGATGGCTCCCCTGCGTTCGTCTTTTAGTTCACTCGCTGAAGCCGAAATCATCCACCTGAAACAGCGAAAGCACGATCAGGGTTTGCATGTGTGAGTGGACCGACATCGGTATAGTACATCAGTTTGATATGCCCAACTGCTATACGGCGCGAAATGTGAGCACGGCAAGAAAAATGGGTTCGGCAATCAGGATCGCCCCGACGAACCAGAACAACCATTGCAGGCGGCGCCAGAGGACCGGCGGCCATAGATTGGACATGGAGCGCGAAAGACCGGTGCTGAATTGAAAAGGAAGGATGTCGGCTAGCCGGAGAGGGTCCGGCGCGGCGGCTTCGGCGCGTCGCCAGCGGGCGGTAAGCACTGTGCCGCGTAGAACAACGAGACTTCCCAGAAAAAAGAGGAACACGGTCGAATTAAAATCGTGTTCGAGCAGGCGTTGCAGCACCGGGGTGGAAGTGTAGATCGCCATACCCCAAGCCGCGGCCGTGCTGTTCTGCCGCACGCCGTTTCCGCCAAGAAAGTAAAAGACGGCGACGAAGATGACGATCAGAATGGAGATGAGGCTGGGAGAAGTGGTGCGA
>CAXTSG010000019.1:6245-22306 GCA_964246825.1 uncultured Acidobacteriaceae bacterium | reverse complement strand
GCCCGGCGTTGCCGGGGCCGCGCGCCGCAGAGGCCGCGCCCAGGGGCGCGCCGAGCTTGCCCGCGGCCCCAATGGGCTGGGCCGCCGCCAGCAGTACCTTAAGCACCGCGGCGACGGTAGCGCCGCGCCGCGCAGGCCAGCGGCCCAGCAGCGCGCCGGCGATGCCGAGCAGCAGAAAGCCCGCAAGGAGACCCAGCAGGGCGTTGACGCCGGCGGACTCCGTAAAGAGCCACACCAGCCAGATCACCGTGGCAAAGATGGGGACGGCCGTGATCTGCTTCAGCAGTTCCATCCAGGCCCCGGGCCTCGGCAGCAGCCGCGTCCAGCCAGGGTTGTAGGCCAGCAGAAGGTACGGCGTTGCCAGGCCGAGAGCGAGCGAGGTGAACACGGCAAGGGTGACCGCGCCCGAGCCGCCCTGCGCCAGCGCGTAGCCGACGGCCGCGCCCATGAGGGGCGCGGTGCACGGAGTGGCCACCACCATGGCGAGTACGCCGGTGAAGAACGACCCCGCATAGCCCTGCCGCTTCGCCAGCGAGCCGCCCGCGCCGGTGAGCGAAAGCCCGAGCTCAAACTGCCCCGCGAGCGACAGCGACAGAAAGAACAGAAACAGCGCCATGACGGCGAGAAACACGGGCGACTGGAACTGGAAGCCCCAGCCCAGGTTATGGCCTAAACCGCGCAGAAGGAGCAGCACGGCCACCACCAGCCAGAAGGAAACAAGAATGCCGAGCGTGTACACCCAGCCGTGCGCGCGCAGGGTGCGCCGCTGCTCGCGCGAGGACTGCACGAGGGACAGGCCCTTGATGAAGAGCACCGGGAAAACGCACGGCATCAGGTTGAGGAGAATGCCGCCGCCGAAGCCGAGCAGGATTGCCTGCAAGAAGCCCGCAAAGTTACCGGAGGAAACAGGGGGCGGAATCGTCCCGGGGGTCGCGGCAACGGAGTAAGCGCGGCCGTCCGGCAGCTCCAGGACGCCGCTGAGGGCCGCGAGCTTGCCCGACTGATTTTCATCCCGGGTGAGCTGGAGGCGAACGCCGTCGGCGGTAGCGGCGGCGGGCTGCGGAGCCGGGTCGGAGATGACGGTAGGCTCCGCCGGAAAGAAGGTTGCGGATGCAGCCTGCGCGCCGAGCGGCACGGCCAGCGTATAGCCTTTGCTATCGGCCTGGAAGTGCGCCGGGCTGCCGGCGGGCAGCGGCCTGGGCAGAGAGGCTAGGCCTTTGTCGACGATAGTCTTCTGTTGCGGGTCGACCCCTACACGGCTTCCGGCGGCAATCACAGGACGCACAAGGGAGAGCGACGCCTTACCCGGGACGCAAACCTCGCGGCATACGAGCCAGTCCACATCGGCACGGAGCGTCGCGGGACCGGCGGCGGCGGAAGCGGCTATTTGCAGCGGCACCGGAAAGGTCACGGAGCGTTCATAGCCGAAATCCATGAGGGGCCCAAGCGGCAGACGCCGCGGCGCGGGATACAGAAAGGGCTGTGCCGTGACGCCGGCAGGCAGAGTCCAGCGCACACGCGGCGGCTCGCCCGAGTCGCCCGCGTTGGACCAGTAGATATGCCAGCCGCTGTTGAGTGTGAAGCGCAGCCCGGCGGTAACGGACGCACCCTGCGCGAGCTGCTGCTGCGGCACGACGAGCTCGACCGCGAGGTGATCCGTTTGTACCCGGGACTGCGCCCCAGCCGGTAGCGCAAGCACGCCGGCCAGCAGGCAAAGCAGCGCTCTTATCAGGATCGCCATGGTTTAGCTGTCGCTCCACTCGGTCGTGGCACCGTGCGCGGCGCCCGCGATATCGGTCGCCGATACTACCAGGGTGTGGTTCATGCCGGGCTGGCTCGACCCGGTGCCTGAGAATGTGCGCGTGTAGCTTTCCGTGCCGTCGGCCAGCTCCAGTTCTTCCAGAACTGCCCCGTCCAAAGTGATCGAGACCGAGGCGATCGACTGTTTCTCGCCGGCGGCCACCGTCACCGTGATGTCAGAGCCGGTAACGGCGCGCGTGTGGGTTGCTGTGAAGGTCACGACCGGGCACCTTCTTTAGAGCGGGCGAGCGCGGCATGCTCCTGCATCAGGCAGCGATCCATCACGGTGAGAACTCCGGCGCGGTCGGCCCAGTCCGCGGCCTCGCCGTGGCAGACGCCCAGCTGGAGCCAGACGGCCGGAATCTTGAGGCGCATGACATCCTTGACGATCTCCGCCACATAGGACGGAGCGCGGAATACATCCACCAGGTCAATCGCCGTGCCCTGCGCCCGGAGCGCGTCGTGCGCGGCATCGAGCGTCGGGTAGCTCTGCTCGCCGAGCACGGTTTCTATCTTAGGGTTGACCGGCACTACCCGGTAGCCCGCGCCCTGGAGGTAGCGGGAAACGCCGAGGCTCGCCCGGCCCGGCGTGTCGCTCAGGCCGACGACCGCGATCGTTTTTGTCTCCGCCAGTATCCGCTGGATCGTTTCCGGCTCGTTCATTTAGAGCTCCAGATCATCGGATGCGTCAGCCCCGGCCGCCGGTGCGCTGTTGCGCCGCATCCGCAAATAGCCCTGCAAAAACGGCTGCAAGGAACCGTCGAGCACCCCGTCCACGTCGCCCACCTCGACCCTGGTGCGGTGGTCTTTGGCGATGCGGTAGGGCTGCAGCACGTAGGAGCGGATCTGCGAGCCGAACTTGATGTCAAGCTTCGCGTCTTCCACCCGGCGGGTCGCGTCCTTTTTCTTTTCCAGCTCGAACTCATACAAGCGCGAGCGCAGCATCTTCATCGCTTTTTCGCGGTTTTTGTGCTGGGAGCGCTCGTTCTGGCACTGCACCACGATATTGGTCGGCAGGTGCGTGATGCGCACCGCGGAGTCGGTTGTGTTGACGTGCTGGCCGCCCTTGCCGCCGGAGCGGTAGGTATCGGTGCGGATTTCATCGGGCTTGATGTCGATGACGATCGAGTCGTCGATCTCGGGCGAGATGTACACGCTGGCAAAGGAGGTATGGCGGCGCTTGGCCTGATCGAATGGCGAGATGCGCACGAGGCGGTGGACGCCGGTTTCGCCCCCGAGCAGCCCGAAGGCGTACTCGCCCGTCACGGTAAAGGTAGCCGACTTGATGCCCGCCTCTTCCCCGTCCTGATAGTCGTTCATCTCGGTTTTGAAGCCGTTTTTCTCGGCCCAGCGCAGGTACATGCGCATCAGCATTTCGGCCCAATCCTGCGACTCGGTGCCACCCGCGCCGGGGTGTACGGTCACGATGGCGTTGAGCGGGTCGGTTTCCGAGGAAAGCAGCGTGCGCGCTTCGAGCTCCTCGCCGAAGCGCGAAAGCCCGGCAATCTCGCGCCCGAGCTCGCCTTCCACCTCGTTGAGCGAGGCATCGCCTTCACGCGCCAGCTCGAAATAGGCGTCGATGTCGCCGGTGCGCCGGTCCAGCTCGCCGGCATCGGCCAGCAGTGCTTCCAGGCGCTTGCGCTCGCGCATGATGGGCTGCGACAGGGCGGGGTTGGACCACAGCGCGGGGTCCGAGAGCTTCGTTTCCAGGGCGGAAAGCTGTGTTTTCAGGCCGTCCGGGTCAAAGATACTCCCGAAGGTCCGCTACTTTTTCGCGGACGGGAGAGTAGGAAAACTCAAGTTCGCTCAACATGGGTTCATCTCTTTTCAGCGGTCCGCCGCCGCAGGTCGCGGCGACCGCAAAACAGCGCGGCGGCTACTGAAAGTATCCCACACCCCCAAGCGAATACGTCGCCGAAGCGCGTATAGAAGGTCATCCCGCCGCGGTACCCGTAGTCGGCCGTCAACTCGCTGAAGCGGTGCCGGGCGATCGACTCGGTGACGCGCCCCAAGGGGTCAATGGCCGCCGTCACGCCTGAGTTTGTATCGCGCACGATCCAGCGGTTGTTCTCAATGGCGCGCATGCGGGCCATGTTCAGGTGCTGCCAGGGCGCGCTGGTGTCGCCGTACCAGCCGTCGTCCGAGATGTTGACGAGCACCTCGGCTCCGTTTTGGGCGAAGCGGCGGACTTCTGACGCAAACACCGACTCGTAGCAGATGAAAATGCCGATGCGGTGCCCGTCCGGCAGGGCGAAGCTCGCGCGCGAGCGCCCCGGGGTAAAGTCGGCGATGTTCTGCGTGAGGTGGCCGGCAAAGCGGAAAAGGCCGCGGAACGGCACGTATTCGCCCCAGGGGACCAAGTGAATTTTGTCGTAGCGGCCCTCGCGGCTTCCGTCCGGGCGCATCACGATACCCGCGTTGAAGGCCTGCCCGGTAAGGGCGTCGATGGCGGGCGCGCCCACGACCGCGGTCGCGCCGGTTTCGCGCGTGAGCCGGCCGAGCAGCAGGAGAAAGCGCATGTCGCCGTCGCGGAAGGGCGCGGGCGACTCCGGCCAGAGCACGAGCGCCGGGGCCTGCGTCGGTCTCGCGCAAATCCTGGTGACCGGCAGGGGCGCGGGCTCCGGCATGCCGAGCAGGTACGGCGGGCAGGGCTCCGCGCTGAGCCGGAGGTACTCGGCCGTGTGCTGCAGCCAACCGGCGCCTTGCCAGTCGTTCAGGTCGGCCATGCCCGCGCCTACCTTCAGGTCGGGCTGCACCATCACGGCCCGGCTGCCGGCGGCTGCGGGCGGGCGCTGCCACAGCATCCCGGCCTGCAGGCCGCAGGTGAGCAGGAGAGCGCCGGCGGCAAAGCGCACCTGCCGGCGGCGGCTGCGGGCAAAGAACACGCCCAGCCACAGCGCGTTGACCCCGGCCAGCACCCAGGAAATCCCGTACACCCCGGTCCACGGGGCCAGGCGGGTCAGCATGAGGTTGTCAACCTCCGAGTAGCCGAGCTGATCCCAGGGCACGCACGTCAGGTGCGCGGCCAGGTACTCAACCGCGACCCATAGAAAAGGCACGGCGCAGGCGGCCGGCAGCAGGCGGCCCGCGCCCCGGCGCACCAGCGCCAGCAGAAACGCGAACAAGGCGAAGTACAAGCCCAGGATCAGCGAGAACAGCACCACGATGCCCGCCGCAGCAAGAGGCGGCAGGCCGCCGTACCGGTGCATGGTCGCGTAAATCCAGTAGCAGTTGAGCCCGTACCACAGCACGCCGGAGCCGTAGCCGGTAAGCGCCGCCTCGCGGAGGTACCGGGGGCGCTTCGCGGCAGACGGATGGAGGCAGGCGAGAAGAAGGGGCACAAGCGCCAGCATGCTGACAAGGGCGCGGCCCGGCGGCAGCGGACCGGCCAGCGGAAACGCGAGATCGAGCAGCCCGGCCGAAGCCGCGGCCAGGAGGATGCGAACGCCCGGACGGGTCACGAGGTCGGCCGATCGGAAAAGACCCATGCGGGCTCAGGGTAACACCGGGTCGTGGATCTTTCCCGGTGCCCGGCCGAAGCTGCGCTAGAATCAGGTGTATGGATCAGCTCGCCCATGGAGGCGTTCTGCTGCTGGAAGCTCTTTTCTTCGCGGGACTCATTGGGTCCGTGGGGGTTGTCGCGCTTTCTTTCGCGGAAGATCTTCGAGAGCTGTTTGCGAGCGATGACCATGAGTGAGCCTCCGTCATTGCCCTTTAAGTGCTTCCCTACCGGGATGCCCGCCCGGAAACACCCGCTCCTATGAGTACAACTTCAATCCCCGGCTCAGGCACCACCGTCGCCGCGCCCGGCGTTTCCGGCTCTTCCACGCGCGTTCGCCTTGTGGTTGCGTCTTCCGTGATGCTGACCTTTATTTCCTTTTGGCGCGCGGCCTCCGTGGTTCTGTGCGACCTCGGCTCTTCGGCGTTTTACGCGGGCGGCATCGCGGAGGAGGCGGTCGGCAAGTCCGCGCCCTGGTTCATCCTGGGCGTGATGTTCTTTTCGTTCGCCGTGCGCGCGGTTTACGTGGAAAGCTGCTCCATGTTTACCCGGGGCGGCGTGTACCGGGTCGTCAAGGAAGCGCTGGGCGGCACCTTTGCCAAGCTGAGCGTTTCGGCGCTCATGTTCGACTACATCCTGACGGGGCCGATCTCGGGCGTTTCCGCGGGGCAGTACATTACCGGGCTGCTGGATGAGCTGCTGCAGGTAGGCGCAACGCACAACTGGCTGCCGCCCGCCCTGCTTTCCGGCGCGCACACGGCGCGGCAGCTGCCCATGGACGCAACCTCAGCGGTGTTCTGCATCCTGGTGACGATTTTCTACTGGTGGGAAAACACCAAGGGCATTAAGGAGTCGACCAGCAAGGCTTTGGAGGTCATGAAGATCACGACCGTGATGGTCGTGCTGCTGGTGGGCTGGGGCATTTTTACGGCGCTGCACAACGGCAGCCGCCTGCCGCCCGCGCCCGTGCCGGCCAACCTTCACTTTTCGCACGATGCGCTCGGCTTCCTGAGCGGCACGCACTTCGCATCGGTACTCGGGCTGTTCGGCATCATGATGGCCTTCGGCCATTCCGTACTTGCGATGAGCGGCGAAGAAACGCTGGCGCAGGTGAACCGCGAGATTGAGCACCCGAAGCTCAAAAATCTGAAGCGCGCCGCCATCGTCATTGCCCTGTACTCGTTCATCTTTACGGGGCTGGTTTCGCTGCTCGCCGTCATGATTATTCCGGACGCGACCCGCATCCCGGTGTACCGCGACAATCTGATCGCCGGGCTGGCCATGTACATGGCGGGACCGGCCACGCTGCGGATTATCTTTCGGATTTTCGTGGTGGTTGTCGGCTTTCTGATTCTTTCGGGAGCTATTAATACTTCCATCATCGGCTCCACCGGCGTCCTGATGCGCATTGCCGAGGATGGGGTGCTGGCCGACTGGTTCCGCAAGCCGCACCGGCGCTTCGGCACCTCCTACCGCATCGTCAACCTGGTGACCGCGCTCCAGCTGTTCACGATCGTGGTGAGCCGGGGCAACGTTATCACGCTCGGCGAGGCGTATGCCTTCGGCGTGATCTGGAGCTTTACTTTCAACTCGCTGGCCATGCTGGTGCTGCGCTGGAAGTACAAGGGCGAGCGCGGCTGGAAGGTGCCGATCAATCTCCGCATCGGCGGGCGCGAGTACCCGGTGGGTTTGGCGTCGGTGTTTCTGGTGCTGCTTACGACCGCGGTCACAAACCTATTTACCAAGAGCGTGGCGACGGTCAGCGGCGTTATTTTTGCGATCGCGTTCTTTATCATCTTCACGGTGTCGGAGCGGCAAAACAAGCGCCGCCAGCACTTTGCCGTGAAGCAGATGAAGGAGCATTTCCAGCTGGAGCACGAAGAAAATATCGGACGGGAAAGCCTCGACATCCAGCGGGGCGGCGTGCTGGTGACGCTTTCCGACCCGACCCGCGGCGCGGCGCTTAAGTGGGCGCTCGCGCGCACCGACACCGATGTGCAGGATGTGGTGGTGCTGACCGCGCGCATGGTGGGCGCGGGCGGCCCGGAGTACCTGGACCCGAGCGAGCAAAGCTTTTCCGAGCATGAGCAGATGCTCTTCACCAAAGCCGTGTCGGTCGCGGAAAGCTTCGGCAAGCACATTTCGCTCCTGGTGGTGCCGGCGGCCGATATTTTCGCGGCGCTGGTACGCACTGCTGTTTCGTTAGAAGTTTCGCTGCTGGTTTCCGGAATGTCCTCCACCATGACGACCGCCGAACAGGCTTACCGGATCGGCCAGGCATGGGAGTCTTTGCCAGAGCCGAAGCCGCAGTTTACCTATGTGATCGTGACTCCCGATGGGCAGGCCCAGAACTTCAACCTGGGCCCGCATGCGCCGGCGCTCGGCGTGGATGACGTGGAGCTGGTGCATCGGCTGTGGCTCAACATCAGCCGCGACCCGGGCTTTTCGAACCTTCATCATTCCGACATCGTGACTTACGCGCTGACGCGGCTCGCCTCGGACTATGCGCGCGACAAGGGCAACATCCTCCACGAGCTGAAGCGCTCGGAGGGCAAGCTGCCGCCGCCGGCGCTGCGCACGCCCGTGGGCGCGGCCGCGGCGAACATGCCGATGCGCGCCCTGCGCGACAACGACAAGGGTGATGAGTAGCGCCGCTGGGAGCGGCACGATTCTCGTCACGGGCGGGGCAGGTTTTATCGGCTCCAACTTCGTTCTCCATTGGCTGCGGGATAGGGGCACCCCGGTAGTGAACCTGGACCTCTTGACCTATGCCGGCAACCCGGCAAACCTCCAGTCGCTCGCGGGCGATGAGCGCCACCGGCTCGTGGTCGGGAACATCGGGGACTACGCGCTGCTTCGGGCACTTTTCGAGGAGCATCAACCCCGAGCTGTTGTGCATTTCGCTGCCGAAAGCCACGTTGATCGATCGATCCTGGACCCGGCCGCATTTCTGCGAACCAATGTGGAAGGCACGCAATGCCTGCTTGAAGCCTCGCGCGCTTTTTGGGCGGCGCTGCCCACGGCCGACCGCACCGGATTTCGCTTTCTCCATGTTTCAACGGACGAGGTGTACGGCTCGCTCGGTCCGCATGACCCTCCCTTTACCGAGCACAGCCGGTACGCGCCGAACAATCCTTATGCCGCTTCCAAGGCGGCTTCCGACCACCTGGTACGCGCTTACGGCCGCACCTACGGCCTGCCGGTGCTCACCAGCCACTGCTCCAACAACTACGGCCCGTATCAATTTCCGGAAAAGCTGATCCCGCTTACCATTCTCCAGGCGCTCGGGGGCGAGCCGCTGCCGGTGTACGGCGACGGCGGCCATGTGCGCGACTGGCTCCATGTGGAAGACCACTGCGCGGCGCTCTGCACAATTCTGGAGCGGGGGCGGCCCGGCGAGGTGTACAACGTGGGCGGCGGGAGCGAGCGGACCAACCTCGAAACCGTGCAGGCGGTTTGCGACCTGCTGGACGAGCTGCGGCCGGGGCCGAGGCCGAGGCGGGAACAGATCGCTTTTGTCGCCGACCGGCCGGGCCATGACCGCCGCTACGCGATCAATGCCGGGAAGATGGAGCGCGAACTGGGCCGGCGGCCGACGATGTTGTTCGAGCAGGGTCTTCGCGCTACCGTTGAGTGGTATCTCGGCCATATGGAGTGGGTTGAGGGCGTCAGGACCGGGGCTTACCGCGATTGGCTTCGAACAAACTATGCGGGGCGGGTCGGTTCGTAAGTGACACTCATCCGGCTACCGCGAAAAACGAAGCGCAAGGCTGCCGCCCATGCGGCAGTCTCGCACTCCTCCATCCGATTTAGGGAAGATCCAGGACCGGCTCATAGATTCCGGGATGGGCTACGATTCCGGGTACCGCGGCACTGCCTCCTGAAACCTCCTCCGGACGGCTGGCTTCGAGAGCTTCCAGGGTCTCCCATTTGGCGATGTTCACGAAGAGAAAAGTGCGGTCGCCCTGCCCCGTGTTCCTGTGGAGATGAGCCTCAAGAAAGCCGGGCTTTTCCTTCAAGACGGTGCTTGTCTTTTTCCAATTGTTCAGAAAAGTTTCGGCTTGATCTTCCGGAATGCTGAAGGCGTTGATAAGAGTGATGGCCATGGTTTTCTCCTTGTTTTCTGAGACGCGGCCCGCCCGCCGTCAGTCCGTACTCGGGCGGCGTCATCCCTGTTTGCGGCACATGCAAGCAGAGAGGGACAGTTTTGACTGATCATCTCACCGCAACGGTTGCGCTAACGCGCTCCCGCGGTCAGCTGCTCCAGCGCGTGCCGCAGCGCGTCCAGCTTCTGCCCGGCTTCGCCCAGCTTGCCTGCCGCTGTCAGGCGCTGGTAGTCGTCAAAATCCCGGCCGGCTTCCTGAATCAAACCGCGTGTGTCTAAAACTGCCGGCTTTGTGCCGGGAGCGGTCGGCGCGGCTTGCGGGGCTTCCGAGCCGGACAGCGACGAGGCTTCTCCGCCGAAAAGCGAGCTCAGCGCCGCCTGAAAGTTGGTGCCGTAGGCGAGCTTATCCTGAAGGGCGAGCACGACCAGGCGCAGCTCCGGCATGGGGCTTTGCTGCGCCTGGAGGTAGATCGGCTCGGCGTACAGCAGGGCCTTGCCGGAGGGAATCACCAGGAGGCTGCCGCGCAGCACATGCGAGCCCTGCTGGTTCCACAGGGTAAGCTGGCCGGAAAGCTGCGCGTTCTGGTCGATGCGCGCTTCAATCTGCTGCGGCCCGTCGATCAACCTGGTTTTAGGAAAGTCGTAAACGATGGCTTTACCGTAGTTCGCGCCGTCGGAGCGGCCGGCGATCCAGCCGATCAGGTTGTTTCGGTTCGCCGGGGTAAATGGCAGAATCTCCACAAACTCTTCGCCTGCTTCCCCGGGCAGCTTCATCAGAACATAGTTCGGCTGGATAGCCTCCACGCTCTGCTGCCCTTCATTTTCAGTCCGGGTTTCGGTGGCCACGGTCCACAGGTCTTCCCGGTTGAAGAACACCTGCGGGTTGGTCATGTGGTAGAGCCCGTAGACCTCGGACTGCATGCGGAACAAGGCTTCCGGGTAGCGGACGTGGTGCCGCAGGTCCGAAGGCATGGCGGCGGCATCCTTAAAGAGGCTCGGAAAGATGCTCCGCCAGGCCGCGATGATAGGGTCTGTTGTGTCGAAAACGTAAAACGAAACCGAGCCGTCATAGGCGTCCACTACCGCCTTGACGCTGTTGCGCATGTAGTTGACCGGGTTTTCGCCGAGGCGGTAGTGGGTGGAGAAGGGGTAGGTATCCGCCGTGGTGTAGGCGTCCATCATCCAGGAGAGCCGGCCGTCCTCGCCGACCACCAGGTACGGATCTCCGTCAAAGGTAAGAAATGGCGCCAGCTTTTCCGTCCGTTCGCGGATGCCGCGAATCATCAGCAAGCGGCTTTCGGGGCCGACGTCGTCGCTGAACGGCAGCGTTCCCAGATCGCCGCGGTCAAAGGCGAGCGCAACCCGGCGCGGAAAGCTTCCGAGCACGATACCTCCGGTGCCGTTGTAGGAGGTCAGGCTGTTGTCCTGCCCGTGGGGGTAGTCAAACTCCTGCTGGCGCGTTTTGACGTACACGTCATTGTTCGTCATTTCGCCGAAGTAAATCTGCGGCCGGGCCACGCGAAGGCCGGGCACCGTGCTTTGCACGGGCATGTTGCTGAGGAGCAGGTTCGGCAGGCCCTCGGGCGTAAAACCGTTCACCGGGTTCATGGTGACGCCGTAGCCGTGCGTATAGATGAGCTTCTCGTTGATCCAGTTGCGGCTGCTTACGGGCAGGTTTTCGGCATTCAGCTCGCGGGCGGCCAGCATGACCTCGCCGGTTTTTCCGTTCAGGGTGTAGCGGTCGATGTCGATGTCGGGAAAATCGTAGTAGGTGCGAATTTCCTGCACCTGACGCAGGGTGTCCTGGAGAGCGCGCCAATCCCACAGTCTAATGTTTCCCAGCGTCGGCTGGTTGTTCGCGGGGTCGGCCGCGCCGACGGTGGTTTCCGCCGGAAACTCGTGCGCGGTAAAGCGGTCCAAGCCGTAGGCTTGGCGGGTGGCGGTGATGTTGTCCGCGATGTAGCCGCCTTCGCGCACCAGCTCGTTCGGCTTGACCAGAAAGCTGCTTACGTACCAGCCGACAAGGCCCAGCACGATGTAAACGAGCACGGCCGGGGCAGCGGCCAGCACAAGAAAGAGCCCGCGCGAAGCGCGGAGGGCATTGCTAAAGAGCAGGACCGCGCCCCCGAGCAGCGCCAGCGACACCAGAAGGAGGCCCGGGATGGTGACGTGAGCGTCGGTGTAGCTTACGCCGTCAAAGAGGGTGTGGTGGTCGAGCAGGTGTTCAAAGCGGTCGAGGTAGGTGGAAACAGAAAGCACCAGCAGCAGCAGCGCGCCGGTCATGGACAGCCCTCGCCACGGGGAAGGGCCGTAGCTGAGTTTTCGCTTCTGGAGCGAGCGCGAGCCGCTGGTGATGAGCAGAAAAAGCGCGGCCACGGCGCAGGCGGCGATCGCGAGCGTAAGCAGCCAGTTGATGATGAGTTCCAGGCCGGGCAGCGTGAACAGGTAAAACGGAAGCGGGCGGCCGAAAATCGGATCAACCGGCGCGCCCGCGCCCGCGCCCGACGGCGCATAGCGAAGCAGGGCCAGGGTGGGCCACTCGTCCATCATGGTTGCGCCGGAGGTGAGCGCGACAAAAAGCGCGACTCCCACGGAGATCCAGCGCAGGGCCGGCTTGACCGAAAGGCTGATGGACTGGCCGGCAAGCACAAGAGCATGCGCCCGCGGCAGGTCGCCCTCGTGTGAGCGGCGAATGACCGTAAACGCACCCAGAAGCAGCAAAAAAGTAAGGGAGCTGAAGACGACGAATACGAGGGCCTGAAGGCCGAGGCTCTTCCAGTAAACGGCGCCGTAGCCGAGCGATCCGAACCAAAGGGAGTCGACCCAGTAGGACAAGGCGAGGCGGCCGAGAACTAAGGCTGCTAGCACCCCGGCGATCAGGAGAAGGAGGCCGGTCGGCCTCTTTCTTGCCGGGCGTTGTACGGGAAGGTCGATGTAGTCCTGCATGATCCCTCCCACCGTGATGCAAGTGACAGATCAAGCTGATTCTACAGAGAAAGCTCCGCGCGGCCCGGGGATGTGCCGGCAATGGCTTTGGTGCGCCCATACGGCTCGCCCGCGCTCCCCTTTCTAGGAGCGCAGACGGGCCAGCAGATCCTGCGGGTGTACCGGTTTCGCCAGAATCTCAAACTCGTGGCCCTGGCCGCGGGCGCGGTCCAGCAGGTCGGCCGTGGCGGCCTGGCCGGAGAACAAAAGGATTTTGCAGCCGGGCAGCATGGTGCGAATCCGGATGGCTGCATCGATCCCGTTCAAATCCGTCATCATGACATCGGAAATGACCATGTCCGGCTGAAGGGTTTTGGCGTAATCCACGGCTTCCTCGCCGCTGTACACGGCTGTGGCCTGAAATCCGCTCTGATTCAGGATGATAGCGAGCGTGTCCGCGATCACCCGTTCATCGTCGGCCACCAGAACCTTTGGTTTTTGTAGATGGTCTTGCATGGGCTCCTTTGTGCTGTCTGTGCTGTGAGCCGGCACCGCGAACGCCCGCGCTCGGATTTGTTTGTCTCAGCGCCAATGATACGCTGACTGGGGCGCGCCTGTTTCCCTTCTCCGCGCCCACGCGGACGCCGGCGGTGCCGTCCGGCGGGAGTACCTACAGCTTTTACCTCCATGGAGCGCACGAGTTATGAGAGAAGACGCGATCATCCGTGCGGATCAGATTGAGAAGTACTACGCCCAGTCGAGCGAAAACAGAATCCAGGTCATCGCGCCCACGGATTTGTCGATTGTTCCCGGTGAGATTGTCGCCCTGCTCGGGCCCTCCGGCTCCGGCAAATCGACGCTGCTGCGGATGCTAGCCGGGCTGTCCAAGCCTTCGGGCGGCGAGGTTTTCTGGCACGGCAAGCCGATTCGCACACAAACCATCAATGTGTCGATCGTGTTTCAGAGCTTCGCCCTGTTTCCCTGGCTTACCGTCTTTGAAAACGTGGAAGCGCCGCTTAAAGCCCGCGGCATGGCTTCGTCGGATCGCCGCGAGCGCACCCTCGCCATCCTGGACACGGTAGGGCTGGACGGCTTTCAGAGCGCCTACCCGAAGGAGCTTTCAGGCGGCATGCGCCAGCGGGTCGGTTTTGCGCGGGCGCTCGTGGTGGAGCCAGAAGTGCTCTTTATGGATGAGCCCTTTTCCGCGCTGGATGTGCTGACGGCCGAAAACCTGCGCTCGGAGCTGCTGGAGCTTTGGGAAAAGAAGACGATTCCCACGCGCGCGGTCTTTCTGGTAACTCATAACATCGAGGAGGCCGTGCTGCTGGCCGACCGCATCATCGTGCTGGGGCGCAACCCGGGCCATGTGCGGACGGACTTCCGGGTTCACCTCACGCATCCGCGCGACCGCAAAAGCGGGCCGTTCACGCAGCTGGTGGACTATATCTACAAGGTGCTGACCCGGCCGGATGTGACGCCGGAGGTACCGCGGCTGCAAACCGGCAAGGCTGTGCGCGACCAGCGCCAGATGCACTACGAAATGCTGCCGCACGCGCGTCCGGGCGGCATCGCCGGCCTGCTGGAAATGATTATTGATATGAGCGACGCAACCGGTCGCGCTGATATCTACCGCCTGGCCGATGAGCTTGCCTTTGAGATCGACGACCTGTTGCCGATCGTGGATGCTGCGCAGCTGCTGCGCTTTTTAACGGTGGAAGAGGGCGACGTGGCGATTACGCCGGAAGGCCGCGCGTTTGCCGAATCTGAAATCCTGACGCAGAAGGACCTGTTCCGCAAAGCCGCCGTGGAGCACGTGCTGCTGCTGCGGCAGATTACCCGGGCACTGGACAACAAGAGCGACCACACCGTGCCGGAAGAGTTCTTCCTGGACATGCTCGACGAGCAGTTCTCGGATGAGGAGACCAGGCGCCAGCTGGAAACCGCCGTCAACTGGGGCCGGTATGCGGAGCTGTTCGAGTTTGACGGCGGCCGGCGGCGCTTTATCTACCCGGAAAATGAGGAAGAAGAGGAAGAAGAAACCCGGGAAGCGGGCGTGGAGTGAACGGGCAGCCCGAGCGGCGCCGGCCGCAGCTTCCTTTTTCCCGCGCGCTGCTGGTGGAGCGTTCCTGGCCCGTGGTGCTGGACCTTGGAGTGGGCGCGGTGCTGCTCGCCGCTTTCTACGCGATCCTGCTGATCGGCCGCTATTGGGCCTCGGGCGCGGTGCCCGAGGTACCCATTTCACTTTCGCCGAGCAAACTGCCGGCGTATGCGTTCTACTCCTGCGTCCGCATCTTCGCGGCTTACTTTGTTTCGCTTGTATTTGCCGTGCTCTACGGCTACCTGGCCGCTTACAACAAGCGGGTGGAAGCTCTCTTGATTGCGACGCTCGACATCCTCCAATCCATTCCGGTGCTCTCGTTCCTGCCCGGGGTCATGCTGGCGCTGATTTCGCTCTTCCCTACCCGGCAGGTGGGCATCGAGATGGGCGCGATCATCGTGATTTTCACGGGCGAAGCCTGGAACATGGCCTTCTCCTTTTATGCTTCGCTGCGGTCTATTCCGCGCGAGCTCCGGGAAGCCTGCCGCATTAACCGTTTTTCGCCTATTCAGCGGGCTATCCAGCTGGAGCTGCCGTTTGCCGCCATCGGCCTGGTTTGGAACTCCATGGTTTCGGTAGCGAACGGCTGGTTTCTGCTCATGATCTGCGAAATCTTCCCGGTCGGCAGCCGCCACTTTCGGCTGCCCGGTTTGGGCTCCTATCTCCAAACCGCCGCAAACGCCGGCGACAACCGCGCCATGCTCTACGGCCTGCTTACGGTAGTGCTGATCATTGTCGCGACCGACCAGCTTTTGTGGCGGCCGCTGATTGCCTGGTCCGACAAGTTCAAGTTTGAAACCACGGAAAGCTCGGACCGCGCCCGCTCGCCGATCCTTGACCTGCTGCGCCGGTCCAACATCCTGGCCCGCATCGGCGCGGGCACGGTCGCGCCCTTGTCCGAGCGGATGTATGCGGCGCTTGCCCACAATGAGGAAAAGCGCGTGGGTGCCATGGCCGACCCGGACAGCGGACGCCGCTCTTCGCTGGCTACCGCGGTGCTCGGCACGTTTCTTCTCGTGCTGGCCGCACTTGCTATTTGGAAAGCCTCGCTGCTGCTGCGCGGTTTGCCGTTCACGGAGTACCGGCACCTGCTTGCCGGGGCCGGGGTCACGTTTTTGCGCGTTATCCTGTCGCTGCTGCTGGCCGCGGCGTGGACCATCCCGGCCGGGGTCGCGATCGGCTTTAACCCGCGCCTGGCGCGCATTGTGCAGCCTTTCGCGCAGATCGCCGCCAGCTTTCCCTCGTCGGCGCTTTTTCCCGTCATTCTGATCGCGCTGGTGCAGGCCGGCTCCGGGCTCGGCGTGGATGCCGTGCTGCTCATGATGCTGACGACGCAGTGGTACATCTTTTTCAACGTGATTGCCGGAGCCATGGCAATCCCGACCGATCTGAAGGAAGTTTCGACGCTGTTTCACTTCACCACGGCGCAGCGCTGGCGCACGCTGATTCTGCCGGGCATCTTTCCTTACCTCATCACCGGGCTCATTACGGCTTCGGGCGGAGCCTGGAACGCTTCTATTGTGAGCGAGTACACCACTTTGCGCGGCCGCGACCTCCGCACGGTCGGCCTGGGCGCGGACATCACGCAGGCCAGCAACACCGGGGCCTTTCCGACCCTGCTGATGGCCACCATC
>CAXTSG010000019.1:0-6235 GCA_964246825.1 uncultured Acidobacteriaceae bacterium | reverse complement strand
CTCCTGTGGCGACCGCTGAACCGCCTGGCGGAAACCAAGTACCGCCTCGACTGAACGCCATGCGCTACCATGGCTTCCGATGCAGATGACGCGCTTCCAAAAACTGGTTTCCGTGCTGTTTGTGATCGCCGCCGTGCTGATCGGGGGCAATGCCCGGCTGGCCTTCGGCGCGGAGGAGGTGCTTGCCTCCTCCGAGCGGCTGGTCGCCCATACGCTTGAGGTTTTGATCAGCCTGGAGCGGGTGCTGACTACCTCCTATGCCGCGGAATCCGGCGTGCGCGGATATGCTCTCAGCAACGATCCCCGCTACCTGCAAAGCTACAACTATGCCGTGAGCTCCCTGCCCGGCCAATTCGAGAGCCTGCGAAAACTTACCATCGACAACCCGGCCCAGACCCGGCGCCTTGCTCAGGCGAAGCTGCTGGCCGGCCAAAGGCTTGCCCGTCAGGCCCTGGTAGTGGAGCTACAGCGCACCGGGCAGAAGGCTCGGCGGGAAGCCCTGATGCAGGGCGGCGGCGGCATGGCGTTGCAGGAGCAGCTTGCCGCAACCATCCAGGACGCGCAGCGGGAAGAGCGGCGGCTGCTCGGGCAGCGCTTTCGCGACTCTGCCCGGGCACGCACCGAAGCCCGAGTGACTATTGGGTTGGCCAGTGCCCTGGACCTGCTTTTCGTTGTGGTGTCGCTTTGGTCCCTGGCTTACGAGCGCCGCCTGCGCCAGCGCGCCGCGGAAAGCGCGGCACGGCTGGAAAAGCTGCAGGCCGTGACCGAGATCGCGTTTACCCAGCTCACCGCCGGGGAGCTTACCTCCGAGCTGCTGGCGCGTTTGCGCGTGGCGGCGCAGTCGGACGTGCTCGCCCTGTGCCGCTGGTACGGCACGGAGATAGAACTGACGGCTGCCGAAGGCGTGACCCTGCACCCGGGCGAGCGGCGCTCCGTGCAGCCGGGAAGCGCCATGGCGAGGGCGGCGGAAACAGGCAGGCCGGTGCAGCTGCTGGGCGAGGAACTGCGGCAGCTTCCCGTGGAAACGCTCCATGCCGGCCTCCACTCTGCCTTGATTGTGCCGATGACTGTTTCCTCCAAGGTGATCGCCATGCTGGTTGCCGGGCGGGAGCGCGGCAGCAGCTTTTCCGCCGGGGACGAGCAGCTTCTGTCGCTTGCCGCCGACCGCATCGCCCTGGCGCTGGACCGGGCAGCCGCGTATGAAGCCGAACGCGCGGCGCGGCAGGCCGCCGAGAAAAGCGCCGCCGAGGTCATGGAGCTGAACGCGGTGCTGGAGGAGCGCGTCGCCCAGCGCACGGCCGAGCTCCAAAGCACCAATCGGGAGCTGGAAGCTTTTTCCTACTCCGTTTCCCACGATCTGCGCGCGCCGCTTCGCACGGTGGACGGCTTTTCCGCCGCCCTGGCCGAGGATTACGACGCCGTGCTCCAGGGCGAGGGCAAGCATTACCTCGCGCGCATCCGCGCCGGGGTGCAGCGCATGGGGCAGTTGATCGACGCGCTTCTTCAGCTTTCCCGCATTACCCGGGCCGAGTTCTCGACCGAGCGGGTCAAGCTGTCGGAACTGGCCGCTGATGTCGCCGAGGATATTGTTCGCGGAGTCCCGGAAAAGCCGATTCACTTCTCGATCGAACCCAACCTGGAAGCCGAAGGTGACCCGCGACTCCTGCGGGTCATCTTTGAAAATATGTTCGGCAATGCCGCGAAGTTTACCGGCAAGGTCACGGAGCCGAAAATCGCTTTCGGCTGGTCGCCGGAGCAGGGTGCCTACTACATCCGCGACAACGGCGCCGGGTTTGACCAGCAGTATGCCGGAAAGCTCTTCGTGGCCTTTCAGCGTCTTCACGGCGACAAGGATTTCCAGGGGTCGGGCATCGGCCTGGCGACCGTGGCCCGCGTGATCGGACGTCACCATGGGCACATCCGCGCGGAAGGCGCGGTGAATCAAGGAGCGACTTTCTGGTTTACGCTAAGGTCATAACTTTATGGCGAGTCCACGCTTGATCCTGCTGATAGAAGACGATCCCGATCACGAGATGCTGACCATTCGCGCGCTCCGCAAATCGCACATTGCCAATGATGTCCGGGTAGCGCGCGACGGAGAAGAAGCCCTTGCCATGCTGTTCGGCGAGGGCAAGGAAGCGCTGCCGATGCTGCCCCAGGTTATTCTGCTGGACTTGAAGCTCCCCAAGGTGGACGGACTGGAAGTGCTTCGGCGTATTCGCGCAAGCGACCGCACCCGCATGCTGCCCGTGGTCGTGCTGACTTCCTCCGACGAGGAAAACGATATTGTCCGCTCCTACAAGCTAGGCGTGAACAGCTACATCCGCAAACCGGTCAACTTTTCGGATTTTGCCGAGGCGACGCAGCAGCTTGGGATGTACTGGCTGGTACTCAACGAATGTCCGCCGGCCCTTTAACTCGGCCGCTCCGCGTCCTCATCGTCGAGGATGACGCGGACGACGCTGCCCTGCTGGAGCGCCACCTGAACCGCTCCGGCTTTGCCGTGGATGCGCACCGGGTAGAAACCGCGGAAGGGATGCTGGCCGCCCTGAGCGAGTCCTGGGACTGCGTACTGGCCGACTACAACCTGCCGATGTTTTCCGCGCCGCAGGCCCTGCGCCTTCTTCAGGGCGCGGGACGCGATATCCCGTTCATCATGATGTCGGGCGCGGTGAGTGAAGCCACCGCGGTGGCTGCCATGCGCGCCGGGGCGCACGATTACGTGTCCAAGGAGAACCTGACGCGGCTGGTGCCGGCTATTGAGCGCGAGCTGGCCGAGGCGGCGAGCCGCCGTTTGAAGCGAGCCGCCGAGCGCGCCCTGCGTTCCAGCGAGGAGCGCTTTCACTGGTTGGTGGAGGCTACGCCGCTGGCCCTGCTCATCAGCGACATGGACAGCCGCATTACCTACTTCAACGGAAGCGCGGAACGGCTGCTGGGCCTTACGCAGGAGGAGCTTGCCCGCGGCGAGATCGGCCTTGAAACGGTGCTTGCTTCCGGCGAGGCAAGCACGGCGTTCCCTCCTGAGAACCCGGCCAAGCGCCTGATGGGAGAGCTGCGGCGGAAGATCGAGGAAAAACAAAGCGAAACCTGGGAAGCGGTCTGCTACGACCGGGAACGGACAGAGATTCCCGTGCTGCTGGGCGCGGCCATCCTGAACCCGGAAGAACCTGCCGCCCTGCAACAGCTAGCGCTCTTTATCGTTGATCTGCGCGAGCAGAAGCGCAGTGAAGAAGTGCTGCGGCGGACGGAAAAGCTTGCCGCCGCCGGGCGCCTGGCGGCTTCCATCGCCCACGAGATTAACAATCCGCTGGAAGCCATTACCAACTGCATGTATCTGTTGGAGCAGGGCGAGCTTGATCCGGCCTCGCGCGGCTACCTTGAAATGGCACAGGGCGAACTGAACCGCGTCACCCACATCACCACGCAAACTCTGCGCTTCCACCGGCAAAGCAGCCGCCCCACGGCTACCGCTCTTCCCGATCTCCTGGACTCGGTTCTGGTGCGCATCCGGGATCACGGCATCCGGGTGGTGCGCGACTACGAGCAGGCACCGCCGATCGTTGCCCTGGACGGCGAAATCCGGCAGGTGCTGGCCAATGTCATCGGCAACGCCATCGATGCCATGATGGGGATTGCCGGGCCGCGCACGCTTGTGCTCCGCGCCCGGCCGCGGCGCATGTGGAGCAGCGGGGACCAGGCGGTCGCGCTTCTGGTTGCAGACCGCGGCAGCGGCATCGGCAAAGCCGCGCTCCGTAGGATTTTCGAGCCGTTCTTTTCCACCAAGGCCATTACAGGCACCGGCCTGGGCCTTTGGGTTTGCCGTGAGATTATTGCCAAGCACAACGGACGGATTCAGGTGCGGACACGCCAGGAGGCTCCTTGCGGGACTGTGTTCCGGCTGCTGCTGCCTCTTCAATCTGTCGTCTCCGAGGAGCCGTATGAGGCAGGCATTCCGGTGCTCCATGGGAGCAGTGCGTCGTGAACGCTCCGTTAACATGAGTCTTGATAGCTCATATCTAAGAAAATCTCTTGACAAGGCTTTGTTGCTTTCGCTACGTTAGCAGTCGAAGGGCAGCATTGCTAGCAAGCCTGAGAGCAATATGCTAATGATGCAAGCCCTTCCTCATTTTGCATCACCCACTCGCTTCGGCGAGGTAAGTCAAGGAGAAAACACCGTATGGCATCCAGCACTGTAACCTCCACCTTTACTCCGCTGCACGATCGCATCCTGCTTCGTCGCGTGGAAGAGGGTGAATCCATCCGCGGCGGCATCATCATCCCTGATACGGCCAAGGAAAAGCCGCAGGAAGGCGAAGTCATCGCCGTGGGCAAGGGCAAGTCTAACGATGAAGGCAAGACCTTTCCGCTGGACGTGCAGGCAGGCGACCGCGTGTTGTTCGGCAAGTATTCCGGCACCGAAATCAAGATCGACGGCGAAGAGTTCCTGATCATGCGCGAGGAAGAAGTCCTCGGCATCCTCAAGAAGTAATCGGCGCTCTTTCCCGGGCAAGCACAAGATTTTGAACGAAACGGACGATTTCAGGAGAACAAAGCATCATGGCAAAGCAAATTCTGCACGGAGAAGATTCGCGCCAGGCTATTCTGCGCGGCGTTAACCACTTGGCTGACGCAGTGAAAGTGACGCTTGGGCCCAAGGGCCGCAACGTCGTCATTGAAAAGAAGTTCGGCTCCCCGACCATCACCAAGGACGGCGTGACGGTCGCGAAGGAGATCGAGCTGAAGGATTCGCTCGAGAACATGGGCGCACAGATGGTGCGCGAAGTGGCCTCGAAGACCTCGGACGTAGCCGGCGACGGCACCACGACCGCGACGGTTCTGGCGCAGGCTATCTACCGCGAAGGCGTGAAGACCGTGGCCGCCGGCGCGAATCCGATGGCGCTGAAGCGCGGCATCGACAAGGCCGTGGAGGCCATTGTGGGCAAGCGCGATGAGCACGGCGTGGTGGAGGGCGGCGCGCTGTCGAAGTTCTCCAAGCCGGTATCCGGCGAGATGATCGCGCAGGTCGGCACCATTTCGGCGAACTCCGACCAGACCATCGGCACCATCATCGCGGAAGCGATGAAGAAGGTCGGCAAGGATGGCGTCATCACGGTGGAAGAGTCGAAGACGCTGGAAACGCAGCTGGAAGTGGTGGAGGGCATGCAGTTCGACCGCGGCTATCTGAGCCCGTACTTCGTGACTGATCCGGACCGCATGGAAGCTGTTGTGGAAGAGCCGTACATCCTGATCCACGAGAAGAAGATTTCGTCGATGAAGGACCTGCTGCCGCTGCTGGAGCAGGTGGCCCGCAATTCGAAGCCGCTGCTGATTATCGCGGAAGACGTGGACGGCGAAGCGCTGGCGACCCTGGTCGTGAATAAGCTGCGCGGCACGCTGAACGTCGCCGCTGTCAAGGCTCCGGGCTTCGGCGACCGCCGCAAGGCCATGCTTGAGGATATTGCTAAGCTGACCGGCGGCCGCGCCATTACGGAAGATCTCGGCATCAAGCTGGAGAATGTGAAGCTTGAGGACCTGGGCCGCGCCAAGCGCGTCACGATCGACAAGGACAACACGACCATCGTGGAAGGCCGCGGTGAGTCGTCGGCGATCGAAGGCCGCGTCAAGGAGATTCGCAACCAGATCGAGAAGACTTCCTCGGACTACGACCGCGAAAAGCTCCAGGAGCGGTTGGCAAAGCTGGTCGGCGGCGTTGCCGTCATCAAGGTCGGTGCGGCTACCGAGACCGAGATGAAGGAGAAGAAGGCCCGCGTGGAAGATGCGATGCATGCGACGCGCGCGGCTGTCGAGGAAGGTATCGTCCCGGGCGGCGGCGTGGCCCTGGTTCGCTGCACTCCCGAGGTCGATGCGCTGATTCGCACGCTGGAAGGCGACGAAAAGATCGGCGCGCAGATCATCCGGCGCGCGATTGAGGAGCCCTTGCGCCAGATCGTCGGCAATGCCGGCGAAGAGGGCGCGGTGGTAGTCGGCCGCATCCACGAGTCGAAGGATCACCACTTCGGCTACAACGCCGGCACCAACACGTTCGAGGACCTGGTCGCGGCCGGCGTCATTGACCCGACCAAGGTGACGCGCACCGCGCTGCAAAACGCGGCTTCGATCGCCGGGCTGATGCTGACGACCGAAGCCATGGTCGCCGACATCCCCGAGCCGAAGTCCGCTCCGGCGGGCGGCCACTCGCACGGCGGCGGCGGCATGGACGGCATGTACTAGGCCT
>CAXTSG010000018.1:15960-22447 GCA_964246825.1 uncultured Acidobacteriaceae bacterium | reverse complement strand
CTCTACCTCCACCGCGAAAGACTGCTCGCCCGGAACGGTCGAGCTGGCGCGGCCGCCGCCGCGCACCGGGCGGCCCGGCAGCAGGAGGCCGGGCAGCACCCGGGCCGTCTCCACTTGCCAGTACTGCTCGTCCTCGCGGGCCAGCATGCCCATGTGCGCCAGCCGCACGGCGGCCTGCGGCTGAAACCGCTCCAGCGCTGGCAGCAGCTCCCTTCGGATGCGGTTGCGGGTAAACGCCGGGTCCGTGTTGGTTTCGTCCTCCCGCCACGGCTGCCCAAGCGCGGTGAGCCAGGCCCGCAGTTCGGCCCCGCGCGCTTCTAAAAGGGGCCGCACGACCCGCCCGGAAGCCGCGGGCGGCGCACCCGGCAGGTCGGCGGCCTCGACCACCGGGTAGATGCCGCCGAGCCCGGCGGTCCAGGCACCGCGCAGCAGCTTTCCCAGCACCGTTTCCGCCTGGTCGTCGAGCGTATGCCCGGTGGCCACGGCGTCCAGCGAGCGCGCGGCAAGCAGCTCTCCGAACCAGCGGTAGCGAAGCAGGCGGCAGGCTTCCTCAACGCCGATCCCTTCGGAAGAGGCTAGGGCGCCGGCATCGCCCTCCAGAAGGGAAAACGGCAGGCTGAATGCCGCGGCCAGCTCCCGCACGAACAGCGCATCCGCCCGGCCTGCCGCGCCCCGCAGGCCATGTTCCACGTGGAACAATTGAAGCGTCCAGCCTTTTTCACCCGCCAGTTTGTGGGCCAGGCGAAGCAGCGCGACCGAGTCGGCACCGCCGGAAACGGCCAGCCCGAGCCTGGTTCCGGCGGGGAGGTGTTGAGCGTTGAAGAGAGGGGTCGGCGGCGTACGGCTCACCTCCCTAGCATGCCTGATGCGGCAGGGATGCTGTTCGTCCTACGGCTTCAACGTACCGGAATGGGCCAAAGGGAAGAAAAAACGTCGGCCGGGCGGAATCCGGCATGCACTCCCGGTGGTTACTCCTGTAGTCTGAGGTTGGCTCTCTTTGAGCCCATCGATGCGCGAGGGAATGAACCTGCTTCTTTGCGGCGCGGGAAGCGTCTATAGAACACAAGGTTCCTGCCCCACGCGGCCGTGGTGCTCGAAAGAGAAGTGAGGGTTTCTGGTGAATTCGACGGTCAAGACAATCATCTTCTGGGTATTCATCTTCGCCTGCCTGATTTTGCTGTGGCAGGTATTCCAGAAGGGCAGCGGCTCCGGACACGATCAGGATGTGTCATTTTCGACCTTCCTGCAGGACGCGCAGAGCGGCCAGGTCCAGGATGCCACGGTCACCAACAACAATGAGGTGCACGGAAAGCTCAAGAACGGAACGCCGTACCATGTGACGGTTCCGGTGACTTACGCGCATCTTTATGACATTTTGAACGACAACCATGTGTCGGTAACCGTGCGCGACACCTCGAATAACTCGTGGCTGCCGCTGCTGTTCAACCTGGGCCCGATTGTGATTATCGGCGCGCTCTGGTTCTTTATGCTGCGCCAGATGCAGTCCGGCGGCAACAAGGCTTTATCGTTCGGCAAGAGCCGGGCACGGCTGCTTTCCATGCAGCAGAAGAAGATTACCTTTAAGGATGTCGCGGGCGTCGACGAAGCCAAGGAAGAGCTCAAGGAGATTATTGATTTTCTCCGCGAAGCGCAGAAGTTCCAGAAGCTGGGCGGCCGCATCCCCAAGGGCGTGCTGCTTGTCGGACCTCCGGGTACGGGCAAGACCCTGCTGGCGCGCGCTGTCGCCGGCGAAGCAAACGTGCCGTTCTTCTCGATCTCCGGCTCCGACTTTGTTGAGATGTTTGTGGGCGTCGGCGCAAGCCGGGTTCGCGACCTGTTTGAGCAGGGCAAGAAGAATGCTCCCTGCATCATCTTTATTGATGAAATCGACGCGGTCGGCCGCCATCGCGGCGCGGGCCTCGGTGGCGGGCACGATGAGCGTGAGCAGACCCTAAACCAGCTGCTGGTAGAGATGGACGGCTTTGAGTCGAACGACGGCGTGATCCTTGTCGCCGCGACCAACCGGCCGGACGTCCTGGACCCGGCCTTGCTGCGCCCCGGCCGCTTTGACCGGCGCGTAATTGTGGGTCGCCCCGATGTACGCGGACGCGAAGAAGTCCTGGCCGTGCACGCCCGCAAGGTGCCGACCGCGGAAGATGTTGACCTGCGCGTTATGGCTCGCGGAACACCGGGCTTCTCCGGCGCGGACTTGGCCAACATGGTCAACGAAGCTGCCCTGAACGCCGCGCGCGCCAACCGCAAGGCCGTCATGATGGCCGATTTCGAGGCCGCCAAGGACAAGGTAATGATGGGTGCCGAGCGCAAGAGCATGCTGCTCTCGGACGAGGAAAAGCGGGTTACCGCCTACCACGAAGCCGGGCACGCCCTGGTTGCCGCAACACGCGCCCACGCCGACCCGCTCCATAAGGTCACGATCATCCCGCGCGGTATGGCGCTCGGCGTCACGATGCAGCTGCCGGTCGACGACAAGCACACCGTCACCAAGGACTACCTGGATACGCAGCTTGCCATCCTGATGGGCGGCCGCATTGCCGAGGAGATTTTTCTGAAGCAGATGACGACCGGTGCCGGCAACGACATCGAGCGTGCTACGGAGCTGGCCCGCAAGATGGTCTGCGAGTATGGTATGTCGAACCTGGGCCCGCTGACTTACGGCAAGAAGGAAGAGCAAATCTTCCTGGGCCGCGAGATTGCGCAGCACCGCGACTTCTCCGAGGAAACGGCACGGCAGATTGATGCCGAGGTCCGCTCCAAGGTAGATACCGCCTACCAGTCGGCGTATCACATCCTGGATACCAAGCAGGATGCGATGCACCGCATGGCTACGGCTCTTCTGGAGCGGGAAACCCTTGACGCCGCGGAAATTCGGATGATTATTGACGGGCAGGAACTGCCGCCGATGAAGCAGCCGGACCCACCGACCGGCACCCCGACTGGCGGCGTCCAGCAGGTGCTCAAGCCGGAGCCGAAGCACGGCGGCTTTCCGGAAGGCAGCCCCTCCCCGGCGTAAGCAGCCGATCACATAAAAGGGCAGCCTTCGGGCTGCCCTTTTGCTTTGCAATGCATAGAACAGCTATTTCCTGTGCCAGCGCACTCCGCCCTTGCCGTCCTCGATCACAATGCTTTTTGCCGTGAGCTCGTCGCGGATTGCATCGCTGCGTCGAAAATCCCGCTTCTGCCGAGCCTCTGCCCGCTCTTCAAGCAAAGCCTCAATCCGGGCATCGGTTAGTGAGCGCTGCGCCAGCAACGCTTCCGGTGCCTGCCCCAGGCGGCCCTCGCACTCTGCCCAGGCCAGCGCGGCATCGGTAACCGCGGCATCGTTCATGGAAAGCACCGCGAACACCCGGTCGAAACGCTCCAGCATGGCAAGCAGAGCCTCGGCATGGGCATGGCCCAGCCTGCCCGCATCGGCCGCTCCATTCGCCAGGCGAACAGTTTCAAAAACAGCGGCGCGCGCCGCCGCGGTGTTCAGATCATGCGCCAGGGCTTTGTCGAAAGCATGGGTATGCCGCTTGATTTCAGAAGCGAGCTCCGGGTTTTCGTGCCGGTCGGCTCTATCCTGGGCAAGGCAGCGGTGCAGTCGATCCCGAAAGGCCCGCAGCCGCTCCAGCGCCGCTGTTTCCGCGGCAAGCCCTTCAAAGGTAAAGTTGAGCTGCTGCCCATACGGCACCGACAGCAGCAGGGAGCGGATAGCCGAAGCCTTGTAGCCTTTCAGCAGGAGATCGCGCAGGGTGTAGAAGTTCCCTTCGGACTTCGACATCTTGCGCCCTTCCACCAGCAGGAAGCGCACATGGAACCAATGCCGCGCGAAGACCTCGTGCGTGGCGCACTCGGATTGCGCAATCTCATTTTCATGGTGCGGAAACATCAGGTCTTCGCCGCCGGCATGAAGGTCAAAGGTGTTGCCCAGGTACTTCAGCGCCATGGCGGAGCACTCCAGGTGCCAGCCGGGCCGTCCCGGCCCGATCGCTGAAGCCCAGTGGTGCTCACCCGGTTTCGGCGCTTTCCACAAAGCGAAGTCCCGCGCGGCATCTTTCTCGTACTCATCCACTTCCACGCGCGCGCCGTCCTCCATGCCGGCGAAGTCCTTTTTGGAGAGTTTGCCGTATTCGGGGAAGCCGGCGATGCGGAAGTACCAGGAGCCGTCCTCTGTTCGATAGGCAAGATTCTGCCGCGCAAGCCGCTCCACCAGGGCCGTCATCTCCGGGATGTGCGCCGTGGCGTGAGGCACCACAGTAGGCCGCTCAACCGCGAGCGCGTCTAAATCCTCAAAAAATGCTTCCTCAAAGCGCCGGGTATAGTCGGCGATCGGCAGCCCGGCGGCCGCGGCGTTGCGGATGATCTTATCGTCCACATCGGTGATGTTCATCACATGCCGCACAGGGATGCCGTTCAGCTCCAGGGTGCGCCGCAGTACGTCCACATGCAGAAAAGTGCGAAAGTTCCCGATGTGGCCGTAGTCGTAGACCGTGGGACCGCAGGCGTACAGGCGCAGTTGGAGCCCGTCGGCAGGCTCCAGCGGCTCGACTTTGCCGCTGAGTGTATTGAAAAGATGAATGGTCATTCAGATGGGATTAGCGCGGCAACTGCTGTAGTTTAGCAGCCGACGTTTGCGGCTAAGCGCCGAGCGCAAGGCCCGGCCGGGCAGAAAGCGACTCCTCGGCGAGCGAGCCGCGCCGCAGCTTCGGCCAGGCCGCCGCCGCGATCATCGCGGCATTGTCGGTGGACAGCGCGAGCGAGGGAAACAGCACCGGCAGGGAAGCCGCGGCTTCCGCGGAGAAGCGGCTGCGAAGCTCGCGGTTGGCCGCGACTCCTCCGGAAATCAGGAGGGTACGCGCTCCATGGCGCGCCGCGGCGCGGAGGCTGCGATGCACGAGATTGTTGACGACCGCCCGTTGAAACGACGCGATGAGGCCGAGAGTTTCCTCATCGCACCAGGGAAGCGCCTTGGCGGGATCGACGGCCCCGCACAGCGCTTCAGCCCGTTTGCGGATCGACTCGGCCAGTCCGCGGCCTTCCACATACCGCAGCACCGCCGTCTTGATGCCGGAAAAGGAGAACAGCACCTCGTCCTCCTCGACCTGCTCGGCGGGCCGCTGCCGGCCTTCGCGGCGGCGCACCTCCGCGAAGCGAAAGGGTACGGCGTGGGGGTCGCCGTGCGCCGCGAGCGCATCGATCCATGGACCGCCGGGGTAGCCGAGACCCAGCAGCTTGGCCACCTTGTCGAACGCCTCGCCCGCGGCGTCATCCACTGTGCGGCCTACGCGACGGTAGCGCCACATGCCCGCTTCATGGAAAGCGAGGTAAAGGTGCGTGTGCCCGCCCGAAACCACCAGCGCCAGGGCCGGCGTTTCCGGCTCCTGCACTGCGCGCGCATGCTCCAGCAGCACGGCATGGATGTGGCCTTCCAGGTGATTGACCGCGAGGAGCGGCTTGCCGAGCGCCCAGGCCAGGGTTTTGGCATAGGTGACGCCGACCAGCAGCGCCCCGGCAAGCCCCGGGCCTTCCGTTACCGCGACGGCGGCAAGCTCATGCAGCGAGACTCCGGCCGCGGCAACGGCCGCGCGCACCACCGGCACGATATTGCGCAGGTGGTCGCGGGAGGCAAGCTCCGGAACGACACCGCCGTAGGGGGCGTGCGTCGCGAACTGCGAGGCCACGATGCTCGACAGCGTTTCGCGCCCCGCGCGGACCACCGCCGCCGCGGTTTCATCGCAGGAGCTTTCAATGCCGAGGATGAGGTCAGGGGTCAATCAGGATTTTTCTTGCGGCGGTTCCGCGCACGGGAGATTCAAAACTGAAGAAGGTCTATCTTCTCCGCCAGCGCCGCCTTCCCAAGTGCCCGGCTGCCCGCGGCAAGAGGAGCGCGTCTGTTCAAGGCAAGGTCCAGGTAGCTTGCTTCATACAGGCTGAGATCGTGGCGCGAGGCAAGTTCCATGACCTCCACTGTTCTGTATGCAAAAGAGCGGCTGTCCGCGATGATTAGCTATTCGTCCGATTGAAGAACAAGTTTGGCGAGAGCGGGCGTCCATCTCCCGTGTTTTACTCCCGCAAGCAAGGCGTTTGTGACTTCGTACCACCAAAGGGCGGGCACATACGCACCTGAGTCGCGCAGGCGGGCATGCAGCGCGAGCCGCTTCGCCTCCTCCATCTCGCCGAGCAGCATGGTCAGGTAGATTGAGGCGTCCAGCACCAGGTAATTCATCGGCGTCCCTCATGAATCCACTCCAAAATGGTTTCTACACCAAGCGGCTGCACCCCTTCAGCCTTCATGCGCTCCCGAATCTCCGCAAAAGCTCGATCAGCCCTGGCCCGCTGCCGAACAGCGCGGGGCGGTACCACTTCCACCACGACCTTCCCGTCGCGCAGCAGGTTGATCTCCTCACCTCCTTCCACAAGAGCGAGAAGCTCCGCGAAGCGGGTACCGGCCTCTTCAACGGTGATCTCCTTCATAGCCCCTCCCTCC
>CAXTSG010000018.1:6433-15950 GCA_964246825.1 uncultured Acidobacteriaceae bacterium | reverse complement strand
TCCTTGATGTGAGCCTAACTCCCGGGAACTGCAAGCGTCCAGAGAGTGTGTCTGAAGACTCGACTGCATCATCCAATTTGGAGACATGCCGACTGCCGCAACTGAAGAAGCCGCTCTGTTGATTGTTCAAACTCTCCGCGCCGCCGGCCACCGGGCGTTCTATGCGGGCGGCTGCGTGCGCGACCGCCTGCTCGGGCGCGAGGCCAAGGATTTCGATGTGGCGACAAGCGCAACGCCGGACCGGGTGCTTGCCCTGTTTCCGCGAACCTTCGCGGTGGGCGCGCACTTCGGAGTGGTGCTGGTCGTTAGCCCGGACGGCGAGGGCGGCGAGATACAAACCGAGGTTGCGACCTTTCGCTCGGACGGCGCGTACTCCGACGGCCGCCGGCCGGACGCGGTGCGCTACTCGCGCGACCCGCGCGAAGATACCGAGCGGCGCGACTTCACCGTCAACGGCATGCTCTACGACCCGATCGCGGATGAGGTCCTGGACTTTGTCGGCGGCCGCGCCGATCTCCAAGCCGGCCTGATCCGCGCGATCGGCGACCCGGCGCGTCGCTTTGAGGAGGACAAGCTGCGCATGCTGCGGGCCGTTCGTTTTGCCGCGCGCTTCGGCTTTGCCGTCGAGCCCGCGACAGAGGCGGCCATCCGCGCGCAGGCCGGCACCATTGGCCGGGTAAGCCCGGAGCGCACCCGCGACGAGCTGACCCGCATGCTGACTGAGGGCCGCGCAAAATATGCTTTCGAGCTGCTGGACCGCACCGGCCTGCTCAGCGAGCTGCTGCCCGAGGTAGACCGCATGCACGGCTGCGAGCAGCCGCCCGAGTGGCACCCGGAGGGCGATGTATGGGTCCACACGCTGCTGCTGCTGGAAAAGCTGGAAGCCGGCTGCCCCGCGACCCTGGCCTGGAGCGCGCTGCTGCACGATGTCGGCAAGCCGCCCTGCCGGGTTGAGGACGGCGCGCGGGCGCGCTTCAACGGCCATGCCGAGGTAGGCACCCGCATGGCCGAGGCCATCTGCGCGCGGCTTCGTTTTTCCAACGAGGACACGGAGCAGATTGCCGCGCTCGTTGCCAACCACATGCGCTTCGGCGATGTCGGCAAGATGAAGCAGTCGACGCTGAAGCGGTTTCTGCGCCTGCCGCGCTTTCCCGAGCACCTGGAGCTGCACCGGATCGACTGCCTGTCCAGCCACAAAATCCTGGGCCTGTATGACTTGGCCAAGCGCGAATACGAAACGACGCCCGAGGCAGAGATCAAACCCAAACTGCTGGTTACCGGCCGCGACCTGATCGCCGCGGGCTATCGGCCCGGGCCGCTCTTCAAGGAGCTGCTGGCGCTGGCCGAGGACGCGCAGCTGGAAGGGCGCATCGGCACTTCAGAAGAAGGCATGGCGCTGATCGCCGAGCACTTGCCGCATAGAGAAGCTGTGTAGCAGGTGCCCTCTGCTTCACGCGATCGAGAAGATTACTGCTGCGGCTTCGTCGCGGCATCCGGGAGGGCTTGCGGTGCCTGCCCGTGCGGCGGCGCGACCGGCTTCGGCCGGTTCAGCAGTTTGAAGCCGTCCCGGACCACAAAGAAGTTTTGCGCGTTCAGGTCGGCCTCCAGCAACTGACCGTCGCCCGAGTAAAACAGCTCAATCACAATCGAGTTCTGGTCGTTGAGCGCCGCCACGGCATGCTTTACCGGTACACTCTTCCCATTCAACGTTCCGCTCAGGTCGCCGAGATGGGTGTACTCGGCGGGCACCAGGATGCCGTTTTCCTTCGGGATAAGCACCCAGGCGGTTTTCGGCTGAGCCGATGCCAGGTGCGCCATCAATGTGTAAGCCGCGGGGTCGAGGTCGGGCGCGAGCACGGTGTTGCGGTGCCGGTCCACCTCGTTCGTGCTCTGCTTGCCGTCCGCGTTTACGGTGATTTGCAGCGAGCGCCCGGTCGGGTCTGAAGCCGTATTGAACTGGATATTGTTCCCGGAGGCTTTCGCGCCGTGAACCGAGCCGGTCAGCTGATCGCGCACCAGGTTTCCCTGCGCGTCGACGGTAGCGGTGTTGTGGAAGCTGTAGGCAAAGGTGTTCAGCTTCATGCTGCCGCTGGAGGTCAGGGTGCTGCCGCCTGCTACAGGCGTCGTGCTGTACTGCGCCTCGCCCAGGGGCTTGCCGTTTTGCATGATGCTGTAGTGCGCGGCTTGCGCCTGCGCCAAGGGTGCGGCTAAGAGAAAAGCAAGCGGAAACAAGCGGTGCATCCGTGAAAACTTCATAAGGGAAGAGACCCGCGCCGGGGAGGGAAGTCGCGGAAACAGCAGGCGGAGACAACGCTCCCGCTGTCTCCGCCGAAGTTCGAGTGCTGTGAGCCTAGCTCTTCTGCGCGGTCTCGAAGCGCTTGTTCACTTCGTCCCAGTTCACCGTGTTCCACCAGGCAGCGAGGTAGTCGGGGCGCTTGTTCTGGTACTTCAGGTAGTAGGCGTGCTCCCACACGTCATTGCCCAGGATCGGGTACTTGCCGCCGGAAAGCGGATTGTCCTGGTTGGGCGTCGTCACGACCTTGAGCTTGCCGCCGTCGAGCACGAGCCAGCCCCAGCCCGAGCCGAACTGCTTCGCGGTTGTTTCATTAAAGAGCTTCTTGAAATCCTCAAACGAGCCGAAATCCTCGCTGATCTTCGTCCCGATCGCGCCTGTCGGCTCGCCGCCGCCGCCCGGCTTCATGATGGTCCAAAACATCGTGTGATTCACATGGCCGCCGCCGTTGTTGCGGACTACCGTCTTCACATCGTCCGGAATCGTTTCAAGCGCGCGCAGGAGGTCTTCCGGCGTGTGCTTTGCAAGCTCGGGGTGCTTGTCGATCGCGCCGTTCAGGTTGGTCACGTAGGTCTGGTGGTGCTTGTCGTGGTGCAGCTTCATGGTCGCTTCATCGATATGCGGCTCCAGGGCGGCATAGTCATAGGGCAGTGCGGGCAATTCGTAGGCCAAGGTTCCTCCTTTGGTATGTTCCATGCAGGTGCGTTCTTATATAGGGATGCAGAGGGAACACTTTCGGCGCAGCCTCGTCCGTGCCCGAGACGCAAACCTTGCTTGCTGCATCCTTGATGAAGGCGGCTGCTCCCGCGGGTCACAACCGGAGCGGCAAAGCTGCCCCGTGGAGCAGGATTGACCGATCGCCGTTTGAACCGTCGTGAACTGTTGCGGGCTGCCGGCGTCGCGGGCGCCGTCACGCTCGGCACGCCCGCGGCGCAGGCCATGCGCGCCGGCCTCGCGTACCAGAACCAGCAGCAGGCTCCCAAAACCGCCCCCGGCCAGCAGCCGCAGCCGGAGCAGTTCGCCGCGGACAAGTACGTCCACCCGCCGGGCCAGTTCATCAATCGCCCGCTCACCCAGGTGTCCAGGCAGGCCGACACGCTGCTGGACGAAATGGAAGACCGGGGCTGCCAGTTCTTCTTCAACGAGGCGAGTCCCAGGACCGGACTGGTGCGCGACCGGGCCCTCGCCGCCGGTATCTCGCAGTCGCGCGTGGCCTCTATTGCCGCGACCGGCTTCGGGCTGACGGCGCTGTGCATCGCGGCCAAGCGCGGCTATCTGCGGCGCATGGACTGCGAGCAGCGCGTCGAAAAAACGCTCGCGTTTCTGCTGGAAGACTGCCCGCACGAGCACGGCTTCCTGTACCACTTCATCGATATCGAGAGCGGGCAGCGGATGTTCAACTCGGAGCTGAGCTCGATCGATACAGCGCTGCTGCTGTGCGGCGTGCTCACCTGCCGGCAGTTTTTCGCCGGCAACCCGCGCATCGCGGCGCTGGCCACCACTTTTTACCGACGCATCGACTGGCAATGGATGCTGAACGGCGGCCCCACGCTTTCCATGGGCTGGCTGCCGGAGCAGGGCTTTCTCGATCACCGCTGGGACATCTACGCCGAGCTGATGACCATGTACCTGATGGCGATCGGCTCGCCCACGCACCCGATCCCCGCCGAAACCTGGAACGCCTTGCAACGCCCGCTCATTCAGTACGGAGGCATCGAGTACATTTCAGGGCTGGCACCCTTGTTTATCCACCAATATGCGCATGCCTGGTGCGACTACCGCGACCAGCGCGACCTCCACGCCAACTACTTCACCAACTCGATCGCCGCCACGCGCGCGCACCAGCTTTGGTGCATTCGGCTGGGCCAGCAGTACAACTGGATCGACCAGGATATGTGGGGGATCACGGCGTCCGATTCGAAGGAAGGCTACCGGGTATGGGGCGGGCCGCCGTCAATCGGCTCGCTCGACGGCACCCTGGTGCCTTGCGCGGCCGCCGGTTCGCTGCCGTTTCTGCCGGCCGAGTGCTCGCATGTGCTGCTCAGCATGCGCGAAAAAATGGGCGACCGCGTGTGGACGCGCTACGGCTTTGTGGATGCCTTTGACCGGAAAGGGAACTGGTTCGCCGAGGATGTGCTGGGCATCGACCAGGGCATCAGCGTGCTGATGGCCGAAAACCTGCGCTCGGGCTTTGTGTGGCAATACTTCATGCAGAATCGCGAGATCATGCACGCAATGAGCGAAGTGCAGTTCCACCCCGACCCGGATGCGAATACGCAGGTGCTGTGAGGGGCGGTTCCTGCTTGCAATCCTGTCTACTGTCAAAGATGCGCAGGATGCGAACGGTTCGCCCTGAAACTGCGTAAACGATGATGTAGGGCAGCGGAGTCAGCACGAGCTCTCGCGTTCCCAGCCGGTTGCTGGTTCTTCCGATTCTGGGAAAGTCAATCAGAATCTGGACTGCCCGCGGGATTTGTCGTGCCGTATTCCGGAGTGTGTTCCGGCAGATATAAAAGGATGTCGACCAGGTTCTTCTCGGTGCCCGCGGTCTATTAGATCGTCACGATGCTTTCGCGCGATACCCGGCCAAAAGCTCCTCCACAGAAGCAATAACTTGTTCATGCGGAACAAGACTTTCGGCTTCCGCTTCAGCCAAGCCCTTCTCTACTTCCTCCAAGTACCATGTGTCGTAATCCAGCACTTCTTCGAGCAGCCTGGCGGCCACTGCGCCGGGTTACCTCCCTTCGCGCATGGCTTGTTCTTTCAGTTGGCTTCGGTACTGGCAAATACTTGGATTTCCATGGAAGAAGTGTACCGCAGTAGATGAATGAAAACTCACTCTACACGACAGAACATTCCGGCAGCCTGGACTGCATGCGCTTCAGCAGTTGTCCCACCTTGTATCCGTGAAGAAAACGACGGCGTACCAACGCTGCTCAAGGCGATGCACCTGCGAAACCTCGCAAGATAGATTTTCTGCTTTTATACCTTGCTTGCCTTGAACCGCGTATCTGATGCGATCTTGAGGATCATGGACAAGGTAAACGGCAGTATCCTGCCCCGCCCACCCCCATCCGTCCCATTCAACATGCTGCAAGTCGCCCGGTTTAAGGTCATGTTGCGCAAGCACTTCTTTCTTATAACTGTCGGCATGAAATGCCCAGCGAATATAAGTACGGACGATAAAGCTTTTCCATAGTAAGAGAAAGCTGATAAGGATGCAGGCCGCTGCCATTCCAAGGAGAAGAAGGCCGTTTCTCCACTTACCTGTCAGTGCAAGGATGAGCGCGGTTGCCGATGAACCAAGCCCAATGACCAGCAGGCAAAACCAGTAAGTCAGTTCCCAACCTTCACTGCCGGAGATGATGATTGGAAGGTAAATAGCCGAGGATGCGAGTGCTGCACAGAGTAGAAGTTTCCATCGCAGCCGAACCTTGACGCTTTGCCGGTTTGAGTTCACGCTTCCCATGGATTGATCACTTCCACGCCGGCGGCGACAAAGGGCCGGCATCGCGTGTCGCTACTGCAAAGCCTCGCAGCTGTGCAACCGCCGCAATCTGCCCGTCTGCGAACGAGATCGTATGCCCCGCCGTCCTTGCCCGGCTTGCCAGTTTTGCGTAAGCGACCGCGGCGGCCTCGTCGAAGGGCAAGATGCGCGGGCCGAACCACCTGTTCAGCAGCGGCTTCAGCGACTCAGCCAAGAGCGTCTTACGTCGCCCGTCTGGCAGCTTCTCAATCCCCAGCAGGAGTTCAGCAAGGCTCGTAGTCGCCATGTAAAGGCTCTCAACAGCCTGGCGCTCAAGCCAAGCGATAACCGCTGCATTTGCCTGCGGCTTTAAGGGCTCGGAAATTACATTTGTGTCAACAACGATCACTCGAAATCCGCTGCTCTCGCCGGCGATGGATCGCGCGTAATGTCAAGCTCAACACCTCCAAATTGGGCTCCGAGCTCCGCCAGCGCCGTTCCCAGCCCCACCTGCTCCTTCGGCCGCACCGCCTCTTCCAGAATCGCGCGGACCTCTGCTTCCGTGCTCTTGCCGTGCAGCTTGGCGCGCTGCCTCAGCGCTTGGTGCGTCTTGTCGGGTAATTTACGAATTGTGATCGCGCCCATGATTCCCTCCAAAGGTTCACGTCTTCTAAAAGTGATATCACAGCTCGGAGAGCACTCTCACTCCTAAACCGCGGTAACCGGAAAGCGTGGAACATCAGCCTTTACGCGCTACTCTGGAGCTTCAACACCTGGAGACACACGCACGCATGAGCGACCCCACCACCCCGGCATCCGAATACCTTTGGCTCGCCCAGCAGGGCGAAGCCCCCGGCGCGCCCGGCCTGCCCGGCCGCTGGACCTCCAGCGTCAAAAACAGCGTGTGCTGCGCCTACTCCGCTTCTTCCCGGATTTGGTTCACCACCTCGCACGGCATCCTGAACGAGATCTATTACCCCACCATCGACCGCCCGCAGACCCGCGACATGGAGTTCCTTGTCACGGACGGGGAAAGCTTTTTCCACGAGGAAAAGCGCGACTTCCTGCGCTCCTTTTCCTATATGGACGCGGCGGCTCCGGGGCCGCGGCAGGTCAACCGCGACCCCGGGGGCCGATACACGCTCACCAAGGAAACTATCTGCGACCCGCATGCCTCGGTCGTGCTCGTGCGGGTGCGCCTGGAGGCCGAGCCCGTGTTTCTGGCCAAGCTGCACCTGTACGCTCTGCTGTCGCCGCACCTGGGCGGCGGCGGGGCCGACAACTCGGCGCGCGTGGTGGATGTAGCCGGCTCGCGAGTGCTGCTGGCCTCCCGCGACGGCAACTCGCTGGCCATGGCGACCGACTGCGGCTTTGCCCGCGCTTCCTGCGGGTTTGTGGGCGCAAGCGACGGCTGGCAGGACCTCAAGCATGACTTCCGCATGCACTGGGAATACGGCTCGGCCACCGGCGGCAACATCGCCATTATGGGCGAGGTCGCGCTGGACCGTGCCGGCAAGCCGGCTCCCGGAGTGCGCGAGTTTGTGCTCGCCATCGGCTTGGGCGACAGCGCTCACGCGGCGCTTTCCGCCACGCAAAGCTCCCTGGCAACTCCGTTTGAGAGCAACCTGCGGCGGTTTATTTCCCAGTGGCAGCGGGTGCAGGTGCCGGAAGACTTCCTCGCGCATACCGGCGACAGCGGGCGGCTGCTGCGCGCCAGTCAAAAAGTCGTACTGATGCACGAGGATAAGACGTATGCGGGCGCGTTTATTGCCTCGCTTTCCATCCCGTGGGGCTATGCCAAGGGCGACGATGACCTGGGCGGCTACCACCTGGTGTGGACCCGCGACATGGTGCAGTCGGCTACCGCGCTGCTGGCCATGGGCCGCGTGGAAACAGCCCTGCGCGCGATGGTGTACCTGGCCTGCTCGCAAAAGCCCGACGGCGGCTTCGCGCAAAACTTTTGGGTGGACGGGCGGCCGTACTGGACCGGCATCCAGCTTGACGAGGTCGCCTTTCCGGTCATCTTGGCGTGGCGTTTGTGGAAGGCAGGCGGTCTCGGCAACTTCGATATTTTTCCGTTTGTGTCGCGGGCCGCGGGCTTCCTGGTGCGGTATGCGCCGGTTACGCAGCAGGAGCGCTGGGAAGAGAACGCGGGCTACTCGCCTTCAACCCTGGCCGCGGTGATCGGCGCGCTGTGCTGCGCCTCGGAAATTGCCGCCGCGCACGGCGACGCTGCGCTGGGTACCTTTCTCGGCGAACACGCGGACTGGATTCAGTCGCACCTGGAAGACTGGACCGTGACGGACCAAGGGACGCTGCACCCGGAGATCAAGCGGCACTACATGCGGGTGCGGCCGCCTGCCCCCGGCGAGCCCTGGTATCGCAACGATGTCGCGCCCGGCAATATCCGGCTCAACAATCGTGCGCCCTGGGAGGAAAGCGAGTTCCCGGCGAGCGCGGTGGTGGACGGCGGCTTTCTGGAGCTGGTGCGCTACGGCATCCGGCGCGCCGACGACCCGCTGGTCATCGATTCGCTCAAGGTGGTAGACCGCGTGCTGCGGATTGAAGCGCCGCAGGGGCCCTGCTGGCGCCGCTACAACCACGACGGCTACGGCGAGCAGGAGGGCGGCGGCCCGTTTCTCCAGTATGGCCAGGGCCGCGCCTGGCCGCTGCTGACCGGCGAGCGGGGTCACTATGAGCTGGCCGCCGGCAACAACGTGCGGCCGTTTGTAGCCGCGCTGGAAAACTTCGCCTCGCCCGGCGGCATGCTGCCGGAGCAGGTGTGGGACCGGCGCCAGGCCCTCGATACCAGCGCAGGGCCCGTGGTGCTGGGCGACCCGGCCGGCTCCGCCATGCCGCTGGTTTGGGCGCACGCCGAGTACCTGAAGCTCCTGCGCTCGGTTCACGATGGGCGCGTGTTCGACCGGATCGCGGCTGCCGAGGCGCGCTACGGCGCGGGGCCGGTGCCGAGTCCTTTCGAGGTGTGGAAGCAGCGCCGGCCCATCACGGAAATGGCTTCGGGCAAAAGCCTGCGCATTCTTTCCGCCGACCCTTTTGAGGTTCTCTACACCACGGACAACTGGGCCACCAAGCATAGCCTTCCCTCCCGCGAGCTCGGCACGGCCGGCAGCGCGGCCGACCTTCCCCCGTCCGAGCCGGGCGTTATCTGCTTCACGCTCTACTGGCCGGCGCAGCGCCGCTGGCAGGGCCGCGACTTCCAGGTAAAGGTGAATTCGGCGTCCTAGCAGCGGCCTGAATCTCCATGCATGCGGAACAGGCACCCCGTCCGGCCTGCCGCCGGACCGCGTTTCCCGGCTGCCGAACATGCAAGCACAGCGAAAACGCACTAAAATACCGAAGTCAGCCCCCACAACCCCGGAGAACGAAGAAGCCCATGAGCGCCACCGCCCTCGCCCCCGCCAAAACTGATCTGGACCAGATCTCCATTAACACGCTGCGCTTTCTCGCGGTCGATGCCGTAGAAGCCGCCAACAGCGGCCATCCCGGCGCGCCGCTCGGCTGCGCGCCCATCGCCTACCTCCTGTTCCACAAATACATGCGCCACAACCCCAAGCACTCCAAGTGGTCCAACCGCGACCGCTTCGTGCTCTCAAACGGGCATGCTTCGGCGCTCTTATACGGCATGCTGCACCTGGCCGGGTACGATCTTTCGCTTGAAGACCTGAAGCAGTTCCGGCAGTGGCACTCGCGCACCCCGGGCCACCCGGAGTTCGGCGAAACCGACGGCGTGGAAGTGA
>CAXTSG010000018.1:0-6423 GCA_964246825.1 uncultured Acidobacteriaceae bacterium | reverse complement strand
GGCTGAAAAGCACCTGGCCGCCGTGTACAACAAGCCCGGCTACGACCTGGTGGACCACTACACGTACGGCATCTGCGGCGACGGCGACTTGATGGAGGGCGTTTCACATGAAGCTGCCTCGCTCGCCGGAACGCTCGGCCTGGGCAAGCTGATTTTCCTCTACGACGACAACCTGATTTCGCTTGACGGCCCAACCGATCTTTCCTTTACCGAAGATGTGCAGGCGCGCTTCAGGGCCTACCACTGGCATGTGCAGACGGTGGCCGACGGCAACGACCTCGATGCGATTTCGGCGGCGATTGAGGCGGCTAAGGCCGAGACCGATAAGCCTTCCATCATTGCCGTGCGCACCATCATCGGCTATGGCTCGCCCGCGGCCGGCACCAGCAAGGCCCACGGCGCGCCGCTCGGCGCGGAAAACACGAAAAAAACCAAGCAGACCCTGGGCTGGCCCGACGACAAGAGCTTCTACGTGCCGGAGGAAGCCGGGAAGAACTGGCTGGAGATTGTCGAAAAGGGCGCAAAGTTCGAAGAAGAGTGGAACGAGCTGTTTGCGAAATACAAGAGCGAGTTTCCGGAGCTGGGCGAGCAGTTTGAGCGCGTGCAGGACGGCAAGCTCAAGGACGGGTGGGAAAAGTCCCTGCCGAGCTACCCGGGCGACGGCAAGCCGATGGCGACCCGCAATGCGGGCGGCGCGATCATGAACGCCTTTGCGGAAGAAGTGCCGGAGCTGTTCGGCGGCGCGGCCGACCTGACCGAATCGACCAAGACCATCCTTAAGAAGTCCGGCAACTTCCACATTGACCCGGCGGGCCGCAATATCTTCTTCGGCGTCCGCGAGTTCGCGATGCATGCGGCGGTCAACGGCATGGCGGCGCACGGCGGTGTCATCCCGTATGCGTCTACCTTCTTCACTTTCTCGGATTACGCAAAGCCCGCGATTCGCCTTGCGGCGCTGATGCACATTCACTCGATCTACGTGTACACGCACGACTCCATCGGCCTCGGCGAGGACGGCCCGACCCACCAGCCGATCGACCAGCTGATGATGCTGCGCGCGGTGCCGCACCTGATCGACTTCCGCCCGGCGGACGCGAACGAGACGGCAGCGGCCTGGCGTTTGGCGCTGGAGCACAAGGAAACAAGCTTCATGGCGCTTTCCCGGCAGGACCTGCCGCTGATCGACCCGGCCAAGGTGAATGTGTTTGAGGGCGTGAGCAAGGGCGCGTACATCCTGGACCGCGGCTCCGACCAGCCGGACCTGCTCATGGTTTCCACCGGCGCCGAGGTGTGGCAGATCGTCAAGGCCGCGGCCGAGCTCAAAAAGGAAGGCATCACGGCGCGCATCATCTCCATGCCGAGCTGGCAGTTGTTTGAGCGGCAGCCCGCGAGCTACAAGCTGGAAGTGCTGCCGGAGGGCTTGCCCAAGCTGGCGGTGGAGGCCGGGGCAACGCTGGGCTGGTGGAAGTGGGTCGGCCGCCACGGCGACGTCATCGGCCTGGACCGCTTCGGTGCCTCCGCGCCGGGCACGCTCGCGCTCGAGAAGCTGGGCTTCGGCGTGGAGAACATCGCCAAGCGCGCCAAGGAACTGCTGGCCAAGGCCGGCAAGGAGCTGCCCGCGCTGGCCGGCATCAACGACAAGTAGGCTGCAACAAAGGAGAGGCATGCCGGATCAGCAGCTGTATGTTGCGATCGGCATGCCTTCTCCGTCGGTGCCTGCCAACCCGGCGACTGGATTGACCCCTTGAGGAGATCACCTGGGAAGCGGATTCGTCCCTTCATTGAGAATGCCGAGGTATGCACTATAGCTGAAGACGCGTCCTCGTTTCCGCCCTGTAATTTCAACAACGATTCCAAGGGCTTCGAGATCAGCCAGCGCGAAGTTGACGGTAGGCGCGCTCAAACCGGTTTGCTGCACGAGCCGACTTCCGGTCACCATCGGGTTCTGCTGAAGAAAGTCATGCACCCGCAGTGTGGAGCCGACGCGCTCACCTTGAGCTGCAATGCGTTCACGATCTCGTTTAAAAAGATCCACGATGCGGATTGCGGCGTCGAACGCCTGATTTGCCGTTTCAGCTACTCCTTCTAAGAAGAAAGCGAGCCAAGCCTCCCATGCTCCACGCTCCCGGACCTCTTGAAGCAGACGGTAGTACTCCGTCCGATGCATTTTGAGGTAGAGGCTCAGGTAGAGTAACGGTCTATGTAAGACCTTGTGGACACACAGGTAGAGAGTGATGAGGAGCCGGCCAATGCGACCGTTTCCATCTAGAAATGGATGAATCGTTTCAAACTGGACGTGCAACAAGCCGGCTTTGATGAGCGGCGGAAGCCCCGACACTTCTTCATGCATGAAGTGCTCAAAGGAATTGAGAACGTCGTTGAGTTCGCTGATGGGCGGAGGTACATAGAGTGCGTTCCCGGGTCTGGTGCCGCCCACCCAGTTCTGGGAGCGACGAAATTCGCCTGGGCTCATTGCGGCTCCGCGGCCGCTTTGCAGGAGTCGCTCGTGCATCTCCCGAATCAGGCGAAGCGAAAGGGGCAGCTCCCGGAGACGATCTAAGCCGAACATCATGGCATTGACATAATTGGAAACTTCACGAAGATCATCCGGGGGCTGTCCAGCCTGGGCATCGATTTCGAAGCGGAGGAGGTCCGTGAGCGTGGACTGAGTGCCCTCGATCTGCGAAGAAAGGACTGCCTCTTTGCGCACGTACATGTGGAGGAACAGCTCATGCGAGGGAAGCAGGACCGTAATCCCGTCCAAACGTCCAAGGGCTCGCTCGGCGGCGCTGAGCTTCTCCAGAAGGGGCAGGAGATGGATCGGCGGCTTGGGGGGAAGCGGAGCCGGAACGAATGCCCTGATGATTTCTCCACCTGCAACGGTCTCCACATACCGGCCCCATCGAGTGCTCTCGGGAATCAACTCAGGCATGGGCTATTCTAACTAATAAACAAAAACGCCGTTTTGTTTATTAGCTATACTCTTTATTCAATACCTTTAAATAGCGAGCCTGCTATTCTCCTTTTGAAAAAGGCGTCCGTAGCGGGACGCCTTTTCCATGCGCCGACTCGGATTTTGATTGCATCCAACAAGCGAAAAGGGAGCGCATGGGCGAGTTCAGGGCAGCGCTTTGGGACATCGGCGGAGTCATCCTGACCAATGGCTGGGACCACAACGAACGCAAGGTCGTCTTTGATCAATTCGCACTGTCGCCCGAGGACCGCACCGAGTTTGAACAGCGCCACGAAGCCGCGAACGATCCCTGGGAAAAAGGCACCATCGACTTTGATCAGTATTTAGAGCAGACGCTTTTCTTCAAGCCCCGTCCCTTCACTCCCGAGGCGTTCCGGCAGGCCGTAGAAGCTCAGTCGGAGTTGATCCCGGACAGCGCGATGCCGCTGCTTCAGGAGCTGCATGCCCGGGGGCAGGTCTCCATGGGACAGCTGAATAATGAATCGCGCGAGCTGAACGACATGCGTCTGGAGCGCTTCGGCCTCAAGCCGTACCTGTCTACGTTTTTCTGCTCCGGCTACGTGCGGCTGCGCAAGCCGGACCCAGCCATTTACCGCCTGGCGGCGGAGGTGCTCCAGCGGCCGCCGAGCGAGATTGTGTTTGTGGATGACCGCGAGAAAAACGCCGCGGCTGCCGGGGCGCTCGGCATGCATGCCATTGTGTACAAGGGCTCCGCGGCGCTGCGGGCGGAGTTTGAAAAGCTAGGCTTGCTGTAAGACTTTCCCCAGGAACGAAGGACCATAAGAAGATGAGCAACAGCGATGTCGTCATGACGCCGGACAAGATGAAAGATGGAGAAACAAACCGAGCCGCCGAGCCGCTGGTCATCGTGATCTTCGGCGCTTCCGGCGATTTGACCAAGAAAAAGCTGCTGCCGGCGCTTTTCCACCTCCAGGAGAGCGGTCTGCTGCCGGAGGAGTTTGCCGTGGTGGGCGTGGCGCGGCGTGACCTGTCGAAGACCTTTGTCCCGGATATGAAGAAGGCCATCATCGATGGCGGCGCGAAGGAGGACGATGCGAAGCTTGACCCATTCCTGGAAAAGGTCAGCTACTTCACCACCAACTTCGACGACTCCGACGGGTACAAGCGCCTGAAGGAAACGCTCGCAAAGATCGACGAGGAAAAAGGTACCAAGGGCAACCGGCTGTTTTATCTCGCGGTCGCCCCTGAATATTTTCAGGAAATTGTCGATAAGCTAGGCGAGCAGGAGATGGACAAACCTGCCGACGGGGCGACGGTGCGCGTCATCATTGAAAAGCCGTTCGGGCACGATCTTGATTCGGCGAAAGCCCTGAACGACGGCGTCGCGAAGGTTTTCAAGGAAGACCAGATCTTCCGCATCGATCACTACCTCGGCAAGGAGACGGTGCAGAATATCCTCGTGTTCCGCTTCGCAAACGCGCTGTTTGAGCCGCTTTGGAACGCGCGGTACATCGAAAACATCCAGATCACGGCAGCCGAGTCGATCGGCATTGAGGGCCGCGGGCCATTTTATGAGAAGGCCGGTGCCTCGCGCGACATCCTGCAAAACCACATGATGGAGATGCTGTCATTTGTCGCCATGGAGCCGCCCGCAACCTTTGAAGCGAAAGGCATCCTTGAAGAAAAAACGAAGCTCTTCAAAGCAATCCAGCCCCTGACGGGAGAAACTTCGGCGCGCGGGCAGTACGGCCCGGGCACGGTTCCGGACGGTAAAGGCGGCGAGGAAGCAGCGAAAGCCTACCGCGAGGAGGACCGAGTCGATCCTCATTCCGTGACGGAAACCTTCGCGGCCGTCAAGCTCTCGATCGACACCCCGCGCTGGAAGGGTGTGCCGTTTTACCTGCGCGCCGGTAAGCGGCTGGGCAAGCGCGTGACCGAGGTCGTGATCGAGTTCCGTCAGCCGGAAAAGCAGATGTTCCAGGGCGTGGAAAGCGGCCCCTGCCAAGGGATTCCGACAAATTTGATTCGTATCCGCATCCAGCCGGACGAGGGCATTTCCTTCATCTTCGGCAACAAGCGCCCGACGCCCGATACCGCGATTTGCCCGGTGCAGGCGCAGTTCAAGTATGTGGACGCTTTCGGCAAATACACCGCAAACGGCTATGAGCGGCTGCTGCTGGACGCCATGCTGGGCGATGCGACGCTGTTTTCGCACCGCGAAGCGGTCGAGGTAGCCTGGGCGCTGTATACGCCGCTGCTCCAAGCCTGGGCAAAGAACCCGCCCGCGGACTTTCCCAATTACGCAAGCGGCACCTGGGGGCCGAATAGCGCGGACGATCTGCTTGCGAAGGAAAACCACAGTTGGCACGCGATATAAACGGAGCACCGTACCAAGGAGAAGGACCGTGGCACAACGCTTGCAGGTGAAGTACCAGGTGTATGGAACGACCGAACAGCTGGCACGCGCGGCGGCGCAGCACTTTGTGGAGCGTGTGCAGCAGGCTGTGGAGAAGCGAGGACGGGCGCGTATCGCTATTTCCGGCGGTTCGACGCCGAAGGCCTCGTTCGCCCTGCTGGCCGATCCGAACGAGCCGTACCTCAAACAGATTGCTTGGGATAAGGTTGAACTATTCTGGGTGGATGAGCGCACGGTCGGCCCGGACGATCCAGATTCGAATTACCGCATGACCAATGAGGCGCTGCTTTCCAAAGTGCCGCTCGCCCCCGAGCACATCCACCGCATGGAAGGCGAGCTTGATCCGGAAGAAGCCGCGGCCCGCTACGAGTCCGTCATTCGCCGGGAGTTTCGACTGGAAGGCGCCGAGGTGCCGCGCTTCGACGCGGTCTGGCTCGGCATGGGCGACGACGGCCATACCGCCTCTCTGTTCCCGGGCACCGAAGGCATCGGCGAGCGGGGCCGCATCGTCTATGCCAACCATGTGCCGCAGAAAGATACCTGGCGCATCACGCTGACCGCGCCCGTCATCAATGAGGCGCTGGAGGTGATCTTTCTGATCGCCGGCGAGGACAAGGCCGCGCCGCTGGAGCGTGTGTTTTACGGCGACTTTGATCCTTCCGTCACGCCGACGCAGCTGGTACAGCCGAAAAACGGCTCGCTCGTGTTCCTGCTGGACGAGAAAGCCGCGGCGAAGCTGCCGAAACCCGGACCTGACGGAGCAGGCCATGTGGAGCTGGATCGATGATCCTGGCCGGAGATGTCGGCGGCACCAAGGTTCATCTGGCGCTGTACGGGTTTGAGAGCGGACGGCTGCAGCATGTGGCCGATGAGCGCTTCCCGGCGCGCGAGTACGCCGGGCTGGAAGCCGTGGTGCGCGACTTCTTCGCGAAATACAGGCACCCGGACGTAACTTCGGCCTGCTTCGGCGTGCCGGGGCCGGTGCGCAACGGCCGGCTCAAGCTGACGAACCTGCCCTGGCTGCTGGATGCGCGCGAGCTTTCCCGTTCTCTCGGGATCGACCATATTTTTC
>CAXTSG010000017.1:17093-22456 GCA_964246825.1 uncultured Acidobacteriaceae bacterium | reverse complement strand
CACCCACCCCATCACCCTGGCCATCGACATCGGCGGCACCGGCCTCAAGATGATGGCGCTCGACAATGACGCCAAGCCGATCACGGAGCGTGTCCGCTCGGAAACGCCGATCAAGCCGAACCCGGCCCGCGTCATGGAAGTGCTTGAAAAGCTTCGCGCGCAGGTGCCCGCGTTTGACCGCGTTTCGGTCGGCTTCCCCGGCGTCATCAAGAACGGCCACACGCTGACCGCCGCGAATCTCCATCCGGACTGGGTCGGCTACAACCTTCAGGGCGAGTCGGAAAAGCGCTGGGGCAAGCCGACCCGCGTAGCCAATGACGCGGCCGTGCAGGGCTACGGCGCCATCAGCGGCGACGGGGTGGAGCATGTCATCACGCTCGGCACCGGCATGGGCTCGGCCCTGTTCACCCGCGGACGCCTGAGCCCGGGCCTGGAGCTGGGCCACCACCCCTTCCGCAAAAGCAAAACCTACGAGGACTACCTGGGCCGCCGCGGCTTGAAGGAGATCGGCCCCAAGAAGTGGAACAAACTGCTCGCGAAAGCCATCGACCAGACCGCCCACACCTTTAACTGGGACCGCCTGTATATCGGCGGCGGCAATGCCAAGCTCGTCAGCTTTACCCTGCCCAAAAACGTCAGCCTGGTCTCGAACCAGGACGGCCTGCTGGGCGGCATTAAGCTGTGGGGCGACCTCCTATAAGTGCTCCGCCGATCCGCGTGCTCGTGGCCGAGGACCAGGCGCCGCGAACGGCAGGGAAGCGCTTGCGCTTACCGCCAAAGTCCAGCCCGACGTGGTGGTCACGGACATTGAAATGCCGGAGCTGAGCGGGCTTTCGCTTGCGGCCGAGCTGCGCAACCGGTACCCCGCGGTCAAAACCATCGTGCTGACCACGTTCGCCCGGCCCGGCTACCTGCGGCGCGCGCTCGACGCCGGCGCGAAGGGCTACCTGCTCAAGGACCGCCCTTCCGCCGAGCTTGCCAACGCCGTGCGTCAGGTACATGCGGGCAGGCGCGCCTTTGACCCCGAGCTGGCCGCCGAAGCCTGGGCCGAAGCCGACCCGCTGAGCGAACGCGAGCGGCAAATCCTGCGCCTGGCCGGCGAAGGCCGCTCCTCGGCCGAGATCGCCGCCGAGTTTCGGCTTTCCGAGGGCACGGTGCGGAACTACTTGTCGGAAGCCTCCGGCAAGCGGGGCGCGGCCAACCGAGTCGAGGCCGCGCGGATCGCGCGCGGCAAAGGCTGGCTGTAGAGCGGGCCCATGCCGGCGTCCCGCTTTGAAACAGCTACTCGACGGAAGCATGGCTCATGGAGCACTTGACGCTTGCTCGTTTTCTCCGACCGGGCGATACTATTCGCGCGGAGCGCCGCGGTTGGCAATGCTTCAAGAACGGAGAATAATGGGCCAGGCATTTGGTGCAAACGTACTTACCCCGACACGCGCATCCGGCATTCTTGAGGACGCGGAGGCTCCGGCCTGGGGCGCGCTCAATCCCAAAGCCATCAACACGCCGACCGCCCTCGGCGAGACCACCGGCACCAGCGTGTCCCTGGTCCATGGCGACCTCTGGGATCAGTGGCACGGCAGCCACACCGAGAATATCTTCGACGACTATCTGTTAACAATCAACAAAAACCGTACCGAGACCGTGCGGGGCAACCACCAGCACACCATCATAGGAACCACCAACACCAAGCACGTGGGCGTGCACAATCACACCAATATCGCGCCGCGCAATGATACGTTTGTGCACACCCGGATGGAGGACCATCACCAGCCCGAGCAGAAGCATCAGCCGACGTCGCTGCATGATGTGCAAAATTCAGTGACTGCATACCATGCAGAGCACATCCTTCATGCAATCAAAGAAGTTCTCTTGATACTTACTAAGGTACAGATTGTACCCATTCTTGAGGTAAAACATTCGACTTTGAAAGCGGAAACAGGAGGTATAAAGACCCAAGCAATTGTAATGAAATCATATTCAAATGCATTGGAAGCTAAATTTCAAGCTATGGTAACGAAGCATTCCGTTACGCACGTACTAAATGCTGCACTTTGGGCAAAGATTATCCTATTCGACGGTAACGCCGGTGTTGCTGCAAATGCAGATAGCCCCTTCGCATGAGATTGCTATGGCATTTAAGATAATTTGGCTAAATAATTCTACTTTAATAATCCAAGATCCACCTTACTGGATTTTCTGTTTAGCATTTGCGGTTCTGACAATTTCAGGGCTTGTCGTTCTAGTAAATTGCTTTGTGGCATATGCCTCGCCTGAGAGGGCTAGCTATTTACATCGAGGAAAATTATATACAAAGAAGAATTTGAGGATGGGCAGAAAGGATGTGCTTGTCGGAATCTCGATGGTCGTTGTTTTTGGATATCTGCTATATCTTTCACTGCAAACATCCACGCTTATACTGGATAAAAGTAGCAATCAGTTCTCCCTATCTACCATGGGCCTCTCATTGTCAAGACAGGAGTTCGCCGGTCCACTGAGTGAAATTGACGATGCAACGATACAGATCGATAACCCTGCGGAACAATTCGTGCTTATTATGCATAGCGGCGAACGAGTAAGCCTAGGCTATTACACCTCTCAGTTTAACCAGAGTGAAGCGGCCGAGGCGGTAAAGCATTTCTTAGAAAGCGCGAGGCGTAACCACTGAAAGCAAGCTCACTTCAAGGAATATGATGTCTGCTTTTCGTATCTTGCATGAAGGCGATGTGCGACTGATTATCGAAAATCCTCCCATGGGGATTACATCGTGTGTCTTTGCAGTGCTAGCCGCTGTTGGAGCAATTCTGGTAATCAGCAATTTGTTTTTGAAAACTGCCCCAAAGCAATCCACTTTTTATGTGAGAGGGAAGTTTTACAATAAGGAGGACATTACTTCAAGCTGGAGCGGCGAGATTGTTGGAGGCTTTTTACTGCTGGTCTTTGGGTACTCTGCCTGCCTCTCGCACAGTACTTCAAGTCTTATCTTGGATCGCGATTCGAACACGTACCGCATATCCCGCATCAACAGCTTGTTGTCTTATGATAAGATCGCGGGAAGTATGGATGATATCGATGATGCAGCTCTTGAAATGAGCGATGCATCGGAGCGTTTCGTCATCATCCTCCATAACGGCGAGCGATTGGCCTTGGGGCCGTTCACTCAGCAGGACAATCAAAGCAAAGCTGTACAAAGCGTAAAGCATTTTCTGGCCGGCGAGGATTAGAGCAAAGCCTGCTGCTTGCCAAAGAGCGCCATGCCCGACGTCGATGTAGCTGCCAATGCGGATAGTCCTTTCGCGTAAGGAATTGAGTGCCCGCTTTTCACATATTGCACGAGAGCGCTACACGGTTAGTCATAGAAGACCCGCCGATGTATTGGGTCTCCGCTACTTTTATGATAATTGCCGTCATTGGAGGTTGTGTACTTCTAGGCACCTTGCTGGCGCGCACTCCCGGCTCGAAATCTACTTACTATGTGCGAGGAAGGGTGTACATAAAGAACGATTTGAATTTAAGCTGGAGCGGACCGATTGTCGGTTTTATCATGCTGACTGTATTTGGGTACATTTCCTGGAAGTCCCTGCAATCGTCCAGATTGATACTGGACAGTACCTCCGGTCGTTACACGCTTGTGGAGCCGGGACTTTTTCTGGCTCCGATGGTTTCAAGCGGAAGCCTGAACGATATCAGCGAAGCTGTTCTGGAAACGGACACAGCCGCTAATCGCTTCGTTATTGTTCTTCAAAGCGGAGAGCGTCTTAGCTTAGGAGGGTACACTGACCAGGGAAATCAAAGCGAAGCGGCTGAGTCAGTCAAACATTTCCTTCACGGCGAAAACTCCTATGACTAACCCTGAAATCGATGCCGAGCAGCCACGACGCAAGCGCCTTGAACCCGTCACCATTGCCCCTTTCCACCGCGCACAGGCCATCACAACCGCTTCCGTCTACTGGATCGGCGGCTTTACCTTCCCGATGCCCTTTCGCGTCCGCCAATGGTTTCTCGCATTTCTCACGAAGCTCAAGGCCGAGCTCACCAAACGCGGTCTGCGCCAGGAGAACTTCCTTCGCTTCAAGGTGGTTGCCCGCCATGAAACGGAGCGCTTTCTCGCCACCAGCCGCGAGTACAAGCCGCTGGCAGGCTATGCCCTGCCGCCGGGCGGCGGCACGGTGAAAGCGCCCACGTCGGAAGACATTGAAAAAGCCATTCAGAACGGCGGCTTCAAGCTCGAAGACTGGATCGGCGACTACACCTACTGGTTCCTGCGAAAACATGACGAGCGGCAGCAGCAGGACTTTTTCGGCATGGGCGGCATGATCCTGCTTTGGCTGGAGCCGGACAGCGCTACCGTTCCGCCGGAGCTCGATATGCCCGAAGTTGCCCAGGCTTACCTTGCCGAAAGCGGTACCGACATGGCCGGCACCCTTCAGGAGCTCTACTCGCTCCAGGACGGATTTCTAGAAAAAAGTAAACAGCGGTTCGGCAGCGCCATGCGCGACGATCCCTCCTTTGAAGGTTTGCCGTTCGTGCTGCCCTACCTGGAAGCCAAACACTTCACCGCTGCCTCACCGGAGACACTCAGTTCCTGGTTCGAGGTGTTCGACGGCTATCTGATCGAAAGCCCGGCCGATGCCGGCGTGCTGCTTGCCTTCAAGGATCCGTCTTTTGACGAAGTGCTGTGCGCGGCGCTGCTTGCGTTGAGCAGCGACGGCGTGGAATGGCCTATCGAGAATAAAGCGGGAGCGCTAGCGTGACCTACCCTTTCTCTCTGGAGCCCATCACCCTGCCGAAAGGGATAGAGGGAGCGGTTCTACGCACCGGAGCGTTCCCGCTCGACCCGGAAGCGAGTACCGAACTTTACGGCCTGCTGTGGCCCTGGCTCCAGGCCGTCGCGGACCGGCACGCGCTGAAGCCGGCCGTCTGGCTCCAAGGCGCGGCGCTGCACCGTCAGGAGACGGTGAACCTCCTGGTAGATCGGGCCGCCGAGTGGATGCCTGATCTCGGCCTTGCCGTACGAGCCGGCGGCGAACCGCCGCGCATGCTCCGTGCCGACGATTTTCGCAAGCGCGCCTGGAACGAGCCTGTCACCATGAAGCATGAAACCGCCTTCCATCTAACGCAGGCTTTCGCGCCCCAAAGCGCTCTGCCCGTGTTCAGCGGCAGCGGGGCTGTTGTTTGCTGCCTGCTGGATGCCCCGGCGTCGGTATACCTTGAAGAACAAAAAGAACTTTGGCTGCCCGCGATTACCGAGCCTGCCTTTCGCGCCCATCCCTTCTACCTGCCCCTGCTTCAAGGCAAGTACCTCCGGACTGCTTCATCATCCGCTCTAACCCGGTGGCTCGGCCGAGCGCGTATTTACCTGC
>CAXTSG010000017.1:16432-17083 GCA_964246825.1 uncultured Acidobacteriaceae bacterium | reverse complement strand
ATGGGGTACTTATCGTCGGCAGCTATGAGGGTTCTTTGCGGCTGCTGGAAAAAAGCCTGGAGCGATTCACAAGTCAATAGAAGTGGACCGGCGAATCGCTCCTTCAAAAGACTTACTCCAGACGTCAGTCGTAATACTCCAGCCCGAGATGCGTAATCAGCTCCTCGCCCATGATGTGCCGCAGCGTGTTCTTAAGCTTCATCAACTGGATGAACAGGTCGTGCTCCGGGTAAAGTCCCTCGGCCGTCTGCGGTGCCTTGAAGTAGAAGCTCAGCCACTCCTGAATGCCCAAGGCGGCCAGCTCCGGCGTGCGCTTCGCCAGGTCCATGAACAGCACCAGGTCGAGCGCGAGCGGCGCGGCTAGGATCGAGTCGCGGCATAAGAAATCGACCTTGATCTGCATCGGGTAGCCGAGCCATCCGAAGATGTCGATGTTGTCCCAGCCCTCCTTGTTGTCGCCGCGCGGCGGGTAATAGTTTATCCGCACCTTGTGGTACATATCCGAGTACAGGTCGGGGTAGAGCTCCGGCTGCAGGATGTACTCCAGCGCGCCCAGCTTCGATTCTTCTTTGGTTTTAAACGATTCCGGATCGTCCAGCACCTCGCCGTCGCGGTTGCCGAGAATATTAGTGGAATACCACCCGGCAACGC
>CAXTSG010000017.1:12052-16422 GCA_964246825.1 uncultured Acidobacteriaceae bacterium | reverse complement strand
GCCGAGGATGTTGGTTGAGAACCAGCCATTCACGCCCAGCATGCGCGCCTTGAAGGCCGGTGCCAGCACTGTTTTCAGAAACGTCTGGCCGGTCTTGAAGTCCTTGCCGCAGATCGGCGTCCGGGTTTTCTTCGCAAGTTCCACCATGCAGGGCAGGTCGACCGTCAGGTTCGGCGCGCCGTTCGCAAACGGGACGCCCTCCATCAACGCGGCATAAGCATAAATCTGCGAGGGCGCGATCGCCGGGTCATCGTTGTTGAGCCCTTCTTCAAACGACGCAAGCGTGGCGTGCACCGCGGTCGGTTCAATGAATATCTCGGTCGAGCCGCACCAGATCACCACCACGCGGTCCACCGTCGCCGAAAAAGCCTGGATGTCGGAGCGGATCTGCTGCGCCAGGTCGCACTTCGAACGGCCTTTCTTCACATGCGTTCCGCTGAGGCGCTTGACATAGTGCTGGTCAAAGACCGCGGGCATCGGCTTGATGGCTTCAAGAAACGGCTTGATCGTTTCTAGGTGTGAGCGTTCCAGCACGTTTGCGGTCGCGGCCGCCTCGTACATGTTCTCCGGGAAGATATCCCAACCCGCGAACTCAATGTCGTCCAGCGAAGCCAGCGGAGCGAAGTCGCGGATCAAGGGCGAGTTCTCGTCGGTGCGCTTGCCCAGGCGAATGTGGCCCATCTGAGTCAGGGAGCCGATCGGCTTCGACAGCCCGCGCCGCACTGCTTCCACCCCGGCGATCAGGGTGGTCGCCACCGCGCCCATCCCTACAGTCATCACGCCCAGCTTGCCGGTCGGCTGCTTGGGCTTTTGTGTTTCCATTGCGTGTTTGTGTGTCCTCTCAAGCGAAATAGCTGCCGGGGCGCTGCGCGCAATCAGCAATCGTCCCCAAACAGGTAAGTGTCTCCTTTGCCGGGAGAGTTTGGCAAATGCGGGCCGGTTCAGGCAGCGACAGGCCGTTCACGGCCGCGCCGCAGGTGGCTCCATAAAAACCAGACCACGGCGAGCAGCAGCAGGAGCTCAACCGCCAGGTGAAAGCGGTGGAAGGCGGCCTTGAAGCGCGGGTCGGTGTCCCAGTGCTCGCCGAGCTTCATCCCGACATAGGCCAGGGCAAAGCACCAGGGCCATGAACCGATAAACGTGTACAGGTGGAAGCGCCCCTGCGGCATGCGCGCGATCCCGGCCGGCAGCGCGATAAAGGTGCGCACCACGGGCAGCAGCCTGCCGACTAGCACAGTGGCCGAGCCGTACTTCTCAAAAAATTGCGTGGTCCGGTCCAGGTCATGCCGGCTCAGCAGCACGTAGCGCCCGTAGCGCTCGATCAGCGGCCTGCCGCCCGAGGCACCTACCCAGTAAGCGACCACCGAGCCCAGGTTGCAGCCGAGCGCGCCCGCGGTCGCCGCGCCCAGCAGCGTAAGCACCCCCTGGTGCACCTCAAACCCCGCAAACGGCATGATGATTTCCGACGGAAGCGGCACGCACATGGACTCAATCGCCATCAGCAGCGCGACGCCGGTGTAATGCGTCGCGGCGATAAAGGCTTCAATAAAGTGCGCCAGGGAAGCAAGAATCTTTTCCGACATGCCCGGGCAGTATACCGTGCGGTTCCGGCTCCGGCCGCGCACGTTGGTCACTTCGCGGATGCGGAACAGGCAACGGCGTCTACCCGACGGGAGGTTGTTCATGGAAAGGTATGCAAGCCGCGCTTCGACGTGCCAGCTTTCCGGGTAGCGGCCTTGCAGTAAAATCAAGTCACAGGTACGCAGGAGAACATGCCATGGCAGACGCAGTCGCGACACCCCCGGTAATGGAACGGACCCCGGAGCACGATGCCGGCGAGCAGTTTGCCAAGCGCGGCCAGCCTGCCGTCCGCCGTCAGACCATCGGGTTTACGTTCTACAAAATCCTGCCGGAATGGCGCCGCCTACCCGCGGCCGAGCGCGCCGAGCACAAACGCCGGTTTGCCGAAATCTTCCATCGCTGGAACCAGCCGAACCGCATGCTGACGCTCTCCTACTCGACCGTCGGGCTTCGCGGCGACTGCGACATGGTGCTCTGGACCATCTGCTACTCGGTCGATGACTTGAACGCGATGCGTGCCGATCTGCTTGCCACCCCGCTCGGCGGCTACCTTCAAACGCCCTACAGCTATCTTTCGATGACCAAGCGCTCGCAGTACATCATCGACGGCGAAGGCGAGGAGCAGGCGGAAACCCGCACCAAGCTGCGTCCCGGCGGCCAGAAGTACATCTTTATTTACCCGTTCTGGAAGACCCGCGCCTGGTACCTGCTGCCGCTGGAAGAGCGCCAGCGCCTCATGAACGAACACATCCGCGTCGGCCAGGCGTTTCCGCGCGTTAAGCTCAACACGACCTATTCCTTCGGCATCGACGACCAGGAATTCGTGGTGGCCTTTGAAACCAACTACCCGGAAGACTTTCTGGACCTGGTGCAGCAGCTGCGCGAAACTGAAATCAGCCCCTACACCCTCAAGGACACGCCCATCTTCACCTGCATCCGCATGACCCCGGAAGAGATGCTGGAGCGGCTCGGCTAAACCGGGAGAGGAAAGTGCGAAAATAGGAAGGTGAGCGACCCCGCGGCAACTCCCCTTCCGTACATCAATCTCCAGGCGCAGTACCGCGAGCTGAAAAGCTCGATCGACGCCCGCATCCACGCGGTGCTCAACCACGGCCAGTACATCCTTGGGCCGGAGGTCGCGGAGCTGGAAGAGCGCCTGGCCGCGCGTGTCGGCGTGCGGCATTGCATCAGCTGCTCCTCCGGTACCGATGCCCTGCTGCTCGCGCTTATGGCGCTCGAGATCGGCCCGGGCGACGAGGTCATCACCTCGCCCTTCACTTTTTTCGCTACCGGCGAAGTCATTGCGCTGCTCGGCGCTGTTCCGGTCATGGTGGACATCGAGCCCGACACCTACAACATCAATCCCGCGCTGATGGAAGCAGCCGTCACGCCGCGAACCCGCGCCGTCCTGCCGGTTTCGCTTTACGGACAGCCCGCCGAGATGGACGAGATCAACGCCGTGGCCGCGCGGCACGGCCTCCCCGTCGTTGAAGACGCGGCCCAAAGCTTCGGCGCGGTGTACAAGGGGCGGCATTCCGGCGGCTTGAGCACGATCGGCTGCACCAGCTTTTTTCCGTCCAAGCCGCTCGGCTGCTACGGCGACGGCGGAGCCTGCTTTACCGACGATGAAGCGCTTGCCGTGCGGATGCACCGGCTTCGCAGCCACGGGCAGGAAGCGCGCTACCGCCACACGGAAATCGGCATCAACGGCCGGCTCGACACTCTGCAGGCGGCCATTCTTTTGGCCAAGCTCGATGTGTTCGACCGCGAGCTGATCGCGCGGGGCGAGGCCGCCAACGCCTACAACGGCTCTCTGCTGGCTCTGCATAGAAAAGGCAGGCTGCTGCGCCTGCCGGTGCTGCGGCCGGGCCGCACCAGCCCTTATGCCCAGTACACGATTGAGGTGGAAGAGCGCGACGCGGTCGCGAAGCAGCTGGGCGCCATGGGCGTTCCTACCGCGGTGCATTACCCGGTGCCCATGCACCGCCAGCCTGTGTTTCGCGCGGCAACAGGCAGCACGGGCGACTATCGGCAGCCGCACTCTGTTGCCGGCGGTCTGCCTTGCGCTGAAGCCGCGGCCTCTCGCGTGCTCAGCCTGCCGCTGCACCCGTATCTTACTCGGCGCGAACTGCTGCGGGTGACTGCGGCGGTGGAGTTTGCCGTCGAGCACATGCCGGTTCCTGTTTCCTGACGCACGCAGTAGGACGCGGAAAAGAAATGTAAAAGCGCCTCGGAACATGAAAACGCTTGCATATAAATACTTCCGCGGGCGCTTCATTTCGGTAACGGTACCGGCTCGTTTCTACCTGTTGTTTTTCCCTGGAATGTGCTTCCTAAGTGGTTGATTCTAGGCTTATTCCAGTTCTGTACCAAAAAAGTACCGTTGACTCGTCGTAAAAGACTTGCGCGACCCCCAGTGAAGCATCTACCCTCGCACTCGCATCGGACCTGCGGCATTTTGCCCTTCGGTCCGGCAATGAGGACAAAACAAGAGATGAGACACACGCGCAGGATTGGAATCTTTTCAGAGGCAGTAGACCGACGCATTCGTTTCGCAGCCGGAGCGATTTTTATGTCCGGGTGCTTGATGCTTCCGACAGCCCGGTACGCGGCCGCGCAGGCCACCACCGGCGACATCACCGGCACCGTCACCGACAACTCGGGTGCCACGGTCTCGAACGCCACCGTCACCCTGACCAATACCGGCACCAACGAAAAGCAGACCGCGCAAACCGGGGCTTCCGGCGATTACACCTTTTCGCAGCTCGGGCCGGGCACCTACTCCATCC
>CAXTSG010000017.1:0-12042 GCA_964246825.1 uncultured Acidobacteriaceae bacterium | reverse complement strand
GGTGACGGAGAACGGCTTTGAAACCTTTGTGATCCCTTCCGTAAACCTGTCGGTCGGCGACCGCGCGCGTGAAGACGCCAAGCTGACCGTCGGCTCGGAAGCGACGACGGTGCAGGTTACCGGGCAAACACCCGCGCTGCAAACCGACAACTCCGTGCTGAGCACGCTGGTGACGCAGCAGCAGGTGCAGGATCTTCCGCTCGACGGCCGCAACTACATCAATCTTGCGCAGATCGTACCGGGCGCGAACCAGGGCCCGGCAAACGGCTTGAACTCCGGCGCGCGCCCGGATGACCGCCGGCAAACCTCCTCCGTTTCCGCCAACGGCCAATCGGAAATCCTGAACGATGAGCTGGTCGACGGCCTGGACAACAACGACCGCATCATCGGTACCATCGGCGTCCGCCCCTCCATTGAGTCGATCCGCGAAATCAACATCGAGACCAATACCTACACCGCGGAAGCGGGCCGTACCGCGGGCGCGGTCGTCAACGTCATTACCAAGGCCGGCTCGAACGCATTCCACGGTTCTGCCTACGAGTTCTTCCGCAACGACGTACTGGATGCCTACCCGTTCCAGTTCGGGCAGCACCTGCCGAAGCCCAAGCTGCGGCAGAACCAGTTCGGTGCCTCCATCGGCGGCCCCATCGTCAAGGACAAGGTTTTCTTCTTCGGCGACTACGAAGGCCTCCGTCAAATCATTGGCGGCAACCCGAACGTAAGTCAGGTGCCGACCGCCGCTGAGTATGCCGCGCTGCACAGCGGCAGCCAGGCGCAAATCCTGGCGCTGGCCGACGGCGGCGACAAAACCGGTCCGAACGCCGCAAACGGCGGCATTGATCCGGTCGGCCTCAACTACGCGCTGCTTTATCCGCTCGGCAACTCAGTTTCGCAGGGCGTCCCCGGAGCTTCTGACGGTTTTGTGTCCTCGACTGCCAGTAGCTTGACGTCGGACACGGCGGACGGGCGCGTGGATTGGCAGATCGATCAAAAAGATCTGCTCTTCGGCCGCTATACCTATAACCGCGTACCCACCACGAACCCCGGCTTCCTGCCGCCCACGAGCGTCGCGGGTGTGACCGTGCAGCCGGGCGGCGCGATCTACAACTTCTTCGGAACGGCGAAAGATGACGCGCAAAACGCGCAAATCAACTTCGTCCGCACTGTCAGCGCCAGCACGCTGGTGCAGCTCGGCTTCGGCTACACGCGCATCAACAATCAATCCCTGCCGCTGAACTACGGCACCGCCGTCAATGCGGCGTTTGGGCAGCCCGGCATCAACCTGGACCAGGCAACCTCCGGTTTGTCCCCGACCGGTGTGGGCGGCTTTGCCGACCTCGGCGACGGCGCGTTCATCCCGATCATCGACATCAACAATACTTTTCAGGGCAACGGCTCGGTGACAATCAACAAGGGGCCGCATAGCATCAAGATCGGCGGCGACGTGATCCGCCGGCAGGCCACCAACGCCCAGAACAACTACGGCAATGCTAACTACGGCTTCAATGCGATCAACGGCGACAAAACGGCACTGGCCGCGCTGTTGCAGGGTGTCTTCAATAACGTTCAGCAGTCCATTGATCTGGTGCCGCCGCACTGGCGCTCCTGGGAGCCGGGCGGCTTCATCCAGGATGACTGGCATGCCACGCAGAATCTGACGCTGAATATCGGCGTCCGCTATGACGTGTACACGCCGTTTACGGAAGTGAAGAATGCCCTGGCAAACTTCGACCTGGCCACCGGCCAGATCGTTGTCGCCGGCCAGAACGGCGTCAACGACCACGCCGGTCTCAACACCACCTACACCAACGTTGCCCCGCGTATCGGCTTTGCGGTCACACCGGCCCCGGGGTTGGTCATCCGCGGCGGCTACGGCATGTCGTACTTCCCGGAAAACTACACCTCCAACTCGTCCCTGAAAGCGCAGCCGTTTGTCGCCGACTACAACTGCAACAACGGCGCCTGCCTTCCGGCTGCGGGAGCCAACGGAGTGGTCTACGCGCCGACCCGCTTCTCGCAGGGCCTGCCGCTGCCTACGCCGTCCAATGCCGTCAAGCCCTCGGGCAGTATCAATGACGTCGTCGATCCCGCGTTCCGCACTTCCTATGCGGAGCAGTTCAACCTGAACGTCGAGAAGTCCTTCGGCGCCAACGTGCTCCAGGTCGGCTATGTCGGCGTCCTCGGCCGCCACCTCGCGCAAATCTCCAACGACGTCAACGCTCCGGCCCTCATCTCCAACACCGCCTTGCAGTCCATCGCGCTGGCCAACGGAGAGTCTCCCAGCCAGGCGTTCAACACGCTTCGCCCCTACTACAAGCAGCAGCCGCTGGTCACCAGCATCGGCCAGTACACCAGCGAAGGCTCCTCCAACTACAACGCAGTCCAGGTGCAGCTCACCCGCCGCACCACGGCCGGGCTTACCATCGGTGCCAACTACACCTACGCCCACGCGCTCGACAATGTCCTCGGCTTCAGCAATGAGGTCAACGACGGCTACGGTTCGGTCCCGTCGCAGCTCAGCACCGTCGAGTACGGCAACGGCGACCTGGACATCCGTCAGCGCGGCGTCGTTACCGGCGATTACGTCCTGCCGTTCGGTAAGAACCTGACCGGCATCGCCGCGGCGCTCGGCAAGGGCTGGCAGGCCAACACCCTGCTGGTCTGGCAGACAGGCCAGCCGTTCACCGTGCTGGAGTCCAACGGCGTCAACAGCACCACCAATGCCGCCACCGCCACCACGCGGCCCAACCAGCTTCGCAAGGGAACGGTCAGCAACCCATCCATCTCGCGGTTCTTTGACACCACCGCGTTTGCTCCGCAGCTTTCCGGCACGCTCGGCGATGAAGAAAGGAACACGCTGCACGGACCGGACTTCCGGCACGTCGACTTCTCGGTCTTTAAGTCATTCCCCGTCTACCGCGAGTCCACCCTGGAGTTCCGTGCCGAGTGCTTTAACATCACAAACGTCACGAACTTCAACAATCCCAATGCCACCTTCCAGGCGACCCCGACTACCGCAAATGTGACTTACCCGGTCAACGGCGTGCCCACTCAGGAAACCTTTCTGGGCGATACCTACAACTTCACCAGCAACAACGTAGGCACCATCAGTTCCACCGTCGGCAACCCGCGTGAGTTCCAGTTCGCGCTCAAGTACCAGTTCTAATCACTGCTCCGCACAAAACAAGGCCCGGCAAACCTGCCGGGCCTTGTTTTGTGCCTACCGCATCCCCTCCAGAATCGACCCCACGATCCCGCCGACCACGCCGGTCCTTGTCGCCTCGCCCGCGCCGCCCGACAGGTACGGCTGCAAACGGTGCGCGAGCTGCGGCAGCGGCAGCGTTTGCAGCCACACGCGGCCCGGCCCGGTAAGCGCGGCCAGAAAAATGCCATCGCCGCCGAAGATCATGTTGCGGATGCCCTGGATGCGGGTGATCTGAAAATTAACAGAAGCCTGGAACGCGCCCACATGCCCCGGATGCACGCGCAGGGTTTCGCCCGGCCGCAGGTCTTTCGCGACCAGCTCGCCTGACAACTCCAGCCATGCCACGCCCGAGCCCGTAATGCGCTGCAACAGAAAGCCGTCGCCGCCGAAGATGCCCGCGCCCAGCGACTGCTGAAAACCAACCCCGATCTGCACCGCGGGCGTCGCGCACAGGAAACCGTGGCGATGCACAAAAAACTCGCTTGCCGGCGAAACCTCGACCGGCACAATGTGGCCGGGCATCTTGGCGGCAAAGGCGATCTCGCCCGGTGCGCCGTAAGCGCGGTACTCCGTCATGAATAGGCTGCCGCCGCCCGCCACGCGCTTGATCGCGCCGAAAAAGCCGCCGCCGCCCGCGAACTGGGTATGCGTGGTGAGCTGGATGGAGCCGGACATCCAGCTCAACTCGCCGGCCTCGGCGATCACGGCTTCGTTCGGCTCCAGCAGAAACTCAAGGACGGGCATGGTGCTGCCGATAATGCGATTTTGCATAAGCTCCCTCGTGGCGAGCCCAGACTAGCACCGCGTTCCTCCGTACTTCCAGAAGCGTCTACTTAAAGCCGAGCACCGGGTGCGGCACGTACTCTGCTTCCAAACGCTCTACCTCCTCCGGCGAGAGCTTGATCGTCAAAGCCGCCGCGGCATCTTGGAGGTGGTGCGGCTTGGTCGCGCCGACAATCGGGCTGTCGACATAGGGCTTCCCGAGCATCCAGGCCAGCGCCAGCGCCGCCTGCGGTACCTGCTTTTCACAGGCCAGCGCGGCCACCGTGTCGATCACCTTGCGGTCGGCTGCTTCCGTGCCCGCGTACATGGTCTTCCCGAACTGATCGGTCTCCAACCGCTTGGTAGCCTCGCTGTCGGAAGGCCGCGCCAGGCGGCCGCGCGCCAGCGGGCTCCACGGAATCACGCCCACACCCTCTTCCAGGCACAGGCTCATCATCTCGCGTTCTTCTTCGCGGTAAATCAGGTTGTAGTGGTTCTGCATGGAGCGGAAGCGCGTCCAGCCGTGCCGGTCCGCGAGATACAGCGCCTTGGCAAACTGCCACGAGTACATGGAGGACGCGCCGAGATAGCGCGCCTTGCCCGCCTTCACCACGTCGTGCAGGGCTTCCAGCGTTTCCTCAATCGGCGTTTCCGGATCCCAGCGGTGAATCTGGTACAGGTCCACGTAGTCGGTTTGCAGCCGGCGCAGGCTCGCGTCGATCTCGCCCAAAATCGCCTTGCGCGAAAGCCCGCCGCCGTTCGGCTCGTCGCGCATCACCCCGTGTACCTTGGTGGCGATCACGGTCTGCTCGCGGCGCGTGTGCGCTTTCAGGAACCTGCCGAGAACTTCCTCGCTCGCGCCGCGCGAGTACACATTGGCCGTGTCGAAGAAGTTAATGCCGAGGTCGAGCGCCTGCTTCAGGAAAGGCTGTGAATCTTCCTCATTCAGCGTCCAGGCATGGCTGCCGGGCGTGAGCGCCCCCTGCGCGGGCGCGCCGTAGGACATGCAGCCCAGGCAGATGCGGGAAACCTTGAGGCCGGTCGTGCCGAGTCGTGTGTATTCCATGCATGGTGGGATGCCGGCGCGGTTTCGTCAGCCTTCGGCCGCGATGCCGTACTTTTCCGCGAGAAAGCGCTGGAGGGTGCCGGGCAGCACGCCGGCCAGCTCCTGCCAGGTAAGCAGCTTGCACCGGCAGCGCAGCACCGCCGGGCGTACCGCGCGGAGCACCCCGTGCCACTCGGCAACAAGATCGGCGCGCCGCCCGTCGCACAGCAGGCAAAAGCTGCGCCCGAGCGCGTGCGCCGCCAGCACGCCGCGCACAAGCTGGTAGCCCGGGTAGCCGCCGGTCTCCGTGCGCGGCAGCGCTTCCATGTCGAAGCAGTCCTCAAGCCCGCGATACCGTCCCAGCAGCGCCGGGCGAGCCGTTTGAAAGTCGCTTTCCGTCAGCTTGCTTTCCACGAGCAGATCTCCCCAGGCCATGTCGACTTCCGTCGTGTCGACAGCGTCGCGCGCCATGGCGAGCCGCGGGTGCAGCCCGAAGCAGGGCCGGTCCGAACCGGAAAAGCCCAGCAGAGCCGAGACCCGGGCCGAGCGCGGGGTGAGCGGGTGGCAGAAGATGTTCATCAGCAGCGCGTCGGAGCTGGCGGCGCAGTCCAGCTCGCGCCAGTGCCAGTCCGCGCGGGCGCGCACGCGTAGGTGCGCCGTGTGCGCTTTACCGAGCCGCTCGTGCCAGGCAGGGCATTGAACGATGGCTCGATAGCTCGCCGGATGAAAATTGCCGTGGCGTCCTCGGTCGTCCTCGCCGAACAAAACACTTGGATTGCGGCCCGGCGCGACCTCGGGCAGCAGCGCGTGCTCCCGGGCGTAGCCGAGAGCCCGCGCGTTCAGGTCGGGGTGCAGGGCCGAAGCCGTACAGGGCAGCAGCATGCGCCCATGCTAGGCGAAGAGGAAGCGAAGTTCAAGGTTTAGGAATCGCCGGGCGCAGAGATGGAATCGGGAACCATCTCCACAACGGGCCGATACCTGTTCCCGGCTGCGGCTTTAGCTGGAAGAATGTTTCTTATCGCGGGAAAGCAAAACCAGAACCACGATCAAAGCACCGAGACTGACGGAAACCAGCGCGATCAGGGGTACGGCGGTTTCCGGGGGGATGCCAAGGGTGGGCTGTTTATCGTATGAGTTCGCCATCGTAAGTTTCTCCTTCCCTGCTATGGATGCGCGGGAAGGGAGAGTTCAGCCCCATTGCGGGAAGATTTCCTTTCAGCCGGATATCCTCTCCGTCCGTCATGGTCTCACCACAAGAGCGCTCATGCCCGGCACCCGGATCGTTTCTCCTCGGAGGCGTTCGCCCCCGTTGTTAAAGCGTACTCCGGTACCGCCGTCGCCTGTCAGAGTCGACGATACATGCTTGAGCCGCAGTTCCCCCGCTGCCGCCAAAGCCTCCGCCTCGCCGCGATTGATCAGCACCGCCGAGCGAAGGCGCGCGCCCCGGCCGAGCCCGTAGGCGGTCAGCGTCTCGGGCGCTCCTGAAAGGTCGAGCGCGATCGTGTGCGTGCAGCCTCGCCGGGCCTGGGCAAACGCCAGCATGCCGTAGTAGGGCGCGCCCGCGCCGGTGCCGCGGCCGTCATCCCGGATCGGCGAGTAGGAGCTGAGAAAGCCCAACTGGTTGACGCCTGTTTCAAGATTGACTCCGCCGCAGCCGTAGCGCGCCGGCAGCAGCAGGAAGTCCAGCGTCCAAAGCGCGCCGAGCAGCGTATCGCTCACGCCCGGCAGGCCGCCGCCCGAGAACGAGTTCGCTTCGCACATGCGCCAGGGGAGACCGCTCCCCCGCGAAGCTTCGCGCAGCCGCGCAAGCCGTTCCGGCAGCCCGGGGTCGGGCTCCCGCAGCTGCGCGACCGAGCCTCCATGCTGATCGTTGCGATAGTAGTGGGTGGTCAGCAGCTGGACTTTGCCTTTGAGCTCGCCGCCGGCGTCACGCGCCGCCTCCTCCACCCAGCGCACATCGCCCGCGGTGTCGGGCGCGGCAAACCGGGCACCGGGCACGACCTGTGCGACGGCATCGTGCCACCGGAGGTATTCCGCGCGATAATCGTCATAGCGATACGGTGCCCGTCGGAAAGGGCGGGAGCCGCGGGCATAATTTTCCACCTCGTTGCCGAGCTCAAAAGCCTGAAGGCTCCCGCCGAGCACACCGGCTACCGCCTGCGCTTCCGCCGCGGCCTCGGCGAGAGTTCCCTGCGCGAAAGGCAAGCTCCAAATCGCGGTCCATCCGGTTTTTCGCAGAAACCCGGCAAACTGCTCCAGCGCCGCATGGTTAATGACGGTGCGCTGCGGCTCGTGGACCGCTGCCGCCTCGGCGGAGTACCGCGTGTAGTCGGCAACAATGCCGCCGACGCGCACCACTCCATGCGCACCGAGCTGCCGCAGCAGCCGCACATACGGCTCATTGCCGGCGCTCAGCAAACCCGGCACGGCTACCGACGACATTTCATAGCCGAGCCCGAGGAAGTCGTCCGGCAAAGGAACCGGCGCGGTCGGCGCGAAGTGCAGCCCCGCGGCGTTGTTCTCCGCACGGCTGTCCGTCCACGGCAGCAGCAGCAGGGCGGCGGAGGTTCGGACAAAAGCACGGCGCGTCAGCATCGGCCCTCCTCTGGCTTACGGATCGCGCCGTCCGCGCCGCTCACAGCGGACCGTCCTTTCGCGGCACTCCAAAGCGGGGTGCTCCATCAGCGCCCCAGGTAAACCGCTGCGCGCGGATCGCCCGCCCCGCTGCCGTGGGCGCGTCCGTGCTCTTGGCCGCGTACAGGAGCCAGTCCGCGCCGTCGGGCGCGCGGGCAAACGTGCCGCGGCCCGGCCCGTAAATGCCATTGGCGGGGCTGGCCGAGAACACCGGGTGCGGCGTCTTGACCCAGTGGCTGCGCAGGAGCGGGTCGCCGCCGGTAAAGCGCAGCAGGCCCAGGCAGTACAGGGGCGAGGCCGTGTCGCTTGCCGAGTAAACGATGAAAATCTCCCCACCGTGGAAAAGCGCGATCGGGCCTTCATTCACCGGGTAGTTGCGGCTGCTGCCTTCGCCGCGCTCCCATGGGTACTCGGGTTCGCTGAGGAGCACGTCCGGCCCGGCCGGGGCCATGGGCGAAGAGAGCCGCACCATGCGGATCGCATTTTCACCGCGGTCCACCGTAACGTACATCAGGTAGCGCGCCGCGCCGAGCACCAGCAGGGAAGGGTCAATGGCCGGGCGGTCCAGGGGCACCTGCCCGCGAAAGCTGTAGCTGCCGCCCACGTCCGCGCTGTCGGACTCAAGCGCGTAAATGCCGTGCTCTTTCCCTTCGGCACGCGCCGTAAAGTAAATCCACCAGCGCCCGTCGATCTGCCACAGCGTCGGCGACCAAAGCTCCCGCAGCCCATTATGAGGCTCGAAAAGAATCCTTGCCCCGGAGGCCGAGGTCGGCGGCGTCGGGCCGCTCCACATAGTAATGTTGCGGCCTGTGGTTGCGAGCAGACGATAGCTGCCGCCGACAGGCTCGGGTGTGAGGAACGGGTCGGCGTTGGGCAGGATGGGGTTCGCCGCCCTTTGCGCATGCAGAAGGGCAGGGAAGAGCAGAAAGCAAAGCAGCCGGCGAGTCATAACCATGCCTTTCTACAGGAAGCCGGGCACGGCTGCCCGTTCCCTCAATGCCGGGGAAGGTTGAACAGCGAGCTGCCGAGCACGGCGGGAAGCGGCTGCGTGCCGAAGTAGGTGCGGCAGTTTCCTCCGGAATCGTAGTCGGACGCAAGCTCCAGCAGCGCCGAGCCGTTCTGCACAGGGAGCAGGACGGAAGAGTAGTTTGGACAATAGTTGTCAAACGATCGCGGAACGTCGAGCGGTGCCTCCGCCATGGTCCACGGCTCCCCGCTCAGCGGCTTCCCCGCGGCAAACAGGACCCGTCCGGTGCGCAATGGGTCCGCGGTGCCGTCGGCCTTGACCACCAGCTGGGCGGAAACCAGCACCGTGCCTCCGCCGGGCGCGTCCGGCAGCCACAGGTGAGTCGGCGCATGCGCGAGGTACTCGCCGTTCGCGGCGCGCAGCAGCCGGCCCATATCGCGCGGCTCGCCCCAGTGCCACCCGTCAGCCGAGCCGCGGGCAAATACCGCGCAGTGCATCGGCCCGCAAACCTCGTAGGTCATCAGGTAGGAGCCGGTTCCAAGCGGGGTGGCGACCACCATGCCCGGGCGGTCCGCCTGCACCGCGGTCGCCACGGTGTTGCCCTCATCCTGCCAGTGGAGGCCGTCGCGGGTGCGCATCTGCGCCAGCTTCTGGCTGCAGCAGGGGTCTGTTTCGTCGGACCAGAACACGGCGAGCGCTCCGTCGCTCGTCACGAGGAACTGCGGCTCCCACAGGCCGTGGCTTGTATCGCCGCGCCTCACAACCGTCGAGTGGAACTGCCAGGTGTGCCCGCCGTCGCGGCTGCTATACACCTCGATGGAAGGCACGCCGCCCTCGAAAAAAGAAGCTGAATACAGCAGGGTGCCCGCGGGGAGTGCGCCCACCGTTTGCGGCACCTCGTACAGCGTGGCGCAGCAGCGCTCCTTGCTGTCCGGCTTGGGGGTAATGGCGGCGATTGCTCGAAAACTACGGCCTTCGTCGGTGCTCTCGAAAATGTGCCCGGTAGTGCTGGCAAGGATGCGGCCGGTCTGGCCCGGAGCGCCGTGCGTTGTGCGCAACACGCGCGGGTACAGCGTCCCGCCCGCGAGCTCCGTGCCATCCGAGGCAAGCGCCCGGCAGCAGGCAGCCGCGGCCAGGAGAGCGAGGGGAAGAAAACGGCGCATAAACCGATCCCGGTTCCTAAATACGATGCGGGAGCCGAAGCCCCCGCACCCTTGTTGAAATTACGCTAGAAGCTCGCCCGTACACCCACCTGGAGATTGCGCGGCGGGTCGTCGAGCGAGGAAGCCTGACTGGGGAAGACCGTGCCGAAGTTCGCGCTCGTCGGATCGGTGTTAAAGCGCGCGTTCAGCAGGTTGTAGTGGTTGAGCGCATTGGTGGCCTGCGCGCGAAGCAGTACATTGAAGCGCTCGAACTTGAAGTTTTTCTCAAGCGCGAGATCCGACAACAGCATCGGCTTCATGCGGAAGTTCGCGGCGAAGCTGGGCGAAGCCTGCTCGCCCGGAAGCGTGGGAACCTGCAGCCAGTCATAGCTGGTGCAGCCCGCGCTGTTGGAGGACGGCGCGGTGTTGCCGTTGCCGTCCTTCACAAGCACGCAGTTACCCCAGCCCTTGACCTGGTAGCTGTTCCACTTCACATGCGACACAAAAGAATTGCGCAGGGGAATGGCATTGCCCGGCAGGTTGACCGGCTCGCCGGTCTGCCACGTAAAGTCCGGCGCCACCGTCCAGCCGCCCAGGAAGAAATCCGCCACCCGGTTGTTGCCCAGGCTCAAGAGCCGCCCCGTGCCAAACGGCAGCTCGTAAGTGCCGTTGATCTTGAACACCTGCGGCAGGTTGAACAGGTACGGGCTGCGTTGCAGGATGCCGAGATACTGGTTCAACCAGCCCCACTGCTCAATCTGCTTCGACCAGACATAGCTCGTGTTGAAGGCAAGCCCATGCGAAAGGTGCTGGCTCCAGTCGGTTTGCAGCGCGTTGTACCAGTTCCTACCGGTATTAATGCCTTCTTCGGTCACATCGCTGAACTCCGGATGCGGCCGGTTCAGGTCGAAGGGGTCGATGGTCGCTTCCGTGCCGATATTGGTTCCCTTGAAAGCGGCACCGTTCAGGAACGGATTCGGGTTTGTTGATACAAAGCAGTTATTGTTGTTTCCGTTCTGGTTGTAAATCTCGTCGCACTGCGAGGCGTAGTTCCACGAGGGAAGGTTTGCGTTGTAATTCATGCTGTAGTTGCGCACTCGGTTGCCGACATACGACATATCCAGCACGCTGCTCTTGGTTGTGCGCAGCTGAAAGCCGAAGGAGAACTCGTTCGCGGTCGGGATATGGTAGTGCGGGTTGTAGTAAGTAAAGCCCTGCCCGATGTAAGTAAGCGAGCCGCCTGCCGCGCCCGATGGGGCATTGGCCCCGGTCGGCAAGGGATTATTAAGCACGTTGGGGTACTGCGTGCGCCCGCCGTCCGGCGAAGTATTGATGCTGGTCGTGCTGGAAAAGCCGAGGTCCTGCATCATGTCGTTCGACTGGAAGTTGGTATAGAACAGCCCGTAGCCGCCGCGAAACACAAGACCCGGAGCCGCAAGGTAAGCGAAGCCGAAGCGCGGCTGGATGTCCGACCAATTGGTCGGGAACGGCCGTGTCGGGTTGCCGTTGACGCCCGCGAACTCCACCGCGCCGGTCAGGTTGGCCACCCCGGGGTAAGCGGCGCCGACGGAAGAATTAACGCTCGACTGCGCGGCATTCGGCACGGTCGGGTTGAAGCCGACATTCATCTGGTTGTGCCGCTCGGTCGGCGGCACCAGGATGTCATAGCGCAGGCCGAGATTGATGGTGAGGCTGCGGGTCGCTTTCCAATCGTCCTGAATCCACGGGGCGACATACCAGGACGAATAGAAGTTGGTGACATTTTGAAAAGTGCTGCCGGAGGAAGGCGTCCCCAGCAGGAACGATGCAAAAGAATCGCCGCTGGTCGCCTCTGAACCATTGGTCGGGTCCACGGCAAGCTGGCGGGTCCAGTCCGAATTGAACTGTAGCGTGAACGGTTCATTCGGACTATAGACCGTGTAGTGCGTCAACCGCGCATCCTCGCCGAAGCGCAGGCTGTGCTTGCCGAGAGTTTTCTCAATGTCGCCCTCGATGGAGCGGGTGCCGGTGTCATTCAAACTCTGGAACCAGCCCAGGGTGTTGTAGTTCTGAAAGTTCCACTGGCCGAACAGCGCCGGCTGCTGAATCTGCGAAATGAAGCTGTTGGAAAGACCCAGCGTGGTAAGGTCAAAGCCCGCGTTTTGCGGGCTCAGCCACTGCTCGCGATAGAGCGTGTAGCCGAAGCGGATATTGGCAATCGTGGTCGGGTTCAGTACATCGACGAAATCAAGCAGGAAGCCGCGATTGAAGCGGGAAAAGTCGCCGCCGGTCTGGCCCGGCCCGGGGT
>CAXTSG010000016.1:22214-22565 GCA_964246825.1 uncultured Acidobacteriaceae bacterium | reverse complement strand
TTGGAGCGGGAGACCGGGATCGAACCGGCGACATTCAGCTTGGGAAGCTGACGTTCTGCCACTGAACTACTCCCGCTTGCCGGGGCTTGGGCAAGTATAACGCACCGAGCACCGGCTACGGCATCGCCTGTAAGGCGGCAAGCTCTAGGCGGGTTCTCGCAAGTTCGGCGGCAAGCTGCTCCTTTTCATCGCGCAGCACGGCTTCAATGCGGGCGCGCTCCGTCACGTCCATGGCGGCCACGGAAACGCCGAGCACCTCGCCGGCTTCGTCGCGCACCGGCTGGTACGAGAGCAGAATGCTCCGGTCGCCCGTTTCAGGCGGCGGTCCCGGGCGCGGCATCTCCACGCAGG
>CAXTSG010000016.1:19433-22204 GCA_964246825.1 uncultured Acidobacteriaceae bacterium | reverse complement strand
CCACGCAGGTTGTCGCCTGGCCCCCGAGGGCGCGGCGCAGGTACGGCTCGGAGCGCCGGTAAAGCTCCGGGTTCATCTGCTCCACGGTGCGGCCCAGATGCGCGCCGATCGGTGCCCCGTGAAGCTCGGCAAGCCTCCGGTTCAGGCTGACATAGCGTAGATTGCGGTCCAGGAGGCACAGCCCAACCGGCGCGCCGTCATAGATCGCCTCCAGCTGGAGCAGGCGCTGCGCGGGCAGCGCCTCCAGGCTCAAACCCCGGTGCCCTGCTTCCAGGCTTTGCGGGCGAAAGAGCTTGGAGTCAGGCCGCCCGGCAAGGAGGGCGGGCAGCCGCTCCGCCGACTGCGGACGCCCATACAGCCAGCCTTGGCCGAGTTCGCAGCCGAGGCGCAGCAGCAGCTCCGCCTCTTCCTCGGTTTCCACGCCTTCGGCCACGGTCAGCAGCTCCAGGCTGTAGCCCAGCCCGACGATCGCCGCCACGATTTTTCGACTTTCGCGGAAGCTTGTCATGGTTCGGACGAAGCTCGCATCGATCTTTAATTCATCGAACGGCAAAGCCTGCAAATGGAAAAGCCCCGAGTAGCCGGTACCGAAATCATCGAGCGCGAGCTTGCACCCGAGCGCCTTCAGCTCGCCCGCTGTTTCCTGTGCCAGGGCTAGGTTCGGCAGCAGCGCATGTTCGGTTAGCTCAATCGTCAACTGCCGCAGAGGAAAATCGTGAGCCTCCGCGAGCGCGCGAAGCCTGTCCGCAAGCGTCCTGCTATGCAGCTGGGTCGGCGAGATATTGACAGACAGGGGGCAGGAAAGGCCGGAAGCCGCTGCGAACGCCTTATGCAGGACAGCCTTGGTGACCCGGCCCATGAGGCCGTTCTCTTCCGCGAGGGAAAACAGGTTTTCCGGAAGAACGAGGCCGTGCTCCGGATGCTGCCAGCGCGCCAAAACCTCAAAACCCGCGGACCCGCCCGTCCGCAAATCCACGATCGGCTGGAAGCATGGGACCAGCTCGTCCCGATCAAGGGCTTGCCGCACGTCGATCAGCTCGATCAACATGCGACGATGGTAGGCGCGAGGGGCCGCGAAGTTCTATTGTTCTTTTTACAAACGTTCTTTGCTCGTTTTGTAGCAGAAGCGGCGGGACGGCGCTTCCCTGCCATCCAAGCCGCTGACGGGAGAAAAACATGGCCGGAAAAGAGTTTCGCTGCGCCGACGTAGGCTACTCCGAGTGCGATTGGCACCTCCGGGGCGGCTCCGAAGAAGAGATGGTGCCGCAAATCAAGGAGCACGCGCTTGCCGTACATCACCTGGAGCTGAAGGAAGAAGCGGTGGACCATGTGCGAAAAGCCATCCACGACACCCCCTAGCAGGGCCCTTGCTACACTGGGGAGCATGCTGGATGAAGCCGAGTTTCGCCGCCGCGCCGACCACGCCGTGGAAGCCCTGAAGCAGGCGCTGATCGCCGAGGAAGCGGAGGGCGGCTTTGAGGTGGAAGAAAACAACGGCGCGCTGCAAGTGCTGTTTGAAGATCCCGGCAGCAAGTTCGTCGTCACGCCCAACACCCCCGTGCGCCAAATCTGGATTTCCGCGCTGTCTACCTCGTTCAAGCTCGACTGGGATGCCGGCACGGCACAGTTTGTGCTGCCGAAAACCGGCGAAGCCTTGCAGCCGCTGACCGCGCGGTTGATTCAACAGTATCTGTCTGCTTGAAAAACGCTTTGGCTATAGCATCCAGGCAGACCCTTTCCGTAGCGATCGTTGCAAAGAATGAGGAAGAAAATTTAAAGCGTATTCTTCCGACAATTGCAGGGATGGCGGATGAAATTATCCTCATTGACTCAGGCTCAACCGACAGAACGCTTGAAGTAGCTCGCAGCTACGATGCAATCACTTTTACTGAGCCCTGGCACGGATACGGAGCGCAAGTAAACCATGCGCTTCGGCGCTGCACCAAGCAGTGGATTTTTTCACTGGATGCCGATGAGGGCTTCACTCCTGAACTCGCACAGGAAATACGCGAGCTGCTGGCAAGTACCCCGCCTTACCCCGCATACTTTATTCCTCGACGGAACTACTTTCTCGGTCGCGCCATACTTCACGGAGGCTTTTATCCTGACCGTAAGCTGCGGTTATTTCGCCGCGGTACAGCCTGGGCTCCTGAAGATTCAGAGCCGCATGCTACTCCCAAGTTCGGCGGACTTACGGGTGCTCTACACAGCGACCTGCTCCACTTCGCTTACCCATCGCTCACACTCTACCTTGAACACATGAATCGCTATAGCTCCGACAGCGTGCCGCTTGTGCTCAAGCGCGGCAGGATCGGCCGTTCCCTACCGGCCTTCCTGTGGCATACGCTCATGAATCCACTCGCCACCTTTGCCTACAACTACGGCCTGCGCGGCGGCTTTCTCGACGGCCGCGAGGGCTTCCTGCTCCACCTGTACCACTCCTGCTACATCAGCTGGAAATATGCCAAAGCCTGGGAGCAGGCGCGGCACCGCATTCCCGGGGAGCCTCAACGCTTCGGCTGAACATCCGCCGAGGCTTCCAGCGCCTGCCCCACGGCTTCCAGCACCGTGATGCCCGTGGCAAGCGCCCGCCGCACGTCCTTGCCGAAGAGCCGCTTCCCCAGCGCGAACCACGAAGGCGGCTCGGCGGGCTGCTGCTTCGTGAGCACCGGCGTGGCGGTAGCCGCGATGGTATGCAAAGCCTCCGGGCTGAGGGTGCCCAGGATGTCGGTCAGGATGAGCAGGTTGCGCAGCGCCCGCGTGGACTGCGG
>CAXTSG010000016.1:10151-19423 GCA_964246825.1 uncultured Acidobacteriaceae bacterium | reverse complement strand
CTGCGGCGAGGTGACCACGCTGACCACCTGCTTCAGCACTTCATCGCCCGCCCCCAGCAGCCCCCGCACAAACTCAAGCGTGTGCGTATCGTGCAGGGTTTGCAGGGTCCGGTAAGCGTCTAGCACCGCCTGCGCATGCTGGAGCGCTGCCCCGTCGAGCTTCCGCTGCACATCCTCGACAGCCGGGGTCGGCGTGGGCCGTATCTCGATCGCTTTGGCCACTCTAGCGCCTCCCGTTGCCGTTGGCGGTCGTATGGATCTGCACCAGCTGCGGCGGCACCCCCGGCTGCCGATAGTCGCCGCGCGCCCACTTACGCTCGACCTCTACGCCATTCTGCGCCTTGGAGTTGCCGTTGCGGAAGTTCTCGGTCCGCAGCGGGTTTTCGCCGCGGAACGGCAGCACTTTGAGCTTGACCGCAAGCTCCTTGTAGGCGGGCGTGTGCGTCACGTTGTCCACATCATCCGAGGTCAGGAGGTTGACAGGCCGCGTGCCTTCGCGCGTATTCAGCGGCACAAACATCTGGTTGCCGCGCACCCGGTCCGTTACCAGCACCTGGAGCCGCAGCGTGTCGCGGCGCGAGGTCACATCCACCCACTGCCCGGTCACCAGGTTTTCGGCCTTCGCAAGCTCGGGTGAAATCTCGACCCAGCGGTCGGGCGTTTCCCGCGCGATCCCCGGGACGCGCCCGGTCATGTTGCCTTCGTGGAAGTGCTCCAGCACACGGCCGTTGTTCAGGTGCAGGTCGTACTCGGCATCTTCCACCTCGGCCGGCACGCGATGCTCCACCGGGTAAAACTGCGCCTTGTTGTCCTGGAGCGGAAAGCCTTTGGTATAGAGCAGCGGCTCGTCCGTGCCGTCGATCGCGACCGGCCATTGCAGGGTTTTGTAGCCCTCCAGCCGCTCATACGTCACACCCGCGAACATGGGCGCGAGCGAGGCCGCCTCGTGCATAATCTCGCTCGGGTGCGTGTAGTTCCACCTGGCCCCGAGCCGGTTGGCGACATCCTGCACGATGCGCCAGTCGGGCCGCGACTCGCCCAAAGGCTCAAAGACCTCATACAGCCGTTGAATGCGTCGTTCCGTGTTGGTAAAAGTGCCTTCTTTCTCCAGCGAAGGGCTGGCCGGCAGCACCACATCGGCAAAGCGGCAGGTTTCCGAGAAGAAAATATCCTGCACCACGAAGAAATCCAGCCGCTCAAAGCCGCCGCCCACGCGGTTCGCGTTTGAATCCGCCGAGTACATATCCTCGCCGAACAGGTACACGCCCCGCAGTTTGCCCTCGTAGATCGAGTCGATCATCTGATGGTTGTCAAGGCCCTTTTCTTTTTGCAGCTTCACGCCCCAGCCTTTTTCATAGCGGGCATGCGCGGCCTCGTCGTCGGTGTGCTCGTAGCCGGGAAACATGTTCGGCATGCAGCCGAAGTCGCTCGCGCCCTGCACATTGTTGTGCCCGCGCAGGGGGTAGGCGCCGGTGCCCGGCCGCATGTAGTTGCCGGTGGCGAGCAGCAGGTTTGAGATCGCGGTCGAGGTGTCGGAGCCCATCACATGCTGGGTGACGCCCATGGCCCACAGCACGCAGACTGACTCAGCCGCGGCAATTGTCTCCGCAATGCGCTTCAGCTCGCTTGCCGTGATGCCGCACTCGCGCTCCGCCGTCTCCATCGTCGCCCAGCCGAGGCTTTCGCGGTATTTGTCGAGCCCGTTGACCCACTGCTCAATAAAGTCCGTTTTGGCAAGGCCGCTCTCCAGGATGTAGCGCGTCATGGCCGAAAGCCAAACAATGTCCGTGCCCGGCCGCGGCCGAAAGAAGATGTCCGCGCGCCGCGCCATCTCGTGCTCGCGGATGTCGGCCACGATCAGCTTTTGCCCGCGCAGCTTGTGCGAAGCCTTGACGCGCGTCGCAATGACCGGGTGGCTTTCCGTTGTGTTGGTGCCGATGCAAAGCACCAGCGCCGCCTTGCCGATATCGTGGATCGATCCCGAGTCGCCGCCATGGCCGACCGTGCGGAACAAACCCTGCGTCGCCGGCGACTGGCAGTAGCGCGAACAGTTGTCGACATTGTTGGTGCCGACGACGGCGCGCGCCAGCTTCTGCATCAGATAGTTTTCTTCGTTGGTCGTTTTTGAGGACGAGATAAAGCCCAGGGCATCCGGCCCGTGCTCCTGCTTGATCGCGCTGAAGCGCTTGCCTACCAGGTCCAGCGCTTCTTCCCAACTTGCTTCACGGAAGCTCACGCCGTCCGCATTGCGAATGAGCGGCTTGGTCAGCCGCTCGGGCGAGTTCACATAATCCCACCCGAATTTGCCCTTGACGCAGGTGGAGATGTCATTCGCCGCGCCCTTGCTCGGCTCCACTTTCAGGATGTGCCGCTCGTCCGGCTTGGTCCAGATGTCAAACGAGCAGCCCACGCCGCAGTAGGTACACACGGTCTTCGTCACCTTGGTGCGCTGTGTGCGCATGGCCGCTTCGGTCTCGGAGACTTTCAGGATCGGTCCGTAGCCCATCTCCGGCTCGACCGCCTTCACCAGGTCGATCATCTGCTCCAGTGACTCCGCGGGCCAGTTGGTCAGGTAGCCGGTCTGGCCCAGCATGGACTTCTCCATCAGCGCGTTGCACGGGCACACCGTGATGCAATGGCCGCAGCTGACGCAGGAGGACCCGGCGATAGTGTGGCCGTGGTCCCACTGCACGCGCGGATGCGGGTCTTCCCAGTTGATCGAGAGCGTTTCATTCACCTGGTAGTTCTGGCATGCCTGCACGCAGCGCCCGCACAGGATGCACTGGTCCGGGTCGTAGCGGTAGAAGGGGTTGCTCTCGTCCTTTTCGTACGGCTTGGTCAGGAACGGGTGGGTCTGGTGCTCCACCTCAAGCAGCGCCGTGGTGTTGTGGACCGTGCAGTTGCCGTTGTTGTTGTCGCACACCGTGCAGTACAGCAGATGGTTGCCGAGGATGCGGTCAAAGCCTTCCTTTTGCGCGCCGCGCGCCCGGGCCGACTCGGTCACGACATGAGCCCCCGGCTCCACGCGCGTGGCGCAGGCGCGCTGGAGCAGCCCGCCGACCTCCACAAAGCAGGTGTCGCAGGTCTGGATCGGCCCCAGCTGCGGCAGATAGCAGACATGCGGCACCTCGCCCCTGGTGCCGCCCAGCGTCCGCTGAAGCGCGTCAATCAGCAATTCCCCTGCCAGCGCCCTGGTTGAGAGCCCGTTCACGGTAATCGAGCACTCCGCGAGGTGAAGGTCGCGGTCGTTTTCAGGGTGGGTCGCAGGCAGAAGAGTGGAAGCGGCAATCGCTGAATGTTCCATGGCTATCCTTTAGCATGCACTTGGAAACGCATGGGAAGCAACCGAACGCGGTACTCGCTTATGGAGTCGCGCAAAACAAGCGTGAAGAATCAATCGCTTTCGAGTATTTCCATCTCAAGCGGCGGTTCATGAAGGCAGTCCATCTGCTCGATTTCAGCAAGCGCGCGGCGCAGCGCCGAGCCGGAGCACGGCTCGACCGTCACCACAAACGGCAGCGATGCTTTGCTGTACCCGGGCTTTTGCAGCAGCGCGTCGATGTTGATCCCTTCGCGGGCCAGCGCCGAGGCGATCGCGGCCACGATGCCCGGCCGGTCGCGCACCACGAAGCGGACTGAGTGGCGCAGGTGCAGATCGCTGGACACGGCCGCGGCACGGCTCGTGCGCGATGGCCAGCAGGTCGGACACAACCGCGACCGCCGTGGGGTGTCCGCCGGCACCGTGGCCGGAGAACACCACATCGCCGCCGAACGCGCCGCCCACCAGCACCATATTCTCCGTCCCGCGCGACCACGCCAGGGGCGAGCGCTGCGGCACCAGCATGGGGCCGACCATGGCGATAACGCTGCCGTCCGGGGCAAGCTCGGCCCAGGAAACTTGCCGTACCGTGCAGCCGAGGAGCCGCGCATAGTCAAAGTCAGTCGCCGTAAGCCGCGTGATCGCCCGGCAGCGTCCCGCCTCGCCCGGCATCTCGGCCCGCAGCGCTAGCCGCGACAGGATCACGAGCTTGGCCCGGGCATCGAAGCCGCCGACATCCTCGATCGGATCCGCCTCGGCATAGCCTCGCGCCTGCGCCTCGCGCAGCATGGGTCCGTACTCCTGCCCATCCTCCATGCCGCTTAGGATGTAGTTGCAGGTACCATTCAGGATGCCCTCGATACGCTCAATGCGCTCGCCGGCAAGCCCCTGCTGTAGACCCGGGATGACCGGGATGCCGCCCGCGACCGCCGCTCCGTAGAAAAGGCATGCGCCATGCTCCCGCGCCTGCGCATGGAGCGCGACTCCATGCGCGGCAATCAGCTTTTTGTTCGCCGTCACCACGCTCTTTCCTGCCTGGCGGGCCCGGCGCACCCACTCGCCCGCCGGTTCAAGCCCGCCCGCAAGCTCCACAACCACTTGCACATCGGAGCCGAGCACCTCGTCAATGTTTTCCGTCCAGATCACGAAAGGGCGCACCCACGCGGCGCGCTTTCGGGCCACATTGCGGTTGTACACATGGGTCAGCTCCAGCTCCTCGGCGGCCGGTCCTTCCAGCAGGATGCGCGCTACCGAAGAGCCTACGGTGCCGAAGCCCAGGATCGCTACCTTTACCGCTGCCTTGCCCCCTGCTGTCACAAGCCCTCCGATCGTCTGTGCCTCATGCTACCCCGAGAAGAGCGGCCCGCTGATGGGAGAATAGGAAGATGCTTCCCGCCCGCGATTCCGAGCTCGTCGCTATCGTGGACCGGGCTCTGGCGAGCGCCGTGGACCGCGGCGGCCCGCACCTTGCCTGCCGGCCGGGCTGCACTCCCTGCTGCCATGGCGTATTCCGCATTTCGGCGCTCGACGCGGCGCGGCTGCGCGCTGCTTTTGCGGTCCTCGCCCGGGAAGACCGGGTGCGTGCCATGGCCGTTCGTGACCGCGCCCGGGCACTGGCCGCGGAGCTTACGCCGTTTTTCCCGGGCGACCCGGTCACAGGCAGGCTTCTGCCGGAGAGCTCACCCGAGCAGGCTGCCGCGTGGGAGCATTTTGCCGACCTGCCGGAAGCCGACCGGGCCTGCCCTGTGCTCGACCCCGCAACCGGGCGCTGCGAGCTGTACTCCGGCCGCCCGCTCACCTGCCGCATCTTCGGGCCGCCGGTCCAGAACGAGGACGGCATCGGTGTATGCGAGCTTTGCTACCGGGGCGCGACCGAGGAGGAAATCGTTGCCGGGGAGATGAGGCTCAACCATGCCGCGCTGGAAGCGGAACTGGACGGTGAAATGGCCCGCGCAGGGGCGTCGGGTGAAACTGTAATTGCCTGGGTGCTGCGCGAAGCATCCTAGTTCCCGCGCACCCGCTCTGTCCATCGGTCAGCACTGGGGCGCTGCCTCCCGCGGCACGGCCCTGCCTTCCGGCAGCGGCTCCTGCCGCCTGACAAGACCGCGCAGGATCAGCAGAGAAAGCAAAGCCAGCGCGCCGTCGGTGGCAAGGCTCGCCGCCGCGGCACCGCGCCAGCCCCACCGGGGAATCAGCACGAGATTCAGCAGGATATTGAGCAGGGCTGCCGTAAGCTGCGCCCCCGTGCGCGGCCACTGCGTGCCCGAGGCTGTGATCGCCGTACCCCAGGCGTAGTGGAGCCCCCGCAGCAGCGGCAGCAGGCAAAGCGCGCGCAGCACCGCGGTTGACGCCTGAAAAGAGCGCCCGAACAAAGCCGGCAGCAGCGGTGCGCCAAGCGCCAGCAGCGGGGCTGCCGCAAGCCCGAACGGAACGGTCCAGCGCAGCAGGCGGGCCGCCCCGTCCCATGCCCCGCGCGGCCCTTCCCGCGCCCCGGCGCGAAACAGGCGGGGTGAGGCCGCGGCAAACAAGCTGAGGATCGGGGCGGAAACAACATCCACCACGCGGTACGCCGAGCCGTACACGCCCGCTGCCGCCGTCATGCCGTAGAACAGCAGCATGGTTTTATCGATGTCGTTGTAAACGGAGATCGCCGAACTGGAGCAGCAGAACGATAAGCCCTCCAGCACATGGCTGCGCCGCACGGGCGACCGGCGCGGACGGCCCAGCAGGCGCGTGACAAGAAACAGGCTCACCCCTGCCACGAGCAGCGAAACCGCGCAGTAGATACGGGCCCACAGCAATGCATGAACGGGATGGGAAACGTACCGCGGGAACCGCCACAGCAGGAGCGTAAGCAGACCGGCCGCGACGGCCCGGGCAAAGTTGGTCAGAGCAGCCAGCTGTGCGCTCCAGCGCGGTAGATCCGCGCCTTGCAGGGCACGGCTTGCCAGCTGTGTCACCTTCCCGAACAGGGCGTCGGAGCAGGCCAGGTACGGAAGCAGCGCTGCCAGCGCGGTCGGCAGAAAGAAGTGCCCATAGAGCAGGACACCCAGCAGCAGCAAAAAAAACCGCACCCGGAAACGAGCAAAGCGCGGCCCCAGACAAAAGCAAAAGCCGCGCGGTCGCGTGCGATTGTACGCAGCAAAACCATCTCCATGCCAAGCGAGGAGAACTGCGAAAGAACATTAACGAGGGCCACCATGCCGATCAACGCGCCGTACTCCGCCGCGCCCAGCAGCCGGCCGACCAGCAGAAAAGCAAGCGCCTGGAAGACGGTAGCCGCGCCGTTGCCGCAGAGCAGCCAGGCTGCCTGATGCCGGAGGCGGCCGGAGGCGAAGGGACGCCCCTGCGGCACGGCTCCCTTCCCTTCTTGCATTTGGGCGGGTAAACGTATAGGTACCCTCCCCGGGCGCTCGGATGCAGTGGGGGAATTAGGAGAGTGCCTAGTGATTCCGGTTGTTTGCGGAGCGGCTGTGACGGCGAACTCGTCGTAGCAGCTTTCAAGCGCGGCTGTCTGCCGATGAAGGTTGAAACTGGATTCCACATGCGCGCGACCCGCAATACGCAGCCGTTGGGCGTGGGCCTGGCCGGAAAGCACGGCAAGGAGGTTTTCAGCGAACGCTTCAGCGTCGCCCTCTCGGGAAAGCAGCCCATGGATTTCATGGGTGATAAGTTCCGGGATTCCTGAGTGCCGTGTGCTGACAACGGGAACCCCCAGAGCCAGCGCCTCGCAAAGCGCGATCGGCAAACCTTCGGCATCGCCGTCCGCCGCGCGCAGCGAGGGTGCGGCAAGGCAGCGCGCGGCAAGCATTTCGGCACGCACCTGCTCCGGCGGCATTGCGCCCAGAAAACCGGTGCCTATGGTTTGAGCGGCTGCGGCCTGCTCCAAGTCCGCGCGCTCCGGCCCGTCTCCAACAATGCGGAGCTGCGCCGAAGGCATGCTTTGCTGTAGGCGCGCCATGGCCTCAATCAAAACGCGGCAGCCTTTTTTCGGCACAAGCCGGCCCACAAACAGCACGGTTGGGCTGCATGGAAGCTCATGCTGGAACACGAGCGCCTCCGTGTCCACGCCGAGCGGCAGCACACGCAGCTTCCGCGCCGGAAAGCCGCGCGCCATCGCCTCGCGCCGGATCGCGTCGGAAACGCAAAGAAACAGAGCAGTTTCCTGCCAAAGCTCCTTCCGCCGCTCGAGATACAAACGCCCGCGGCGAGTAGCCCGGTGCGCTTCATCCGTGCGCATCACGTCGTATCCGTGCAGAGTGACAAGCAGCGGTAGGCCGAGGCGGCGGCGGAGCGGCAGCAGCTCGGCCGCGTCTACGGCAAAGTGCGCGTGAAGAAGCGCGGCCTTGCACGCGCGCGCTGCGGAAAGCAGCGCGGGAGCCTGGCCGAAAGCGCGGAAGATACCCGATTCTCCGGGCAGCCGATCTCCTACACACAGAACACTGGAGCCCTGAAGAAGCAACGGCTTCCCGAGCCGCCGCACCCCAAAAAAGTGCGGCTCCCACCGGCGCAACGCGCCTGCCTGGGCAGCGATAAACGTTTCCGACAGCGGCAAAAGCTCCGAGCGCCAAACCAGGACGCGGGGCTTCATGACACCGCCCCGGAGCGCACCACGGCCCAACGCTGCTTCCAGCGCAGAAAAGGGCGCTCCCAAAGGTGATAGCTCACAAAAGCAAGCAGCACCGCGACGGCAAGGGCCAGCAGCTTTTCCGCGGCAAGGTTGAACAAAGTCTGCGGCCAAAGGAACCGGCGTGCGGCCGCATTTGCCAGAAAAAATCCTGTCTCATGGAAGACGTAAAGCCCAAACGAGAGCTGCCCAAGCCGGACCGAAAACGCAGGGCAGCGCTGAGGCGCAATGCCGTAAACAGCAAAGAAAAGGCACGCGGCGCCGGCACCGGCACCGGCGTACCCCGTCATAAGCGAAGCCGCGGAATGGGGAATGCCCATCTCCTTGATCCGGCAAACCCCCGCGGCGAGGAGCATGGAGGCAGCGCCGGCAGCCGATAGAAGCACACGCACTGACGGGCGCATGTGCGGAACGCGGCCGTCAAGCAACAAGGCCGCCGCCGCACCGAGCGCGAAAAACTGGAATTGCACCCCGCTGTTGTCCCATGCGGTAACGCCGAGCAGCCTGCCGGGAGCATGATGGGCCAGAAGAGCGAGCAGGCCTTGCGCGCCTGCGATGATCAAAATGCAAGCCGCCAGGAGGTGCCTCCGAGAAAGTCCACGGCAAAAGCGAGGCCATAGGAGGTACCACTGCTCTTCGACCGATACACTCCAAAGGGCGCGCATCGGCGTCGTGATTGTGGGATGAAACACGATGTACCAGTTGCCGGCGAGCAGAACGGAGGCCAGCAAGCGCCCGGGCTCAATGCGAAAGCCGTGCCAGTGCAAGCCGAGCAATCCATAAATAAGCAGAATGCCGAGGTAAAGAGGCCAAATCCGCAGCATGCGCCGCACGTAGAAGCTGCGAAGCTGCACGGTCCCGGTCCTTTGCCGCTCCCGGCGCAGCAGCTCCGTAATAAGAAATGCGGACAAAAAGAAGAACACCGGCACACCGCAGCTGCCGGCACCTTCCAGGGTGACAAGCAGCGGCCTGGGAAGGTGCCCGTCAAAGGCAAGCAGCGCATGTGCCGCCCACACCATGAGAAACGCCAGCAGACGAAGCATATCCAGCTCAGGCCTGTAGAAGCGCTGCGCTGCTGCCGCGCCGGGCTGCCTTGCGGCTGCTGCTAAAGCCATGGGCTCCTCGCATTTGTCAGGAAGCGCTCGCTTGGTCGCCGCGGCGGCATCGCCATGCTCAGCGCAGGCGCAGGCGGCACCGTATCAGCCACGGCGGGCAGCAGAAAAGGCATGGTTCTGGCCCTCGAACGGGAAAGCAGCTTCCGAACGTGCCTGCGCTCGCGGGCAAGAAGCTCAACCCTAGTGATGGCCGCGGCGTACAGGACAAAAA
>CAXTSG010000016.1:0-10141 GCA_964246825.1 uncultured Acidobacteriaceae bacterium | reverse complement strand
GGACAAAAAACAAGCCATTGAAGGACAAAAAGCTGTTCTCATCCAGGTTGTAAAGAAGAGTCAGCAGCAGCACGCCGAAGGGCCATGCGGCTTCCTCAAAGTGCCCCGCCAGGATTTCCGGCAGCAGCAAGGCGGCCGCCCGCACATACCCTGCCGCAAAAATCAGCAGCCCCAACAGACCGAGCTCCAGCCATATCTCTATAAATCCGTTGTGGGCGTGAAAAAGTACAAACCGAAGCGCCACAATCACGCTCCAGGAAGGACCTTGCAGCCCTTTCCAAAAAGCGGAAAATCCATAACCAAGCAGCGGCCGCTGCTTGATAGCAATCCACACTTCATGCCAAATCGCGGTGCGGCCCGTAAGGGTCGGGTCGCGGCCCAGAAGCAGTGCCAGGTCGGTAAAGCCCGCAACAGCAGCAGCCGCGGCCCCGACAGCGCACACCGCAAACAAGAACAAGGCGGCAACTCTCAGCTTCCGATTCAGCAGGGAGCTCCAGCGCAGCAGCACCATGGCGGCGGCGGTGCAGAAGCCGAGCAGCCAGGCCCCCCGCGACCCGCTCAAAATCAGCTCCGCGCCGAACACAGCAAGCATCATCCAGCGCGCTTTTGAGAGGCGGCCGCAGGCCAGCACGGACAGAAGGGCGAATACCATCGCCCGCCTGCAGGCGTTTTTTTGCGTAAACACGCCCTGCCAGTCGCCGGAGTGTCCGGTCGAGGCGTCGAGCCCGATTGCGGGAAAGCCGATGGCCAGCAGCGCGGACCATACCGCCAGAATCAAAAACGCAGCCTGTAACAGCCGGAGCAGGCGCCGCGGTGGAACAGCGGCCGCAAGAAAGATTCCAAAAGCCGCAGCCAGCAGGAGAGGCCCGGCGCGCCGGGCTGTCAGTGCAGGCTGCTGCGACCAAACGATGGAACCGAAAGCGGCTATCGGCAGTGCCAGCGCGGGAAAAAGGACGCTTCGGCGGTTCCAGAACGTGCGGCGGGCTGCCAAAAGGAGAACTGCAATCATCCCGTTTACCAGGATCTGCGACCCGATGCCGACCGCTGTCTGTAGAGGCGTGGCTGCCGCGCCGGTCATCTCATTGGCCTGATTCGGCGCAACACCCGGAATCGCACCGGCTACCCCGAAAAAAAGCAGAATAAGCACGATGGCGAGCTCCCGCACTCGCGTCACTCGATCCGGCCTCACGGTCACCATGCCGAGTAAATGACCGCCGAGGCAGCCGAGGCTGCGATGGCCGAAGCTCCGAGAGCCATGTTTTTTCCCAGCGAAAACGGAACATACACGATGTCTTCATTTTCAAGCTGAAGGTCCGGCGCTTTGCCGTGTTCGGCGGCGTGGAGGTGGAGCGGAACCTCCGTGGTTGTCCCGTTCACCTTGCGAAGAAGGCGCGCGCCGCCCTCCCGAGCCGTTTTCGTGGTGCCCGCGGCAAGCGATAAGGCTTGCAGAAGCGAAAGCCTGGCATCATCCTGCATAAGGTAGCCGCCGGGCCGCCCTACATCGCCCAGGATGTACACAATCCCGGCGCGCGGTACCAACACGGTGTCTCCGGGAGATACCTTGACGCCGGCTGCCGCAAGCTGATGCGCGGCGTCGTTGGCTACCAGCACGCACACGGCTTCGCCGGAAGAATGCCGAACCGTAACATGGCCATCCGCGGTTTTGAGCAAGCCTCCGGCCGAAGCAAGCACATCCAGAAGAGTTCGGGGGCTGCTTACAGGTACCGTCCCGGGGTGGCTTACTTCGCCCAGAACAGCAACCTGCGCCGCGGCCGACTCTTCAATCTGCACAGACACCTGCGGGCGGTTGAGAAATCCGCCCGTGCTGTACCTTTGCGCGATTAGATCGGCTGCATCGGCCGCGGCAAGGCCGGCAACAGGAGTCGCTCCGATCAGCGGAAGAGCGAGGGTGCCGGAATCCTTCACGCGCCCCTTTGTTTCAAGCTCATCTTCCCGAAAGACATGTACGGAAAGCAGGTCTCCCGGGCCGATGCGCAGGCTTTCCGGCCCTCCCTGCGAAAAAGCCCGCCAGGTGGACCCGAGCAGCAGAAGCAGCACCGCAAGCCTAAGCGCGGCGGTAGGCATAACGCCCCTCCTTGTAACCGAAGTACTCGTGAAACTCGCGCGATTGCCGGGCTACGTCGTTGAGAACGACTCCCACCGGGATTGCCGGAGAGCTGTGCCCTTTCAGAAGCTCCACGGACCGGCACAGCGCCTGCGCCGGAGTCTTGCCGTGACGCGCGACCACAAGCGCCAGGTCGCTGTGCTGCGCCAAGAGCACGGCATCGGTTACGGCCAGCAGCGGCGGTGAGTCAAAGATGATGTAATCAAAAGCCGTTCTCCATCCCGCGACCAGCTCCGCCAATCGGGGTGAAGCGAGAAGCTCCGCTGGCGACGGCGGCGCATCGCTGCCTGAAAGAACCTTAAGCTGCGGCAGGCCGGGTACCGGGGCCTGAAAACAAACGTTTGCCGGCCCAGAAAGTGCCATGGCAAGTCCGTCCGAGGAGTCAGTATTCCCGAGGTTTCGCAGCGAACGATGGCGCAGGTCGGCATCAACCAGCAGCACCTGCGAACCGCCTTGCGCTAGTGAAGCGGCAAGGTTGAGGGCGAGCGTTGTTTTGCCCTCGCCTGCCAATGCACTGCATACCAAAATGGTTTGGCGGGGCCCCGGCATGTGCGAAAGCAGAATGGCGCTGCGCAGCGAGCGCAGCCTTTCGCTAAAAATGCTCTGCCGTGCTTCCACCACCGGCAAGATCGGCCCTTGCCGGGCTGAGACTGTTTCCGCGCCTGCCTCTAAGCGCCTTCTCCCATGCGGCCCAGTCTGAAATTTAGAAAACGCTGTTTCAGCAAAAGACGGCAGCACAGCAAGAAACGGCACCCCGACCAATGCCTCGGCGTCCGCTATCGACCAAATGGATGAATCTGTCAACTCTTTCAGGATGGCAGCGCACCCACCCAGCAACGCTCCCACGGCAGCGCCGAGAAGAAGGTGCAGGGGGATATTCGGCGAGGTAGGATGTGCTGGCGGCGGAACCTGTGCCGGGCTTACCACGCTGATGTCGTTGGCGCGAAGACCCTCCAAAAGGCTGGTCTGCTTGAGCCTTTCGAGAAGACCTTCATACAGATCGCGGCTGCTGTCGGCTTCCTGCCGCGCAAGCTGATAGGCCAGCACGCTGTCGTTCTGTCGGCTGGCAAGCAGCTTTTGCTGTTCAAAGGCAGCGCGTGCCGCCTGTTCCTGCTGCACGGCAATTTGCCAGTCAGTATGGGCGCGCTGCCCCAGCCGCGAAACCTCGGCGGCGATCGACCGCATGATGCCGTCAAGCTGCGCGTGCAGCTCCCCGATCTTCGGGTAGGCCGGCCCGTAGCGAACGCCGTCCTCGGCAAGTTCGGCGCGCACTTGGGCTTCCTGCTGGCGCAAGCCCTGGATGAGCGATAGCGATGTATTGATGGAGGCAACGGAGCCTGTGCTGGAGTTGCCGCTTAAGCTGGAAATCAGCTCCGGGCTGCCGGCCCGAGCCACCCGGTCAATGCTTTCCTTCAAAATTCGGTTGCTTTCCGCCGCGGTGAGAGCCTGATTCAGGCTGTCCAAACGCTCCAGCACTACATTGCGTGAAGCATCGTTGCCGAACATCCCGGTGCCCCGTTGCAGGCCCACAGCCCGGGCCTGCGCCTGCTCCGTTCGTGTTCGCAGATCATCCAGCTGCCCGGCGAGCCACGTCGAACCTTGCAGGGTTGCGGTAAATCGCTGCTGAAACGACAAATCCGCCAGAACGCGGGTGATGGTATTGGCTATCTGCGCTGCCCGTACCGGGTCACGGTCGGCGTAGCCTATATCAATCAATCGGGTGCCGGCCAAAGGCGTAATTTTCAAATGACCTTTGAAAACTTTCTCCGCGGCATAGCGGCGATTCGGTGCCTGTGCCAGCGGAACCGTCAAGGGCTCAATCGAGGCCGGCCGCAAGCGCTCGAGCCGGGCCGACACCCAGGACAACGGCTGAAAAGATGCAGGGGAAGAGCCGTGAACCATTCCGCCGAAATAATCCGGCGTCGCTTCCAGGTGCTCAGCCTCGATCACGGCGACGGCAAGAGCCGGCGACCGGAGAATGCCGATTTCTGTTTGCAGGGTCATCGTGTAGTCGAGCGAATCTTCAGGGCTGCTCGTTGTACCGGAGGCGGAGCTGTCCAGGCCGAAAGCTCCTCCCGTATCCTTGCGAACCTGGATTTCCGCCGTTGCCCGGTAGCGGGGAACGGCAAGCGCGCAGAACAACGCGGCAAGCAGCAGCATCAGCACGGACGGCCAGAGGAGATACGCCCTGCGCCGCCGAATCATGGCGAGTGCGCTTGCAAACGAAAAGCCGTCAGCGGTGCTGGAATCCATGGCGCTACTCCGACCATGCGCTGCGGGCGCGTGGCTTCCTTGTCGGGGCTAAAAGGTGTTGTTGGGGCAAACGCTACACCAGCTCGGTAGATTGTCAAAATTACGTTAGTGTTATTTCCAAAGAAGAAAACTTGACGAAGTTCCCCTGCGCAGCAGTAGATAAGTGTGTAGCCGCGACACGGCAGCGGGCAAAGCTGTCGGCAGCCTCGACTTCTATGAATGCGGCAGAATGAACGGCAACGACTTGGAGGAAAGGAAGATGGCGGTGGAAACGGGGTCCGAACTGATTACGGTAGGACTGCCTGTTTACAACGCAATGCCGTATCTCCCTGAAGCGATCGAGAGCGTTCTTCAGCAATCCATGCCGCATGTGCAGGTGCTGGCAATTGTGGACGGCGCTACGGACGGCAGCCTGGAATACCTCCACACCATCCGCGATGCACGGCTCCGCGTCATGGAACAGCAGCAATGCGGTCTGACGTACACGCTTAACCGCATGCTTCGCGAGTGCAATACTCCCTGGCTGGTGCGGCAGGATGCGGACGATGTTTCCACGCCCGGGCGCCTGGCAACCATCACTCAAGCGATCCAGGCGCACCCGGAAGCAGGCATGTTTTACTCGCATGCCGCTTACCATCCGCATCGCAGAAGCGTCGGGCTCTATCGATGCACCCAAGGCACACCCGACCAGATTCGCCTGATCGCGCGGTCCGGGTACCTTCCGGCCATCTGCCATCCAAGCGCGGCTCTCAACGTTCAAAAAACTCTGGCGATCGGCGGCTATCGGCCTGGGATTCAGTGCGAAGACGCTGATTTATGGTGGCGCATGGCGCTGGCGCATGATATCCACTTCATCCCGGAAGTGCTGCTGCTGTACCGCCAGAATGCGAACAGCCTTACCTCCCGCAATCTTGAACAGCAGGCGCTTCACGGGTTGTACGTGCAGTATCTGCTTCTATCGCAGCTGCAAAGCCGCACACCGGAGCGGCTTTGCGATGTTGAGGAAGAACTGCGGGGCCTGCTGAAAAACTCTTCCCTTCGGGCAAAAGAGAAGTTAAGGCTTTTCAATATGCACCTGGGGCAGGGTGAGCGGCAAAAGGCTGCTCGCGCGCTGCTTGCGGCTGTGTGTGCATCGCCGAAATACGTGATCCAACGCCTGCTCGATGAGTACTTTCCCGTAGGCACCATCAGCAACGGCGTAGAGCCCCGCTTATTTCAGCAAAGAAAGGAATCCCTGTGGCCGCAACACTCTTCCGCATGAGCTCCTCCCTGGACGGCAAGCTCGCCGCGGAGCGTTTCCCCTCAAAGCGCGTGCACTTCGGTGCCGCGCCGGTCGATATCGTGGAGCGGGAGCATGCCGCTCAATGGCTGCTCGGCTGCCTCCAGCAGCGGCATCGCGCCCCGGTGTGGGTGCCGTTGCAGATCATGGGGCCGAATGCCTACCTGGTGACGCTTGCGGCCAAAAACCGCGGCTTCGCCGAGGCCCTGGAGCATGCCGCGCTGTGCCTGCCGGACGGCATGTCGGTAGTGTGGGGTTCACGGCTGCTGGGCCACCGGATGCCGGAGCGCGTGCCCGGCGGAGAGTTCATGGAGCGCATGTGCGCGCTTTGCGCCGATCACGGGCTGTCGCTTTACCTGCTGGGCGGCCTCCCCGGCGCGGCCGAAGGCGCGGCAAGGACGCTTACCGCACGATATCCCGGGCTCCAGATAGCCGGGGTAGACTGCCCCCCTCTGGGGTTTGAACAGGATGAAATCCTCAATGACGCGGTTCGCGCACGGATCGCCGCGGCCAAGCCCGATCTGCTTTGCGTCGCTCTCGGCGCGCCCAAGCAGGAAATCTGGATGCTGGATGAATGCGACAGCTTGCCGATCGGTGCCGCTCTTTCCGTCGGAGCTGCCCTGGACACACAGGCGGGTCTTCGTAAACGCGCGCCGGCCTGGACTCATGATCTCGGAGTCGAGTGGCTGTACCGGCTTGTGATGGAACCGCGTCGGCTCTGGCGGCGCTACCTGGTGGGAAATCTTCTTTTTGCCGCGATCACGGCGAAGCAGTGGAGCCGCCAAAGAAAGGAAAGAACCGCCGAGAATGCTTCGCAGTTAAAGAGCAGCAGGGATGGGGAGCAATCCCTCGCTTCGCCCTTTGCCGGGAGCGCTCGCCCCGGGGAGAGCTTTGACCAAGCTGCCCGGATGGAACGCCCCGTGGACCCTTCGCATCACTAGCGGCAACTGCCGCTGAGCTCGGGCCTCTACCGTGCGCCGTTCACGGCGCACGGTAGGAAAGCGGCCTGTGCTGAAGAGAAAGCCGCTTGGGACGCAGATACTCGCGCAGAGCACGCCGGGCAGTCCGCGGCACCAGGAGAAAAATCAAGGCGTGCAGCAGCTCCGGCAGCGCGGGCAGGCCGGTACCGAGCAGGGTTCGCAGCAGCAGCCACTGCTCGCGCGGGCTGGCCGACTGAGCCTGCGCCGCGCATTCTGTCGCGAGAAATGCCGCAAGCGCCTTTCTTGTAAACAGTTCACGGCGTTCCAGCGCCCAGGTAAGTGAAAACTGCCAGTCCTGAGAACGGCCCACGCTGGGACGGCTGCCTTCTACATGGAAGATAACCAGCGGCGCACCGGTAACCTGGTGGATCGCCGCACCCTTTTGTTGATGGACCCGAAGCAGCCAATCCCAATCCTGATGCTTGGTTAGGCCCGTCGCAAACGGACACCGGATCAGCAGAGAACGCGGCGCAAGGAGCGTGGAGGTTTGCAGCAAAGCGCGTCCATAGCGCCGGCCCGCGAACCAGCCTTTGCGACAAAAAAGGTACTCCGCCAAAGGTTGAGTTGCGCTGTAGAGCTCCCTGGGCCACACCTCCTCCCAAAGCGGACTGCGGGCCAGCACCGGGCAGCTTACAACCCAGTCCCGGTCGGATGGAAGCCATGCGAGCGCAGCAAGCTGCACCGACAGCTTTTCGGGCATCCATTCGTCGTCATCATCCAGAAAACCAATCCACTCACCGGCGGCCGCGCGTACCCCTGCATTGCGGGCCTCGCTTCCGCCTACCGCTATCGGAAGAGCCAGGAGGCGCAAGCGAGGATCACGAATAGCAGCGAGCGCCTCCCTGGTAGCACCAAGCCCGTCCGCGCCGTCGATGACGACAATCACTTCCCACGGAGACGCTGTCTGCATCAGCGCGCTTTGCACCGCTTTCACGACCATGGACGGGCGATTGCGTGTAGGAATCACGACAGAAACAGAAGGCGGGTTCCCGTAGCTCGACAAAGCACACCTCAGCGCGCAAGATTGCGAAGTAAATGCAGCATAGCGAGGTCTAGGCCGGACGGATGGCCCCGAACGCAGCTGGATCAGTACCAAGGTAAGCATCTGCCCCAAAATGGGAACAGGAGGAAGCATGCAGCACCAGAGCAGCGCACCGATGCAGGTACATGTGGTGGGCTCGGGGCCGAATGGATTAGCCGCCGCGATCCGAATGGCGCAAGCCGGCTTCGCGACCGAGGTGCATGAGGCGCAGGCTGTTCCCGGCGGTGCCTGCCGCACGCTTCCGCTCACGCTGCCCGGCTTCGCCCACGATTTCGGCTCGGCGGTTCACCCTTTGGCGGCCGGTTCGCCTTTTTTTCAAACGCTTGGGCTCGCACGGCACGGGCTGCGCTGGATTCACCATGATGCACCCCTGGCGCATCCGCTTGACGATACGGCGGTGACGCTGGAGCGCGACCTGCGGGCTACCGTCAAGGATCTTGGGGTGGACGGCGGAGCCTGGCGGGCTTTGTTTGAGCCCCTGGTGGAGCGCTGGGATGTGCTTGTGCCGGAGCTGCTCGGCCCCGTTCTCCACCTGCCGCGCCATCCGTTTCTGCTGGCCCGCTTCGGCGCACTGGCCGCGCTGCCGGCCCGCCTGCTCGCGGCAGCGGTGTTTCGCACGGAACGGGCGCGCGCCTTGTTCGCGGGGCTGGCGGCACACTCCTTTCTATCGCTGGACGCGCCGTTTTCCTCCGCAATCGCCCTGGTTCTGGGTGCCGCGGCGCATGCTGTCGGCTGGCCCATTCCGGAGGGCGGCGCGGGCAGCATCACACGCGCGCTTGAGGGGGTTCTGTCGGCTTCCGGCGGAGTTTTGCGCTTGGGGGCACCGGTGCGCTCGCTCGACAACTTCGACCCAAGCAGCCTTGTTCTTTTCGACACCCGCCCCTCCACGCTGCTGCGGGCGGCGGGCAGCCGTTTGCCGGGCGGCTACCGGCGGCAGCTTGGGCATTTCCGTCCCGGGCCGGCAGCCTTCAAGATCGACTACGCCTTGAGCGAGCCGATCCCCTGGAAGTTTGCGGCATGCCGTCGGGCCGGCACGGTACACCTGGGCGGCACCCTGGGTGAGATCACCCGGTCGGAGCGCGCCATGCTGCGCGGGGAAGCCCCCAAGCGGCCCTATGTCCTCGTCGCGCAGCCCACGCTCGCCGATCCGACCCGCGCTCCCGAGAGCAGGCATATTGCCTGGGTGTACTGCCATGTGCCCTGGGGCTTTCAGGGAGATGCAACAGCGGCGATTGAAGAGCAGATGGAGCGCTTCGCGCCTGGCTTTCGGGACTGCGTGCTGGCAAAATCCGTGTCCGGCCCTGCGCGGCTGGCGAGCATGGATGAGAATCTGGAGGGCGGCGACATCAGCGGAGGTGCCATGGACGTGGTGCAGCTGCTGCTCCGCCCGACCCTGACCGCTTACCGCACGCCTGACCCGAGGCTCTTTTTATGCTCCTCTTCCACGCCGCCTGGTGCCGGGGTTCACGGCATGTGCGGCTGGCACGGCGCGGGCGCGGCGCTCGCGCGCTGGTAGGGTCGCACACTCCATTCCGCTGGAGCTTTTCCCTACGGAAAAGCTCCGCACGCGAGGGTTGCGGGGTTCTGCACCTCCAGGGAAAGTGCTTCAGCGGCGGCGCTGCTTTTCGGCCGCCGCGCTTTGCTCCACAACCGTCCTCAGCACCTCCGGGTCGAGCCGCTGCGGCTGCATGCGGGCCCAGGGATTGCTTTTCTCCGAGATCCTCTCGCGCCAGTACGCCAAGTTCGCACCCGCGAACGACGGCGGCCCGGCGGCAAGCTCTTCCCATCTGAGCGGCACGGCTGCGCGCATGCCTCGACGCGCGCGCGGCGACCACGGGGCCACCGCGGTTGAGCCGCGTTCATTGCGCATCCAGTCCAGAAAGATGCGCCCTTTACGCGCGGCTTTGGTCATCTTGATGAGGAAGAGCTTCGGATTGGAACTTTCCACGGCAGCGGCGATGCCGCGCGAAAAGAGCCGGATCTCCGGCCACTCGGCCGCAGGCTGGAGAGCGGCAACAATATGCAGCCCCTTGCCCCCGGTCGTTTTCACAAAGCTTTCCAGGCCAAGCTCCCGCAGGAAGTCGCGGATAGCGCAGGCGCTTTCCGCCAGGGTCGTCCAGGAGATATCAGCATCCGGGTCCAGATCAAGGATGATGCGGTCCGGCTTTTCTAAAAGTCCAGGCTCCGCAGGGCTGAACCGCGAACCCCAGGGATGCAGCTCCAGGACGCCCAGCTGCGCCAGCCCGAGCAGCGCCTCCGTGCTGTTGATGGCGATATAGGGTTCGCTGCGCGCGGGATTCTCTTTGTCCGGTACCTCGATCGAGTCGACGCTCTTCGGCAGGCCGATCTTGACGTGCTTCTGAAAAAAGCATGGTTGTTCGCTTCCATCCGGGCAGCGAACAATCGAGACCGGACGCCCGGCAAGGTGCGGCAGCAGGACCGGCGCTACAGCCTGGTAATAG
>CAXTSG010000015.1:17450-22575 GCA_964246825.1 uncultured Acidobacteriaceae bacterium | reverse complement strand
CGTAAAGCTCCACATGGCTGATCTCGCACAGGACGGGGTCGCCCACATCGGCGGATTTCGAGGAGAGCTTGGGTTCAGCGACGGTGCATTGGATTAGGGCCTGCGGCCGCGCACGCCGTGGAACATCTGGTTCCCGCAGGCTCCCTAATCCAATGCACCGTCGCTGAACCCAAGCTCTCCTCGAAAACCGCCGATGTGGGCGACCCCGTCCTGTGCCAGATCAGCCATGTGGAGCTTTACGGGCGCTCCACGCTGCCCTACGGCAGCTACCTTGTCGGCCGGTTCGAGGACTACAAGGACCCGGGCCACCTGGTCGGCAAGGGCTGGATGGAGCTGAAGTTCGACCGCATGGTCATTCAGCCGGATACCGTCATCCCTGTTTCCGCGAAAGTTGTGTACGTTCCCGGCTACCCGGTCGACAAGCAGGGCCGCATCCACGGCAAAGGCCACCCGGTGCGCGATGTGGTGGAGTGGTCGCTGCCGATTCTTTGGCCGATCGACCTGATCAACCTGCCCCGCCGTGGTCCGCGCCCCGTGCTGAAGGAAGAAACACGGCTGACGCTGAAGGTTATGGATGATTTCGGCGTTCCCGCCGGGCAGGATCTGCCGCGCGACTCTTCGGGCCTGGTGCGCCGCTCGCCCGTGACGTATGACGCCCCCGTCGCGCCGCTGCCTCCGCAGCAGCCCATCTCCTACGGCTATATCGCCCCGCCGCCGCCGCCCGTGTACCTGGCGCCTCCTCCGGGCCCGGTTCTAATCATGCGCAACGGCATGCTGTTCCGCACGATCTCACGCTAGAAGAACGGGCCCGATGCACACCGCACCGGGCCCGTTTAGACTGAGTGCATGGCAGGTTCCATCGCAACTTCGGAATTGGTCCAAATTCATCTCGCGCCCCCCAAAGCCGTGCCCAAGCCCCCGTGGCTGAAGGCGCGCGCGCCGGGCGGCGAGGTTTACCACGATCTTAAGAAGCTGGCGCGCTCACTCAATCTCCATACCGTGTGCGAGTCGGCGCACTGCCCCAACATCGGCGAGTGCTGGAGCCATCGCACCGCCACCTTCATGATGCTCGGCAACCTGTGCACACGCCGCTGCGGCTTTTGCGCGGTACCCAAGGGCCGGCCGGAGCCGATCGACCTGGATGAGCCGCGCCGCGTCGCGGAGGCGGTTGCCCGCTTGCAGCTGAAGTTTGCCGTGGTTACCAGCGTCAACCGCGATGACGACATCCTGGGCGGCGCGCGCATGTTTGCCGAAGTTATCCGGGAAATTCGCGCACAGGCCCCCGGGTGCCGGGTGGAAGTGCTGATCCCGGACTTTCAGGGCAATGAGCAGGCTATCGGCACCGTGGTCGAGGCCCGGCCTGAAATCCTGAATCACAATACGGAGTCGGTGCCCCGGCTATACCGGGCCGTGCGGTCCGGCGCGCGCTATGACCGTACACTGCGGCTGCTTGCCTATGCAAAGCAGCAGGCTCCTTCCCTGGTAACCAAATCCGGCGTGATGGTCGGCCTTGGGGAAGAAACGCACGAGCTGCTCCAGGTTTTTCGGGATCTCGCGTCTGCCGGCGTGGATGTGCTGACGATCGGGCAGTATCTGCGACCCTCGCGGGACCACCTGCCGATGACGCGCTTTTATACGCCGGAAGAGTTTGCCGAAATGAAGGAGGAAGCGCTTGCCATGGGCTTTCGCCATGTGGAGAGCGGCCCGCTCGTGCGGTCCAGCTACCATGCGCATGAGCAGGCCGGGTCGGCGCAGTCCGCTTCAAGCTAAACCGCCGCGGCCCGCGAGTCGGTACAATCGGGAAGCTACCCCAATGATTTCCCGTATCAAGGATGGACACAAGCATGCCCCCGTCTCCTTTTGCCATGATCCCGGCGCTCAAAGACACCCATGAACACGTCAAGATGCTTCTTGAAAAGTCAGTCACGGACTTTCAGCGCAATCTACAGACGATCCGCACCGGCCGCGCCAACGTCCAGATGCTGGACGGCCTGCGCGTGGACTACTACGGTACGCCCTCGCCGCTCAGCTCCGTTGCCCAGGTGCTGACGCCGGATGCGAACACGATTGTGATTCAGCCGTATGAGGCCAAAATCATTCCCGAGATTGAGAAGGCGCTGCGTACCTCGGAGTATGGCTTTAATCCGCAGAATGACGGCAAGCTGATCCGCATCAGCATCCCGCCGATGACGGAAGAGCGCCGCCGCGATGTCGTGAAGCAGCTCTACAAAGTGCTGGAAGAGCATAAAACCTCGGCCCGCAACGTGCGCCGCGACGGCAATGAGCAGATCAAGGCGGCAGCCAAGGAGAAGAAGATTTCCGCGGACGAGGAAAAGCGCGCGCTGGAAGAAGTGCAAAAGATGACGGATGAAGAAATCCGGCGTTTGGATGAGTTGAGCAAGAAAAAAGAAGCCGAGATCATGCACATCTAGGGCATCTGCCCTGCCGCGGACAAGGCCGCCTTGCCGGGCGGCCTTTTTGTTTTAGGCCGCGCGGGAATGAACAATCTCAAAGTGGTGTTTGAGGCGCAGAAAGGGCTTTTCCACGTATTCGTAAGAGAGTGCCGCCGCTCCCACGATGAACGGCAAAGTGATAAGAATCCAGCTGTGCCGCAGCCGGCAGCGGTCGCGGAGCACATGCTCGCCTACGATCAGCAGAAGTCCGTGGAAAACATACAGGCCGTAGGAGATGCGGCCGAGATAGACGAGCGGACGGCGGATGAAAAAGCGCGGGAGATGCAAAAAGGCCCAGAGGAGGCTTGCCGCGCCGGCTGCGTCAAGCGCGTACACGAGCGGCCATACCCGCGGAGCCGCTTCCTCCCGGACAAAGCCGAGCTTCGCCGCGAGGCACCAGAGCACGAGGCAGGCTGCGCTGCCGCCGCACGCCTTCAGCATGGATTTCTGCTGCTCCTTTAAACCGAACCGGAGAGCCAGCAGTGCTCCGGTCGTGAAGAAAATCATTTCGGAGATGCTGTTGAACCAAAGCTGCAGGCTGTTCGCGCCGCTCCTTGCAAGAATGTACACGCCAAGCAGGCCGGCGAAGGATAATCCAAGACTCACGCGCAGGATCAGCTTTCTACGCATTCTGCGCACCAGCGACGGCCACAGGAGATAGAACTGCTCCTCCAACGAGATACTCCAGAGCGGACCCACGCTGAAAACAAGCTTGCCGCTGATCGCAATGACATACCAGTTTGCCGACAAAAAGCTGAAGCACAGGAGAGCGGCAAGGGAAAAGTGTACCGCGGACCAAAGCAGCCCAAGCAGATAAGTAAAGAGCAGAAAGCTGTAGTAAAGCGGCCAGATACGCAGGGTACGGCGCATGTAGAAGCTGCGCAGGTCGATCTTCCCGCTTCTCTCCTGTTCCAGAAGCAGCAAGGTAGTAATAAGAAAAGAGCTCAGCAGGAAAAAGAGCGAAAGTCCGAAGCGCCCCGTGGAACAGAGAATAGTTGCCGCTTTAAAAAGAAGAGGGTGTGCCTGAAGCAGGCCGTGCGGATTAAGCGCAACTCCGTGGACGAGAAAGACACCCAGAAAAGCGACAAAGCGGAGCACATCCAGCTCAGGACGGTAGAAGCGGGAAAGCTGCGCCGGTGCCGGTGCCGGCGCAGGCGCGCGTAGTTGTACGGGAGGCGCTACCACATGCAGCGGTATAGAACTTTCCCTCGCAGCAGTGTTGACGCTATATACCCAAAGCAGCTTCATAGGTTCTTCTCGGCAAGAGAGGATAAGTGTTAGGCCGCCCGGGAATGTACAACTTCGAAGCGGTGCTTCCAGCGAAGAAACGGCTTTTCGTAGAACTCGTAGGAGAGCGCCGCCATGAGAACTACACCAACAAGTACAAAAATCAGCCACGCGCCGCCGTGCGGAAGGTGCCTGCCGAAAAGGCGGGGCACGACCATCAATGCCAGTCCATGAAAAACATAAAGACCGTAGGAGATGCGCCCGAGATACACCAGGGAAGGCCGAATAAAGAAGCGGGGAAGACGCAGAAAACCGTACAGCATCCCGGCGCACCCTGCGGCAATCAGCAGATAAATGGCTACGGCTGTAAAGCCGCCAGCTGTGGCATGGATAAAGTCTCGGCCTGTCAGGGAGTCCGCGACGACCCACGAGGCGAGCGAAGCAAGAAGACAAGCTGCCGCCAATTTGCCTGACTTAGGCTGTTCCGTAAGGCCGCAGCGCACGGCAAGCAGACCGCCGCCCGCGAAAAAGAGGCACTCCGCCAAGCTGTTGTACCAGATATCCCGAAGCGGGTAACCCAGTTCCGCGATAACAAAGATGCACAGGACGGCAGCGGCTGCTAAAGCAAGGCAGAAAGATTGGAGGCCGCGCGGCGTCGCGCGCCGCATGACCGTGGGCCAGAGCAGATAAAACTGTTCTTCTACCGAAATGCTCCAAAGAAAGGTGATTGTCTCCGGAGCCTCCGCAAAAGCAATGATGTACCAGTTGCCGGACAGAAGGAAAAAAGCCGCCAGCCCGTGCCAGGTAAAGTGAGCCGGAGCCCAGAACTGCCCCAGGGCAAACATACACGCGAGAAAGCCGAAGTAAAGCGGCCAGATGCGCAGCATGCGGCGCACATAGAAGCTACGGAGGTTGACCGTACCGGTTTTTCTAACTTCAAGCTGCAACAGAGTCGTAATCAGAAAGGAACTAAGAAAGAAGAACAGTGACAGTCCGAAAGCGCCGCACCCTTGTACGTGGGCAACGCCCAGGGCGACCCAGGGATGATGCTTTTGGAGCCATCCTGCCCGGTCTACCGCGACCCCATGCCGCAGCAGCACAAAAAGAAAAGCAAGGAAGCGGAGCGCGTCCAGCTCCGGTCTGTAATATCGATTGCTCTTTGCGGGCTTGGGTACCGCGGACAGAGTACGAGCTTCTACCCGTGAGGATAAGGGGAGTGCGCCGAGAGCCATCGTGTTCTCCAGGGAGTAACTCTATGGCTGTAGCTTATGATGCAGGCAAGGGTAAGAGGGAAGGCAGAAGTTAGTCGACAGTTACCGAAGTACTCTACGCAGAGTATAGGCTGTGCATAAGTTCTCTACGAACATGAGTAACGGTACGGAAGTTGTAGACGTGGAAAAGCGGCCCCCCCGGGAAGGCTGCGGGGTAGGTGTATTATGATTAAT
>CAXTSG010000015.1:0-17440 GCA_964246825.1 uncultured Acidobacteriaceae bacterium | reverse complement strand
CCCCGGGTAGCAGCGGGTGCGGCTTCGTTGTATAGGAATGATGCCTTTAGTGAGACAAAGCAGCGCGGTTGCTCCCGTCGCCGCCGGTGTACCGCACCTGCCAGATGGAACCGGAGCCGTCATCGGTCACAAATAGGGAGCCGTCCTTGGCGACGGTCACGCCGACAGGCCGCCCCCACACCTTGCCGTCCTGGGTAACAAAGCCGGTCAGGAAGTCCTCGAACTCACCCGTGGCCTTGCCGCTCTGTACCGGTGCCATGACCACTTCATAGCCGGCGCGGTGCGACTTGTTCCAGGAGCCGTGCTCGGCCGCGAAGATGGAGCCTTTGTACTGGTTCGGGAAGGCCGAGCCGTCGTAGAAAGTCATCTCCAGCGAGGCGAAGTGAGGCTGCAGCAGCACGTCCGGGGTAATCACCTTGGATTGCAGCTCCGGGTGCTTGCCCTCGAGCCGCGGGTCCTGCTTGCCGCCAGCCGGGCCGCCCATATAGAACCACGGCCAGCCGTAAAAGCCGCCTTCCTGAACGTGCGTGATGTAGTCCGGCACAAGATTGTCGCCGAGCATGTCGCGCTCGTTGGTGGAGCACCACAGATCGCCCGTGCCCGGCTGGACGGCCTCGCCCACGCAGTTCCGGATGCCCGAGGCATATACCTTCACAAACTTGCCTTCCGGGGTGAACTCTAGGACGTCAGCCCGCTGGAACTCGGCCGGATGCGTATCAGGGTCATCGATATTAGAGTGCGAGCCAACCGAGACAAACATGCGCTTGCCGTCGGGCGAGAAAGCGATGTCCCGCGTCCAGTGCCCGCCGCCCCGCAGCTTGCCGCCGCCCGGCAGGTCGGCCAGGTGCTCGGCGGGGCCGCTCGCGGTCATGTCGCCGTCCTTGTAAGGGAACCGCACCACGGAGTCAGTGTTGCCGATGTAGACGTATTTCGGATTCTTCGCGGGGTAAAAGGCGATGCCGAAAGGCTGGCTCAGGTTTTCGGCATAGGTGGCCGACTGCTTCGGTTTGCCGTCGGGCCCAACCCCGCGAAACACCATGATTTTGTTGCTGTACGACAGGGCGACGAAAAGGTCGCCGTTGGGCGCGGTGCGAATCAGACGCGGCTGGTCAAGCCCCGTGGTGTACTGGCTTACGGTAAAGCCGGCCGGGGCCTTGGGCCAGGCATCCGCGGGGCGCGGTACCAACTCGGAACCTGCATCGACGCCGGGCGTGGCATAGGGGGTGGGCAGGTCGGCCACCGTGATGTGGTGAACCAGCCCGGGCTGCGACTTCTGGTAATCGGTAAAGGCGGCCTGCCCGGTCAGGGGCGGCTGCGGCGTTTGTGCGGCGGCGCTGAGGGCGGCAACGGACAAAGCACCGAAGGCAAGAAGGGGGCGCATGAGTTCTCCTATGAATGAGCGAAAGGTGGACATCGGCTGACCTTCAGCATAGGCCGCCTGATGTACTCATTCGATGCAGCCGAGGCGGGAAAGCAGCATCATTCAACTTATTCGACGGTTACGGACTTGGCCAGGTTTCGCGGCTGGTCGACATCGCAGCCGCGCCGCACCGCCATGTGGTAGGCCAGCAATTGCAGGGGCACCACTTCCAGCACCGGCAGCAGCAGCTCGGGCGCGGGAGGAATGGTAATGACATGATCCACCAGCGCGGCAAGCTCCGCGGCCGCGCTGTCAAACTCCTGATCATCTGCCTCGGTAGTCACGGCAATGACTTTGCCTGAGCGCGCGGTGACTTCCTGGATGTTGGAAAGAGACTTCTCGTAACGGATCATGGAACCGGGATCGTTCGTGTCCCGGGTAGCCAGCGAAACCACTGGGAGCAATTCATCGATCAAGGCATTCGGCCCGTGCTTCATCTCGCCGGCCGGGTAGCCTTCCGCGTGGATGTAGGAAACTTCCTTGAGCTTGAGCGCGCCTTCCAGCGCAATGGGGTAGTGGATGCCGCGGCCCAAGAACAGAAAGTCGCGGGCGGTGGAGTAGGTCTTGGCCAGCTGCTCGCAGACCGGATTTGCCGTGCGGAGAATCGCTTCAATCTTACCGGGCAGCAGGGCAAGCTCGCTTACAAGCCGCCGGCTTTCCACCTCATCGAGGGTGCCGCGCACCTGCGCTAGGTGGAGCGCCAGCACGAACAGGGCCGTCAGCTGCGCGGTAAAAGCCTTGGTTGAGGCGACGCCGATCTCAGGCCCGGCATGCGTGTAGATGACGCCCTGCGCAGCGCGGGCTACCGCCGCACCTACCACGTTGCAGATCGCCATCGTTTTCGAGCCCTTGGCTGTCATCTCGCGCTGCGCTGCGAGTGTGTCGGCGGTTTCGCCCGACTGCGTGATGAGAAGGCCAAGCGCGTGCTCGTCCGGAATCGGGTCGCGGTAGCGGTACTCGCTTGCATAGTCGACCTCGACCGGCAGGCGCGCCAGCCGCTCGATCATGAACTTGCCGACGGTGGCCGCGTGCCAGCTGGTGCCGCAGGCTGCAATGTTAAGACGGGTCGCCGCCCGAAACTCCTCGGGCGCAATGTCCATCCCGTCCAGAAACACGCGGCCTGTTTCCAGTGACACGCGGCCCAGCGTGGTGTCCCGCACAGCGCGCGGCTGCTCAAAGATTTCCTTGAGCATGAAATGTTTGTAGCCGCCCTTTTCCGCCTGAATCGGGTCCCACAAAACGCGCGTTACCGGCCGCTTTACCGGGCTGCCGTCGAAGTCTGAAAGCGTGACGCCGTCCCGGCGCAGCACCGCCATGTCGCCGTCGGCCAGAAAGAGAAACTCGCGCGTGTGATGGAGAATGCCGGGCACGTCTGACGCAACGAAATACTCGTTCTCGCCGACCCCGACCACGGCAGGCGGCCCCATGCGGGCGACCACGATTGTGTCCGGCGCGTCGGCCGAAATGACAGAAATGGCAAAAGCGCCCGACAGCTGCTTCACGGCGCGGCGCACGGCTTCCGGCAGCGACGGCGCTCCTTCCCGAAGTTCCTGCTCAATGCCGTGCGCAATCACTTCTGTGTCGGTTTCGGTGACAAACGTGTGGCCCTGCGCCTGGAGTTTTGCTTTGAGCCGCAGATAGTTCTCGACGATGCCGTTATGCACCACAACCAGGCGCCCGGTGCAGTCGCGGTGCGGGTGCGCGTTTTCTTCCGTGGGCCGCCCGTGCGTTGCCCAGCGGGTATGGCCGATGCCATAGGTTCCGCCGCCCTGCGGAAAGATGGGGTGCTCCCGGATGACTTCTTCCAGGTGCCGCAGCTTGCCGGAAGCGCGCCGCAGTTCCAAGGCATGTTCGCTGCGAGAGCCGACAGCAATGCCGGCGGAGTCGTACCCGCGGTATTCCAGCCGCCGCAGCCCTTCTACAATCACCGAAACCACAGGCCGGCTGCCCACATATCCCACAATGCCGCACATGAGCTAGCGGACCTGCTCTTCCAGGCGGAAGAAAAACTCCTCGATCACGGGGTTGGTCAGCACCTCGGCGGCGATGCGCTCAACCTCGGAGTGCGCCGCGGCGGCATCAAGCGCGTCATCCAGCGTCAGGACGAAGTATTTGCCCTGGCGCACATCCGATACGGCGGAGTGGCCCAGCTTGCGCAGTGCGTTTTGGATCGCTTGGCCCTGCGGATCAAGCACCGTGCGCTTGGACACTACGTAGACATGAGCCTTCATCGTGCCCGATTATAAACGGAGCGCCGCGCGGATTCTTGCATCCAAGCGGTGCGAGGCGCTCGGCGGCTCTCGCACTTCGACAGAATAGGAACGGAATGGTCAACTACCTGGAACTACCCGTTGGAGAAAATAACCCTGAGGTCGTCAACGCAGTGATTGAAATCCCTGCCGACGGGGTGAACAAGTATGAGTACGACAAGGAGCTTCACGTCTTCCGGCTCGACCGCAACCTGTACTCGCCGGTCCACTACCCGGGCGACTACGGTTTTATCCCGTCCACTCTGAGCGAGGACGGCGACCCGCTGGATGTTCTGGTCATGGTGGATGAGCCGACCTTTTGCGGCTGCCTGTCGCAGGTGCGGCCGATCGGCGTTCTGGAAATGCTGGACCAGGGCGTGCTAGATGAAAAAATCCTGGCTGTCGGCAAAAACAACCCGCGCTACGCCGAGGTCAGCGATTACACGCAGATTTATCCGCACATTCTGCGCGAGATCACGCACTTCTTCTCCATCTACAAGGACCTGGAAGGCAAGCGCGTGGAGGTACACGGCTGGCATGACGCCGAGCACGCAAAGCAGCGCGTGACCAAAGCCGCGGAAAACTTTATCGCGGGTAAAAAGAAGTAGCCTTAAGCGCTGCCGCGCTTTGACAGCCCGTAAGCCCCCGCCCCTGCGAGCGCGACCAAAGCGCCGAAGGCAAGCGCGGGCAGGTGCCAAAGCGTTTCCCGCCGCGCGGCCCAAAGCGCGTAGATGACCAGCGCCGCGGGGAGCGCGGAAAGCAGGGCTGCCGCCGGAAGCGGACCCATGCGGAACGGGCGCGGCAGTGCGGGCTCGCGGACGCGCAGCAGGAGCAGCGCCGCGAACTCCAGCAGCAGGCTTGAGCCGTACAGGATCAGGTCGATCGAGATAAGCCGCTCGTAGTTGAAGGAAAGCGCCAGCGCCCAGGCACAGCCGCACAGGATGGTTGCGCCTACGGGTGCTCCGCGCCGGTTACGCCGGGCCAGCACACGCGGCAAGAGGCCCTGCTCAGCCAGAACCATGGGCAGCCGCGTATAGGAGAGTGTGAGCGCGTTCAACATGCCGAGCGCGCTCAACATGCCGCCGGCAACAATGGCCGCAGCCAGGGACGGCCCGGCCAGCACGCGGCCCGCATCGGCCCAGGCCCCCGTCGTAAACTGCTCCAGCGGGATGCCTGCAAAAGCAATCGCCGCGAGCGGCAGCGCGTAGCTCAGGGCGACAAGCGCTCCGCTCCAGAACATCGCAAGCGGGTAGGTTCGGGGTGCGTCTTCCACCTCCTGCGCCACCGTTGAGGCATTGTCCCAGCCCATGTAGTTCCACATCGCTACCAGCACGGCCGTACTGAAGTGCGCGCCGCCGGCCGGCACGGCGGTCCACAGAGCGTGCGGTGCCGGGTGGCGAAGCCCGTGCACGGCCGCGTAGCCAAGCAGGACCGCGAACGGCGAAAGCAGGAGCGCAAACAGCGCTATAGAGCCGCGCCCGACTGAAGACGCGCCCCGAAGATTCCAGGCGCAGCAGCCCGCGAGGAGCAGCAGTTCCCAGGCAAGCGCATGGGAGCCCGCGGTAAGCGACGGCGCGAGGCGGCCCAGGTACAAAACAAAAAGCGTTGGATAGATAGCTATGTCGAAAACGCTGGCGGCCAGCGAAAGCCAGGCCTCCTGATAGCCCCAGAAAGGACCCAGCGCGCGGCGCACCCAAATGTAAAAGCCGCCTTCTTCCGGCAGGGCGCTCGCCAGCTCGGCAACCATTAGGGTGGTGGGCAATGTCCAAATGAACGGCAGAATGAGGAGGATCAGCAGCGCACCGCGGTAGCCCGCGCCGCCGAGAATATCCTCTATGCCGTAGGGGCCGCCGGAAACCATAAAGCAGGTCGCCGCGATCAGCGGCAGGAGGCGCAGCTTTCGGCCGGGATGGGAGCTGTTCTGTTGGACCGGGGTCTCCTAGGCGCGGCTTCAATCAAAGCCGCGCCTAGGCAAGATATAACAGCTGCGGGAAAGGCGCTTAGTCGAAGTACCCGGTATAGTTGCGGCCGACCGTACCGAAGACCTCTACGTGCGACTCGGCGGGAGCCATGGATTGGCCTGCCGACCCCGCGCTGAAGCGAACCTCGCCGCCGTGCGCTTCCAGGAGCCGCTCGGCCTCAATGGCGCGCGCGGCCGCATGCACCGTCACAATCGCGCCGCCGTGGCCGATGCGATGCGAAAGGTGCCGCGCATGCTCCGGCTGCACGCCGTACTCTGAAAATGAGCGCTCAAACGCGGGCTGCGAGTAGCGGACGCCGGTATTCAGGATGAGGTGGCCTTCGCCGGTGCCGAAGTTCTGGCTTTCCGCGGTGACCGGCGCTTTCGGCACGGTCTCTGTGTCCCGCCTGTCGGCAGCCGTGGTGCTGTGCGAAGACGAGGAGAAGATATGTTTGAGCCGCTCGGCCCAGCTTTCCCCGGTGTTCCGCTCGGCCACGGTGCGCGCCGTGGGCTCCGGCGCGAAAGGAACGCTCAGGTCCCGCGCGGACTCGGTGCCGTGCGGCAGGCCGGCGTCATGGGGCAGTTCGCTTTTAAGCTCGGAAGGCAGACCGGTATTGGCCAGGCTGCTGCCGGTGATGGGCCCGGGCCTGCCCGCACCGTCAAACGGCGTGCCCGCGCCGCCGCCGAGCGAGGCATACTGCACGGCGGTGGTGTCGGAGGAGGCTCCGCTGGTGCCGGTGCGGTTGCCGTGGGTGCTGCCGCCGGGCAGGGTGGTGCCCAGCTCCTCGCGAAGGCTGCCGCCCACGTTGGCCTGGGTGCCTTCGCTGCGTCTTTCTTCCGCGTGCTCCCTACCGGCACCGGTGCCTACATGAAAGGCCGCGCCGATCTCGCTCGGCAGGAAGCCGTCGTCCACCAGCGCCTGGATCGCCCGATGCGCTTCATGCCCTGTTTTGAAATATCCAACCACCGCACCGCTTTGCTGCACTTGTGTCGCCATGGATTCTCCTTGTTCTTCGCCTTTCAGACTCGCCGGGGGCGCAGTGGGAAACGGCAGAAGGTCGCCTCCGCCGGCCTTGGCCGCGAAAGCCTCACCGCAACTGTGATGCGTTTTCCCGGCCCGGCCGGAGCTCCCGAGGCCGGCTTCGAGCTATAATCCGGGTACGCCCGCGCGTGGAGAGTTGGCCGAGTGGCTGAAGGCGGCGGTTTGCTAAACCGTTATAGGGTCAAAAGCTCTATCGGGGGTTCGAATCCCCCACTCTCCGCCATTGTCCCCCAAGATGGGGGAGACGGCATCAAGCTCCTAATCCGGACAGGCGTTCCTTGAAACCGGCAGGGCGGTAGAAAAGCGGTTCTGCGGAACGTTAATGCTGTCGGTAGAAAATCAGTCTGGACCCTGGAGCTTCAGGAATGGCTACTTGTAGTTGCGCCAGATTGCGGCCTTTCATCTGCACAGTTTCGACCTTCTCGTAGGTCGTCCGGATTTCGACATCGTAGGCGACATCGTAGGCGGCATCGGGCTGCAGGCCGTGCAGGGTCAGCAGAGGCGGGGCTGCATCGGCGTCGGGCCGGCGCAGCACGAGGACCAAGCCGTCCTTGCTTTCAGGCCGATTCCATTCCCAGGCAGTCCAGCTGTTCTGCTTCAGTGTGTAGGGAGTAAACGCGTAATAATCCGCGTTGAAGTAGGGCTGGACCTCGCGGTATTCAGCCAAAGCCTGCTTGATCCAGTCCACCCACTCCGGGTTTTCGACTCCCGCGGCGCCCGGATTGATGCCGTAGCCTACCTCGTAGCCGGCACGCATGAGATACAGGCTTTCGGGCGTGGAGTAAGGCCCGGGCGCGGTCCACGGTTCCCGGCTTGCATAGCTTGAAAAGCCCATCGTTTCCGGGACCCAGGGAGACAGAGCCTGGGTTTGCGCTTCTGTTACCTGCGGCTCCGTGGAGCCGTAGTCGGAGCGCCATACGGAAAAGCTGCGGCTCATCATCTCAAGATCGAGCCGAAGGCCGCCGCTGGAGCAATTGTCGAGCCGCAGGCCGGGGTGCGTGCGGAGTAAGTCGTCGAGCATCGTGTACAGCCCGGTGATATGGCCGATTTCCGTCATCCCGATGCGGTCCGGCGCATCCGCCGGGCCCCAGTAATCATCCAGCTGTACATTGACGTCCTGCCGGTACCAGGTCACCTCATAATCCGTGATGAATCCCGAGATCAGGGCCGTGATTCCTTTACGCGCTTCGGGGTTTCCCAGGTTAAGCAAGTTCTCCTTGCTTGTAGCCCCGTGCAGAAACCAGTCCGGGTGCTCGCGGGCAATCCTGGTTCCGGGCCAGCTGTCTTCGGGCTCAAGCCAGATAGAGAAGCCGAGATTGTCAGCCTTGAGCGCTTCACCAAGCGGCCTCAGGCCTTGCGGGTAGTACAGGGGATTCGGAAACCAATCTCCACGGTGAATCGACCAAGCGCTCGTAATATCACCCTGCGAGGCCCCCACCGGTCCGTACCAGCCTGCGTCCACCCCGTATACATTGATGGGAATGTCATGGGAATGAAGCCATGCAATCATGTTGAGCTTGTCCGTGATGGGTTCCGAGCCCCAGGTGCCATAGAGAACCGGGCCTTGCGACGGCTTGCCGTCTTTTTGCGGTGTGTAGTGGGCCAGCACGAGCCGCCGCCAGCGATTCTGTGCGTCGTTCCAGTCGCCGCCGGACCATGGCATCAGCACGATGCGCGGCGTGCGGATTTCCTCGCCGGGATGGAGCAGCAGGTGGGTGCGCTGCATCCCGGCACGCATCGCGACGCTCCGGCTGTCGGGCGCATACGCGAAGTCGGCTTTCCAGTTGCCGGTCCAGCCGATCGCCCCGATCATGCCGCTGTTCAAGGTGCCGCTTCCTGTTTGCAGGTTGAACATCGGCAGGGAGTACCTGTACGAGGGCCGGCCTCCCCCGCTTTGGAGGTGAATAGCGCTTCCCGGCCCGAGCTGTTCTTCCACCGGCTCGAAGTCGTCGGCCCGGCCCATGCTGCCTCGGTCGCGCCGAAGAATGCTTTCCCGTGCTGCTGCCGCTATGGTTTGGTCGAGCGGCAGAATGTCTTCAAGGATGGGCGTGTCCTTCCTGCCGGTGTTTCGCAGCAGGAGAACCCAGTCCGCGGCGCCCGGCGCATCCGGGTAGCTGCGCACTTCAGCCGTTACCTGTAGGCCGGTTGCGGGATCCGTATAGATGTACCGGTCGAGCCGGCTGTTCGGGTCCGCAGCCGTTTCCTCGGTCCTGCTCCAGGAAGGCAGCAGTTGCGCTGAAGGCTTACCGCCGTAGCGGAAAGAAAAAGGTACCCGTGCAGGCTGCCATGCTGCCGGCGAAGCAAGGCTTGGGCGCGGCGGCTGGTTCAAGGGAGCGCCGCCGAACAGCACCGGTGCAAACAGAAGCAGGAACACTCCCAGGATTGCCTTCAAGCAGTGAGACAGTTTCTCGCAGGGCGTGCTCTCGGTGTTCATTTCTCTCCACGTATACCAGCTTCCGCAACTCGGCTTCTGTTCGGGAGTTTCGCACGAAACCCGGCTTGCCTTGTGCGGGAGCTCACACCGCGGGACGAGCGAGGGGAGCACTCTTACTTTACCGAAGCGTCTGTTAGCTTGGTTGGGTAAGCCTGAGCGAGCCGGTGAAAAGACTCCCTTGTTTCCATTCCACCCTGCTGCTGTTGGTTTTCTCGTTGTTTGCCGGTGCGCGGACCGTGGCCGTGAACGCGGCGCAGCCGGACGGGCAAACGAGAGAAACGCGCTTAGCCGCGCGGCAGCCGATAACGCCGGAGCCGCGACTGTCCGCGTTTCTTACAGCGCTTGCCCATTGCGGGAACCAGGCGGTCTCGATCAATGTGTATGCCGATTCCCGCTCCGTCAACACCGCTGCGAATACAAAGAATACCGGCTTTCCGACGCTCCCCAATCTTTGGCCTCAACTTCTGCGCTCCAGACTTCTTGCCCTTGGCTGCCCCTCCCATGGAACGGGCATTGTGCCTTTTATCAGCCGCGCGGGTTTCGCCTCCTTGAATGCCGACTATTACACTGCCGACGGCACCATCGTTCTGGATCAGTCAGCAGGTCCGTACCAGGGAAGGAACGTCCCGTCAGCCGGAAGCATCGGTGCCGGAGCGGGAGCCGTCGTCACCTTTAACGCCACAGCCTCGGGCATACAGTGGGACCACCTTAACGTGTACTGCCTCGCGGGTCCGAAGATCAAGGCGTGGACTGTCTCCATGGATGGAAAGAATGTGGGGACGTGCGGAGGTGCCGCCCCCGTCGACAAGGCTTCCATGGCCGGCTTCGCCGCGCCGGGCGGGCTTGGCCTGCACCCGAACACCAGGCTGACGTGCTCCGGGAACCCGTGCGGAGGTTACGGCGTGCAAGGCACGGCCGGAACTGTGGGAGTCGAAGTGAACAATCTTGCCGTCGGCAGCTCCACGGCGGAATGGTGGGGATTAGATTCCATGGCGCAGTTCGCCTACGTAGACCTTCTTCCGGGAGGGCACCAATTGGATCTCATCATGGAAATCACCAACGAGCCCGGGGTCAACTACTCTCCGTCCAGCTTTCTCGCCTCGCTTACCAACATCATCCGGCACGACCGCGTCCTCGCCTCCGGTGCTCCGTCCATTCTGCTGATCGCGCCCATGCAGGACGGCATCGCGAACCAAGGCGCGTATTACCCCATCATTGCCGCTGCCGCACATGCCCTAAATACCTCCTATGTCGATATGCGCGATCCAATGGGCGCGGCGCAGATTCGCGGGCTGTACGTCGATGAGGGTGAAAACTACTTTCATGAGAACACGGCAGGGCAAGTCGTTGAAGCTCGAATCATCGCAGACGCGCTTTTGGGGCCGCGAAAACAGAGCCGGAAGTAAGCGAAAGCTGTTGAAGACCGGCAAGCTCTGACTGTTTTTCGGATCACGCCTTTTAGCCGCCCTTATCCCGCCACACTTCTGTTTTCACTGGTAGAACGTCGCGCCACGGGTGTGAGTTTAAGCCGGTTCTCCATGAAAATATTTTTGCAACAAATCAGCCGCCGGTATCCTCCAGAGTCAAAGCATAAATATCATCGCTTCCCTCGTCGCGGAGCAGCATCGGGTTGTTATTTGGATCAAGGCCCATCCACAATGTATAAGTCCCGGTGTACCGGACCGCGCCGAGAAGGGTAAGAACTTCCCGTTTTCCGTCCGCGGCGCGGATGCGCACCAGCGCGGCATCGGGAACCCAGCCGATGTAGTAAATCCAGCGGCCGTCGCGGGACCATTCCGGAAAAGCTACGTGGCCTGTATCGAACGCGGTCCACTTTTCGCTGGATAGATCGAGAAGTTCCAGCTTTGCCGTATCCAGAGTCATGGCCGCAAGAAAGCGGCCGTCCGGCGACCAGCGTGGAACCACCAAACCGTCCGAAGCAGGAAGAACGGCGATTTTGCCGCTTGCGAGATCCAGGGTCCGCAAATCGGACTTCGCGCTTCCTCCGACATTGGGCGAAGTAGCAAAGGCGATCTGTTTCCCATCCGGCGACCAGCTCGGATCCGTTTCCGCTTCCCGGTCGTTCGGCAGGAGACGCCGAGGCTTTCCGGTGCCGTCCGAAGCGACCAGAAAAACGGCGTCCATGTTGTCCCCCGTGCGGTCCACAAATGCAATCTGCGAACCGTCCGGCGACCAACAGATCGATTTGGGATAGAACGGAGAATCCGTGAGCTGCACGGGATTGCCGCCGTCGGGGTCAGCCCGCCAAAGTCGGCCTTCCGGGTACGAAACATAAGCCATCGACTTTTTCGTGCCGGAAAAAGCGACGAACTCTGCCGAAATCCCAGAGAGAAACGGTTCAAGGCGCGCTGACTTCGGGTCAAAGCGCACCAGTTCGCCGCGTTGGACGAGCCCGGAGGCAAATAGCCGTTTCCCGTCAAGGCTGGGCATCAGCCGATCCCAAACCATCGGACCGAAGGTGAGCTGAACGGGGCGGGAAATCTCCTCTTTTGGGCCTTGCCCGCGCGCAAGCATCCAGATTTGCCCGTCAGCGACGAAGAAGAATCTTCCATCCGAGGACCATTGCCCGCTTCGCTGCGTCGGCGATTTACCCCACCCGGGAAGGAGCCGGCGAAGGCTGCCTCCTTCCGGCGAGATTTGCCAAAGAAATCCATCCTTTGTGAACCGGATCGCGCCCCCGTCCGGCGACCAGGCGACCGACATGAGAAACCCGCCGGGCGAGGCGATCTTATGTTGGTCCGTGCCGTCGCTCCGCATGACAAAAAGATCGCCGCCCGCCGAGGCGCATACAATTTTTTCCCCGTCCGGGGACCAGGCTGCTGCGATGGCATGGCCCAGACGGCGGTGCGAGCCGCCGACCAAGCGCACGCTCCAGAGCGCATCAGCAGGTCCCATGCCGTCTGCCTGCGAAGTCACCAGCAGGGTCGAGCCGTCGGGAGAAACCTGTCCGCTTCTGGGAACTTTGATCGCGATCGGCATCGGTGCCGCCGTCCCGCCCGATACCGAAACCTGCGCCAACTCGTCTTTGTCCGCCTGCGTAAAGTAAATCCTGCTGCCGTCGGTTCCGCCCAGCCATTTGGCACGTCCGTCATGGGTAATCTGCCGATAGCTTGAGACGCGCTCCACGAAGGGAATTTTCGGTCGGGTCACGTAGAGCGCAGCCGCCGACACCCCTACGGCCCCAAGCAGAAGCCACCGCATTCCGGGTGAAGCCGCGATGCGGGGCAAAAAACGTTTGCTGTCGGGCTGAACCGCGGCAGCCGCTGCCCGGTCGGCCGGGCGGGTGATGGCCGAGTCGGCATCCGCCTCAGCTCCATTGTTCCCGGGTATCATGCGGTCCGCTATAACGTCGGGAACGCCCTGTGGCCGATGACTTTGCGATTCAGGCCGAGGCTCTACTTCGACCGGTGCCGCAAATCGGTAGCCTCGACCGGGCGCGGTTTCTATGATTTTCGTTCCTGACGGATGCCTGGACAGCGTCTTGCGCAGAAGAAAGACATGCTGGGATAAATTGTTTTCCTCAACAAACGAGTCCGGCCAAAGCGCCTGCAGCAGCTCATCCTTGCTTACCACGCGATCGGCATGGTCCACCAGATACAGGAGCAGGTCGAAGGTCTTTCGGCTCAACGGCAGAACTTCCCCGCGGTACCGCAGCTGCCACGCGGCACGGTTGAGCTCATACCCCTCAAATCTTACGCACCCGTTCGCGTTGGTGGGCCTTTGCATATCACGAGACCATCGTCCTCGCGGATGGGAAGCACTTCCTGGAGCAAGACCCGCTTGGCACTGCTTTCAACCTATCAAGCAGGCTCGGCACCCGATTTTAGCCCTGTTTGATTTCTTTTTGAAGTGCATTTGAAGTTTTTTTAAAGACCCGCCAAGCGGCTCACCCATACGCTTCTCCCGGGTCGAGCGTATCGGTTTACCTGCTGAGCCGTTCCACCCCGCATGGACCCCTCCGGGCACGCGTACTCTGCAAATCCACAGGGAGGATGGGCGTGGTTTTCAATTCGCTTGTCTTTGTTCTCTTCTTCGCGCTGGTGCTTGTTCTGCATTCTCTTCCTTTCTCCATGAAGGTGAAGAAAACCAACCTGCTCGTAGCAAGCTATATCTTCTACGCGGCCTGGAATCCGCCCTTTGTGATCCTCCTCTGGCTGTCGACGGTCGTGGACTGGTTCGCGGCTCGCGGCCTTGCAGAGGCAGACCGGCCTTGGAAGCGGCGTGCCTGGATGCTGCTTTCCGTCGCCGTGAGCCTCGGCCTACTCTGCTATTTCAAGTACGGACACTTTCTCCTCGAAAACTTCTCTTACTTGGCGGCGCTTCTCGGCTTTCATTACAGTCCGCCGCGCTCCGGCATTGTTCTGCCCATCGGCATTTCGTTCTATACCTTCGCCACCATGTCTTACACGCTGGATATCTACCTGCGGCGAGCCTTGCCGGCTCGCAGCTTCCTGGACTACGCCCTTTTCGTCACATTCTTTCCCCATTTGGTCGCCGGCCCGATCATGCGTCCGACGGAGCTGGTGCCGCAATTCGAGGTTCCCCGCCAAGCGACGCCGGATCAGCTTCGATTCGGCCTGGCGCTGATGACGCTGGGACTCTTTGAAAAGGCCGTCCTGGCCGACGGCTTTCTGGGGCCTGTCGCGGACCAGGTGTACAACGGCAGGGTCGCGCCGGGTTTTGTGGATGCATGGGTGGGAACACTGGCCTTCAGCGGGCAGATCTTCTGCGACTTCGCGGGCTACTCCATTACCGCGATTGGGGCAGCGCTTTGCCTCGGGTTTGCTTTATCGGATAACTTCCGCTTTCCGTATGCCGCCGTCGGCTTCACTGATTTCTGGCGAAGGTGGCACATCACTTTGTCCGCCTGGCTCCGCGACTACCTATACATTCCTCTCGGGGGCAATCGCCGCGGTGCCGCGCGCACTTACTTTGCGCTGATGACAACGATGCTTGTGGGCGGCCTTTGGCACGGCGCAAGCTGGACCTTTGTGGTGTGGGGCGGCTTGCACGGCCTTTACCTCACGGCGGAAAGGGTCCTGCGTACATGGTTTCGCGGCTACCGCCCAGGGCGCGCCGCTGCCGCCGCGCTGGGCGCGCTGACCTTCTTTCTTGTCAATATTGCCTGGGTTTTCTTCCGGGCAAGGACATTCCCGGAAGCTGTGACGGTGCTTCGCGGCATGTTCGGCGCTAACGCACACGCCGCACCCGTGCTGGCCCTTGTGTACATACTCACGACAACCGTCATCATGGCCGGTCTTATCTTCGCTCATTGCAAAATGCGCAGCCGGACGCTTGAGGCGGCGATCGCACGGGCGCGCCCGGCAACCCTGACCGCTGTGTGGACCCTTATGGCCTTCGCGGTACTTATCCAGCATGGAGAAAGCAATGGCTTTATTTACTTCCAGTTCTAGCGTTCTTGAAGCAGAGCGCGCGGCGCTGCCCCTTGTTCCCCGGCTTACGGCAGCCGATCGCCCCGGTGTCGCGCAGCCTGTTCCGGAACGCGACATACCCGACCAGCCGTGGCGCGCCATAGCGCTCACCGTTCTTTGCCTGCTCCTTGTCGCCACGCCCTTGTGGGAGTGGCAGATGCGCCGGCTTGAGCTTGTTCCGGGAGACCTGAGCGGCACTTACGACGTTTGGGCCGGGCAGCGGCGGCAGGTGGACAAGCGCGATGTGCCGGTCGCGCTGATCGGCGACTCGCGCATCCTGTACGACACAGACCTGGAGCGTGTCGCGCAGCTGTCGGGCGTCCGCCCCATTCAGCTTGGGATCGCGGGCGGAAACGGACTGCTCGTTCTAGAAGACATGGCCGACGACCCGCGCTTCAAGGGACTGGCGATTGTGGGCATGGCCGAAGCCTCTTTCTTCGACACGCGCCACACCGTCGCGCGGACGCAAAATGCGCTTGCGCTGGGCCGGTGGGAATCGCCGTCAAAGCGCGCTTCCTTCATGATTCAACGCCTCATCTCGCAGCCTTTGGCGATGCTGGACGACGAGTACCAGCTAAGCACGCTTGTCTTCGACCTTGATCCGGATTGGAGGCCCGGGGTGCGGGGGCCTTACCACGATGTTTGGAAGATTGGACAAACGCGGGCAAACGGCCAGTCCTGGACGTGGCAAAGACTGGAACACGATGCGTACCTGAGCGGTCATGCCCGGGGCGTCTGGCATCAGCTCTTCCCGCCGTTCCCGATGGACGACGCAAGCATCCGTGAAATCCTCATCCGGGCAAAGGCCGCGGTCGATAAAATCCGCGCCCGCGGCGGCGATGTCGTCTTTCTGCGCCCGCCGTCTTCGGCTGATCTGCGCGCGATCGAGGACAGCCACCTCCCCAGGGCCCGGGGCTGGGACGCCCTGCTCGCCTACACGCACACCAAGGGTATTCACGCCGACGACCTCCCCATGGCGCAGGGCTTGGTCCTGCCGGAAGGCTCTCACCTGTCGCAGGCATGCGCAACGGTTTTTACCGATGCTTACATTCGCGGCGTTGCCCGACAAACCCCTCTGCTGCAACTCCGATCCGACGCGCCGCCCGCGCTTTCCACGCGAGACTGCGTCCCGAAATCGAGGCCGGCGGCGGACCGCGGCGGACCCGATTTGGCGGCCCGATAACAGGCTTTATCCGCCCTGCTTGGAAAGAGGGCGGCTTTCACCAGCAGCACCGCAAAGGAGATTTCCCATGCACAGCGTCATTGAGCAAACCGGCAGTCAACCCGACATCCCCCACGCGTACCCGGGCGGCATGCCCACCGGTACGGCTTTAGCACCCGGCCAGGTACGCGCACGCCCTCCTCGGAACAAAAGCCAGGCGCACGGCGGCGTCGCCCCGCTTACCCCTTTCAGCAAGGGCAGCCAAAAGTTTCAAACGCTGCCTGAGCCGATCGGCCCGCCGCCCTACCATGTCGAGCTTTCCACTCTTCTTCCCACAATTGAAGCGGATGTTGCGAGCGCGGGCAGGCTTGTGCTTCACGTAGCCGGTGATACCGGAGGGATCAAAAATCCGCAATTTCAAGCCAGCGTCGCCGCCGCCATGAAGGGCGACCTGAACAAGCCCGCGGCGGAAAAGCCTCGGTTTTTCTATCACCTGGGCGACGTGGTGTATTACAACGGCCAGGTGGAAGACTACTACGGTCAGTTCTATGAGCCGTACGACCACTACGACGCGCCGATCCTGGGCATTCCCGGCAACCACGACGGCGATCCGATCGATCCTTCGCAGACCTCGCTGGACGGCTGGGTTCGCTACTTCATGACGCCGGAAACGCGCATCAACCCGGAAAGCCACGATGCGCCGCGCTCCACCCTGTCGCTGCCCAACCCTTACTTCACATTGAACTGTCCGTTTGCCGTCATCATCGGCATGTACAGCAACGTGCCGGAGGGCGGCTCCATCGATTCGGTGCAGCAGCAGTGGCTGACCAACGAGTTTGCAACAGTCCCTAAAGACAAGGCGCTGATCGTCGCCGTCCACCACCCCATTTACTCCTTCGATGACCACCACAGCGGCAGCGCGCGCATGGCCGACGCGCTGCAGCATGCCATCAATGATTCTCGCCGGGTTCCCAACCTGGTACTTACCGCCCACGTACATAACTACCAGCGCATCGAGCGCGAAATCGTTCCGGGCACGCAGACGCCGTTTCTGGTGGCGGGCAACGGCGGCTACTACCACCTGCACGGAATGAATATCGATGAGCCCGCGCCGGCACACGCGGCCAACGGCAAGGCAGCCGCGGACAAGCACCCGCCCAAAGCCCACGACGCCGACACCGGAGCCAAACTTGTCTTCAGCAACCACACCAACCACGGGTATTGCACGCTGGCCATCGACAAAGACACCATCTCCGGATCGATCGATTTTGTCGAGGACGGCAAATATCCTGCCCTTTCGGCGGCCGATACCTTCAGTTATCCCGCCGCCGCTCTCTTCCTCGCGGAACACGCGACGGTAATCCTGTAGCACCAATCCCTACCACCTAAGGAGATACACATGCCCGTTAAAACTGAAACTCCCCCAGTCACCGCCGGACCCGTCCAGCACGGCCCGGCTGAACCGCCAATCAAGCACGCGCCGCCCGCCAAGCCCGCTCCGCCTAAGCTGGTCGCGGTAAAGTTCGCCTTCACCCTGGATTCCTTCAAGATCACCAACACGCGTTCCCGTCATGAGGACTCTGATTACGTGTCCTTCACGCTGCTCCATCAACCGCACACCGGTCAGCCCAGCACTCAAACCTTGAAGAAGAGCCTGGGCAACAAAAACAACGGCACCTTTCCCATTGGGCTTTCGCTCCCGTCGGTGGTTGTTAACCCC
>CAXTSG010000014.1:19013-22658 GCA_964246825.1 uncultured Acidobacteriaceae bacterium | reverse complement strand
GCGGCGCATCCGGTCGGGGTGCACCGCTGCCGCCTGGGGTTGCACGGCGGCAAGCACCGGTTCCTCGCGGAGCCCCGTAAACTCAGCAATCAAGGCGTCGCAATCCACCTCCGCCAAAAAAGCCGCCGGCGACCGATAGCGGGCCTGGGCGTGAGCAAGGCGCGGCTGCCACGCTCTGGGAAAATGCGCCAGGAGAGAAGGCAGCGGCTCCCGATGAAACAGCCGCAGGGCGCGCAGGGTGCGAAAACGGTGCTGGAGGAAGCAGGCGGAAGGCACCAGGTGGGTTTCACCCGCATCGTGCATCCGCTGCCATAGGCCGAGCTGGGCAGACAGCCCGACCTCCACACGGCCTCGCAGACGGGCCGAGGTGTAGATAAAAACGGCGGGATCATGCCGCAGACGCGCATCCGCCCGCCGCAGCGCATCCACAAAAGCTACATCCTCCAGGGCCCGCCGAACCGGCAGGCCGCCGACCCGCGCGTAGACCTCGGGCGTGCAGGCCAGGGAAGCGCCGAAGTGCTGAAGATGGCGCGGCGCGGGGTCGCCTGCCTGCGGGTCGAGCAGGTCTTCAAGCTCGGCAAGGAGAGCCTCATAGCGGCGGTCGTACCGGTAGGCTTTCCGCGCGCCGGCGGGGAGGGCGGCAAGCTCCTCTTCCCCAAGCCGAATCATGCCGCCGACGGCGTCGGCACCTTCTTCCAAAGCACAAAGGTTGCGCGCGACCCAATCGGGTGCCACGCGGGAGTCGGCGTCGGTGGAAAGAATGCCGCAGATTCCTTCGCGGCGGTGCCTCATCCGGTGCCAGGCGGTGTCCATCAGCAGGCGCCGGGCCATGCCTACGTGGGCGTGCTCGGGGGGCAGCTCGCGCTCCACGATGTGGAGCCGAAGGCCGGGGTTGCGGCGCAGCCGGGAGCAGGCAACAGCCGCGGAGCGGTCCGTACAGTTATTTAGGAGCAGCACTACTTCGAAAAGCGAAGCGGGCAGCGGCTGCCCGGAGCGGTCCCTTTGCGCGGCCAGGGCATCGAGCGCGGCCCCGAGCGCGTGCTCCTCATTGCGCGCCGGCATGATGACGGTTGCTCGGCAGCCGGCCTCCACGGGCGTTTCTAGCAGAGGTGCGAAGGGCTCAAAAGGGCGCGAAGCGGTCATGGCGCGGTGCACCTGTTAGACCCCTGCCGCCTGCCGCATCCGACAAAGCAAGCTCCGCGAAGCCGGGCGGGCGAAGCTGCTGGATTCTGCATCTGGTATGCCGGCATGGTTACGGTGTCGGATGCAGGGCAAGGCTGTTTCTGCAGCAATCTGTGTTCGCTGGAAAACAATACTTATGTTGCCCAATCTATAAAGCAGCTGCCATACCGGCATCCAAGCAAACAAGCTGGATAAGCACCTCCTAGGAGGTGCCGGATGCGGAGAGAAGCATGCAGTCGTCCGAAGCAAGCCGCGTTCCATCTCAAAGCGCCCTACGCGGCCCCGCTTTATTTACGGCGCAGTTCGCCGGGGAGGCTCCTCCATTCAATACTCTGGACGGCATCGCCGCTTGGGCGGCCGGGCTGGGCTATAAGGCACTGCAACTTCCATCCGGCGACAGCCGATTTTTTAATTTGCGGTTGGCGGCTGAAAGCCGAAACTACTGCGACGATCTTCGCGCGGTCCTGGCCGACCGCGGCCTTATAATCTCCGAGCTTTCTTCGCACCTCCAAGGGCAGCTGATCGCGGTGCATCCGGCCTACGACATGCTCTTTGCCGGGTTTGCCCCTGAGAGATACGCGGGCGACGAGCCCGGACGGCGCCTCTGGGCGGCGGAGCAGCTAAGGCTGTGCGCCGCCGCGAGCCGCAACCTGGAGCTCACGGCGCATGCGACATTTTCGGGCGCGCTGGCCTGGCCTTATCTTTATCCCTGGCCGCAGCGGCCGGCCGGTCTTGTGGAGGAGGCCTTTGCCGAGCTGGGGAGGCGATGGCTGCCGATTCTCCATCACTTTGAGGAGGCCGGGGTCGATCTTTGTTTTGAGCCGCACCCCGGCGAAGACCTCCACGACGGGGCGACTTTTGAACGCTTTCTCGACGTTGTGGACGGCCACCCGCGCGCCAAGATTCTTTACGATCCCAGCCACTTCCTCTTGCAGCAGCTCGACTACCTCGACTTCCTGGACCGCTACCATGCGCGGATCGGCGCGTTCCATGTCAAGGACGCGGAGTTCCGCCCGGATGGGCGCTCCGGCGTGTACGGCGGCTACCGGGATTGGCGGGAGCGGCCGGGGCGGTTTCGCACCCCCGGCAGGGGACAAATCGACTTCGGTGCTGTTTTCAGCAAGCTTGCCCAATACGGGTACGGCGGCTGGGCGGTGCTGGAGTGGGAAGATCCCCTGCAATGCGCCGAAGACGGCGCGCGCGAGGGGGCGCAGCTGATTGCGCGCGAAATGCTGCGCGCCCCCGCTCACGCCTTTGATGATTTCGCCGGGGCCGCTCACAGCCGGGATGCTATCCGCGCCGTGCTGGGGCTCCGTGGAGGAAACACGGAATGAAATGTCGCCTCCTTGCCGCCTTTTTGCTGGGCGGCCTCGCTACTCTTTGCCCGGCGGACCCGATCCCGGTGCGCTATCCGCAGGGCACCTCCCACGGATTTCTGCTGCTGCGCACGCAGGAGGGCAAAACCATCGCGCTCGGCGACTCTACCTCCAGCAGCAGTCACGGCGTCATCACCGGCCGCCTCGTGTTCCATTTCAAGGATGGCTCCGTGGATGACGATCACGTCACGTACACGCAGAATGGAACCTTTCACCTCCTCCATGAGCACCATGTGCAAAAGGGCCCGACCTTTCCGAAGGCGGTCGATATCGAAATCGACGCGAAGAGCGGCATGGTCACCACGCACGAGCAGGATAAGGACGGGTCGGACAAGGTAAAAACGCAGCACGTCGACTTTCCTCCCGACCTTGCCAACGGCATCATGGTGGCGGCCATGGAGAATCTGCGCCCCACCGCTGCTTCCACCAAGCTCAGTCTGGTGGTTCCTTTCGGCGGAGCCCGCTTGATCCATCTTGTGATCACCCCGGTGGGAGAAGTGCCGTTTCGCGTCGGCGGCACCACCCGAAAAGCCGAGGATTTCCTGGTAAAGGTGGAGCTTGGCGGCGTTGTCGGCGCGGTCGCCCCGGTCATCGGCAAGCAGCCGAAGGATGTGCATTTCTACATCTATGAAAGCAATGCCCCGGCGTTTGTCGAGGAAACCGGCCAACTGTATGAGGACGGCCCGATCTGGCGCATTGAACAGGTAGGCCCGGAGGTGCTGGGCGCGGGGACAGGCGCTGCTCCGGTGGCAAGCAAGCGCAAGTAAGCCGGATCGGGCAGCGGGAGTATGATTTAACTTCAGCACTGCATCTCTCTCGACTGGCGTGATCCATGTCTCCTAAGCTGCGGCGGTTTATCTTCGGCGTTTCTGTTGTTCTTGCCCTTACGGTAATGGTCGGGGGCTTTTTGCCGGGGAGCGTGCGGGCCGGCGGCTTTGCGCAAAACAACAGCGCCTACAAGCAGATGAGCGTGTACGAAGAGGTTCTGCGGAAAATCCAGAACTTCTATGTCGTGCAGCCGAGCCTGCCCGCGGTTACCGACGGCGCTCTGCACGGCATGCTGGAATCACTGGACGCCGACTCAAGC
>CAXTSG010000014.1:0-19003 GCA_964246825.1 uncultured Acidobacteriaceae bacterium | reverse complement strand
GAGCAATGCCGACCAGATCGGCGTTTACGTCAGCAAGCGCTTCGGCTATTCCACCGTTGTTTCCGTAATGCCGGGCAGCCCGGCGGACAAGCAGGGGATGGAGGACGGTGATGTGATCGAAACGATCGACGGCAAGTCGACGCACTCGATGTCGCTCGCGGCGATCCGCATGGCCCTGGAAGGCAAGGCCGGCAGCACGGTGTCGCTCGACCTGATTGTGCCCGGCAAGGAAGACCCAATCAACAAGAAGCTCCAGCGCGCCGCTTCGGCACCGCCCGCTTTGGCGACCCAGCAGTACGACAACGGAGCCGTACTTTACTTGAAGCCGACCGTGCTGACCAGGGAGCGCGTCAGCGAGCTGGAGCAGCAGCTGAAGGGCATGAACAAGACCGGCAGCCGGAAAGTGCTCCTGGACTTGCGCGATGTGGCTTTCGGCGATGAGCTGCAAGGGGTGCGGCTGGCGAACGCCTTTCTCCAGACCGGGACCATTGCAAGCCTGAGCGGACAAAAATATCCGACCGAAACTTTCACGGCGGAGAATGCAAAGTTTGTGACTGCCGCTCCGCTGGTCGTGCTCACCAACCACGGAACCGCCGGGGCAGCGGAAATTGTGGCCGCGGCCGTGCTCGCGAGCAAGCGCGGCGATGTTGTGGGAGACCGCACCTTCGGCGAAGGCACCGTGCAGAAGACTATCGAGATGCCGGGCGGCGCGGCGCTGCTGCTTTCCGTGGCCAAGTACAACGCGCCCAACGGCAAGCCGATCCAGGACAATGCCGTGAAACCGAACGTCCCGGTAAGTTTGAGCATTGACCAGTTCCTGGCCGAGCAGGATGAAAATGCGGCCGCGCCCTCGCGGCCCCGCGTGGATGACCAGCTGAACAAAGCACTGGATGTGCTGAAAGCGAAGCAAAGCTAACACCGGCTCCGATGCCCACCGTTACAACCGCGGCGAAACGGCAGCAGAACGCACGAAAACGGCGGCTGCGCCGCGTTGTTCTCGCGGTGCTTTGCCTTCTGGCCGCGGCCTTCGGCTCGCTCGGCGGGCTTGTGCTGGTCGAGTCTGTCGATCTTCCGGAGATTGCCGAGCTGGAGCGCTATCGCCCCACGACCACAACCGAGCTTTACGATATTCACGGCGAACGCATCGGCTCTTTTGCCTTGCAGCGCCGCGTGGCCGTTTCTTACGATGCATTCGCTCCCATCCTGCGCGAAGCCGTAATCTCGATCGAGGACAAGGGTTTTGAACGCCATTGGGGCGTCAATATCTTCCGGGTGGTCGGGGCCGCTGTCCACGATTTGCGCTCCAAGGGCCGGGCACAGGGCGCTTCCACACTGACCATGCAGCTGGCGCGCAACCTGTTTCTTTCAGACGAGCGCACCGCCGGCCGCAAGCTCGAAGAAACGCTGCTGGCCATGCAGATCGAGCGCAGCTTTACCAAGCAGCAGATTTTTGCTATGTACGGCAACCAGATTTATCTCGGCCGCGGAACCTACGGCTTTGAGGCAGGCGCGGAATACTATTTCAGCAAGCATGCCGCCGCACTCGACCTGCCGGAAGCGGCCCTGCTGGCCGGGCTGCCCAAGGGCCCGGAGGAGTTTTCTCCCACCACGCACCCGGAGCGCGCCCTGTGGCGGCGCAACCAGGTGATCGCCGCGCTCCGCGCGGACGGGCGCATCACGCGCGCCGAGGCGGAAGCGGCGGCAGGCACGCCTTTGAACCTCCGGCTCGCGCCGCCGCCCAACGCCGAGGCACCCTGGTTTGTGGAAGAAGTGCGGCGCGAGCTGGATCGGCAGCTCGGCTCGGAGATCGTGCACGGGGCGGGCCTGCGCGTGTACACCACGCTCGACATGGGCTTGCAAAGGGTCGCAAACCGGGCCGTCGCCGACGGCCTTGCCGCCTATGAGCGGCGGCAGGGCTGGCGCGGCCGCCCGGTTAACCTCCAAAATGCCGATACCTTTCGCCACCCGGACTGGTTCGCGCCCCCGGAGCCCGGCACGTACATTCATGCCGTGGTGGATGGGGTGACGGCCTTCGCCGTGCGGGCGCATGTCGGGCTGCCCGCGGCTGAGGCCGCGCTCCTGCTGGAGCCGGAGGACTGGGCCTGGACCGGGTACCGTGCTGCTTCGCAGTTTCTGCGCGCGGGCGACGTGATTGAGGTCAAGCTGCGCGACCGCGGCCCGCTCGGCTGGCGCGGCTCGCTGGAGCAGGACTCCGGTGCCCAGGGCTCGCTGCTGGCCATGGACAACGCTACCGGCGGCGTCCTCGCGATGGTAGGGGGACGCGACTTCGCCCTGTCCGAATACAACCGCGCGACCGAAGCGGAGCGGCAGGTCGGCTCCTCGTTCAAGCCCTATGTGTACACAGCGGCGATCGAGGCAGGCGCTGCTCCGGAACAGACGGTTCTGGACGCGCCCATATCTTTCGGCGGCTATGCTCCGCGCGACTTCGAGGGCAATACCCTGGGACCGATCACGCTGGAAAAAGCCTTTGCCGACTCGCGCAATATCCCTGCGGTCGCGCTGGCTGCCCAGGTCGGCATGGCGCGCGTTGCCGAGGTCGCGCATCGCTTCGGCATCACCGGCCGCATCCCTCCCTATCTGCCGGTTGCGCTCGGCGCGGTCGATCTTTCACTGCGCGAGCAGGTCGCGGCTTACTCCGTGTTCCCAAACGACGGCCTGCGGGTAAGCCCGCGGCTGCTCCGCAGGGTTACCGATGCCGACGGCATCCCCATTTCCCTCGAAGGACCCGGGGTCAATGGCGCTTCCGCCGCCGTTTCGCCCAGGACGGCGCGCACGATGGTACGTCTTCTCCGGGCAGTTACGGCCCCCGGCGGCACGGGTGCGGCTGCCGGCGCGCTGGAGCACCCGGTGGCCGGCAAAACCGGCACCACCAGCCGCTTTACCGATGCCTGGTTTGTGGGGTTTTCGCCTTCGGTGACCTGCGGCGTCTGGGTCGGCTATGACAATCGCCTGCCTTTGGGCGAAGGGGAAACCGGTGCCAGGGCAGCCCTGCCGATCTGGATGGATCTGCTCCGGACTGCCGATGCCGCCCGCCCCCAAGAGCGCTTTCCGGGGGAATAGCCTTGCACCGTGTGCAAAGAAAAGGAATCCTATCCTTATGAGCACGAGCCCAACACCCGCCGTCACCCCGGTCGTCCTGTACAGCCAGCCCGGCTGCGCGCCCTGTTTCGCGGCGCGCACCTTTCTCCAAAGCCGCAAGGTCGCCTTTACCTACCGCGATGTGCAGGCCGACCCGCAGGCTTTCCGCGAGTTGATGGATCTCGGCAGCCGATCCACGCCGACCCTGGTGGTCGGGGGCGAAGTCATGATCGGCTTTGACCCTCAAAAGCTAGACGCGCTGCTCGGCATCGCGCAGGAGGCCGGCCGGTAATGCCTTCTCGGGCAGCAGCCTCCTGGCTGTTGCTGCTTGTTCTGCTGCTGCTTGCGGCCGGCGCGGCCGACTACGGCATTTTTGTCTACCGGCAGCAGCACGGCGACATACTTTCCTTTGCGACCGTGAGGCAATACCAGGCCGTGCCGGACCGCAATGGGAGCTACCACTACGAATACGTCGGTATCCTGGACGTGCCCTGCGTGGAGGCGTTTCTGCCGCATGTGCAGAGGAGCCCCTGCTGGTGGGTCAGCCTGCACTACGATCACTGGCTGTAAGGCCCTGCGTTCCGGCTACTCCCGCGCGGCCAGTTCTTCGACGGCCTGCTCCAGGGCCGGCAGCTCTTCCACGGCGGACTCGGCTGCTTCTTCCTTTTTCTCGTGGTATTCCTGCTCCGTGTTAATCTCCCACAGACTGGATTTGTCCATGTTGCCCTCGATGATGTTGTCGACCGAGGTCATCGCGGTCAGCATGGAGTGGTCCTGGTTGTTGTATTTGTGCATGCCGTTGCGGCCCACCAGGAACAGGTTTTCAAAGCGGTCCATGTAGCGGATGATCTCGTCAAAACGATCATAGGTGCCGAAATAGGCCGGATAGGTTTTCGGCACCCGGAAGACGCAGCTGTCCCGGACATCCTCGGCGCGAAGAATGCCGATCTTTGCGACCTCGGCAATGGCAAATTGTGCGATTTCCGCGTCCGGCTTTTTCCAAAGCTCGTCCGTGTCGTAGCAGAAGTATTCGAGCCCGATCCAGACCTTGGTCGGATCCGCCACCAGGTAAGGACTCCAGTTGTTGAAGATTTGCAGGCGGCCTACCAGCACATCAGGCTCCTGGATGTAAATCCAGGTGTCCTTGAGCGGCGAGCCGTCCGGCTCGGTCACCAGCAGCCGATCGACCAGCAGGCCGACCGTGATGAAGTCGCGGTACATCAAGCCGTCCGAAACGGCCTGCACTTCGGCCGGGATCGGCGTATCAATCACCCGCAGCAGCTCCCGAATCGGCATGGTGGAGAAGAAGTAGTCACCGCGCAGCGTCACCCGCTCACCAGTGGGCGTTGTGACTTCCAGCGAGGCAATGCGGTCCACGCCGTCCCTGCCGCGCTCGACATGGAGCCGGGAAGCGCGCCAGCCCATGCGAAGCTCACCGCCGCCCTGCTGCACCAGGTCGGCCACATGCTCCCACAGCTGCCCGGGCCCGAACTTCGGATAAAGAAACTGTTCGATCAGCGAGGTTTCCGTATTCTTCTGTGCGATGTCACCGGATTTCACCTTTTTGCGGGAAAAAGTCTTCTTCAGAAAGTGCGCCACCGCCGTTCTCAGCGAAAGCCCCTTGATGCGCTGTGCGCCCCAGGCCGCGGAAATCTGCTCGCAGGGTACTCCCCATACCTTTTCCGTGTAGCTCTTGAAAAAAGTCAGATACAGCTCTTTTCCGAAGCGGTTGATGAGGAAGTCTTCCAGCGTTTTTTCCTCCTTGCGGGGGAACAAACGTGCCTTGACATAGCTGAAGCCGATCTTCAGAGTGCGCGCCGCGCCGAGCCGCCCCAACGTGGAGCCCGAAAGCGACAGGGGATAGTCAAAAAAGGAGCGGAGGAAGTAGATGCGGCTTTTGCGCGGCCGCACCAGCATGACGCAGTCCGGGTCCTGCGCGCCCGGAGCTGTACCGGACAGGCGGCTGCTGCGAACCGTGCGCTGCCGGTTCTGATACTTGATGGCGAACTCGCCGTTGTCATCGGCACCCGCGATCGGCATGATGGAAGTCCACCAGTCCATGACGCGGTCCGACTTTGAAAAGAACCGGTGGCCGCCGATGTCGATGCGATTGCCGTTGTAGCGGATGGTGCAGGAAATGCCGCCGATGCGGTCGCTGGCTTCCAGCACGATCGGCCGGATGTCGGACCTGCGACAAAACTCCAAGGCAGCCGTCAGCCCTGCCGGCCCGGCACCGATGATGATAGCGGTCTTATTCTTTCCTGCCAAAGATCCCCCGTGTGCTTCCCTGTGGTGCCGAGAAAACGTTTCTTCAAAAGTCTTACAGCTTCCGGCAAGCCGTCGCTGTCTCAAGCCGGGCATAGCCCTGACAAACACCTCGACCTAACAGTAAAGGACGCGCGGCCTACGGAGTGAGACGCCGCCGCACTGCCCTTCTACGCTGCTTTCATGAAAGGGAATCTTCACAGTGCAACTTTGTAAAAAAGGAGATGAAACCTCTATCTGCTTTCATCATCAGATAAGTTGACAGTAAACCACTCAAGTGCGATTCTATGGTGGCAGTCAGCTAAGCGGCACAAGTTTAAGGGTGAGGGTAGATAGGCAATGGCCAAGATTATCGGTATTGATTTAGGAACGACCAACTCGGTCGTGGCAGTAATGGAAGGCGGCGAGCCGAAGGTGATCGCAAATGAAGAGGGCGGCCGCACGACCCCTTCCGTTGTTGGATTCACCAAGAGCGGCGAGCGGCTCGTGGGGCAGGTCGCCAAGCGGCAGGCAATTACCAATCCGGAAAACACCGTGTACTCGATTAAGCGCTTTATGGGCCGCCGCGCCAATGAAGTGAACGATGAAATGAAGATGGTGCCGTACCGGGTAAAGCAGCAGGGCGACCACCTGACGGTCGAGGCGCAGGGCAAGGACTACACCCCGCCCGAGGTTTCGGCCATGATCCTGCAAAAGCTCAAGAAGGCAGCCGAGGACTATCTGGGCGGCTCGGTCACCGAGGCCGTCATCACGGTGCCGGCATACTTCAACGACGCGCAGCGCCAGGCGACCAAGGACGCCGGACGGATTGCGGGCCTGGATGTCAAGCGCATCGTGAACGAGCCGACGGCGGCCGCTCTGGCCTATGGGCTCGACAAGAAGAAGGATGAGACGATCGCGGTCTACGATTTCGGCGGCGGCACGTTCGATGTGTCGATCCTCGAGGTGGGCGACGGCGTTATCGAGGTGAAGGCGACCAACGGCGACACGCACCTGGGCGGCGACAACATCGATCAGAAGATTGTCGACTGGTTGATCGACGAGTTCAAGAAAAAGGAAGGCTTAGACCTGCGCGCTAAAGGCAACGAAATGGCCTTGCAGCGGCTGCGGGACGCGGCGGAGCGGGCCAAGATCGAGCTCTCGACCGCGATGGAAACGGAGATCAACCTGCCGTTTGTCACGGCGGATGCTTCCGGCCCGAAGCACCTGGTCGAAAAGCTGAGCCGCGCCAGGCTGGAGCAGCTGGTGGATGACATTCTTCAGCGCTCGCTGGAGCCCTGCCGTAAGGCAATGAAGGATGCCGGTGTAACCGCGGCGCAGATCAACGAAGTTGTGCTGGTCGGCGGGCAAACCCGCATGCCGAAGATTCAGGAGATCGTCAAGGGTCTGTTCGGCAAGGAGCCGAACAAGGGCGTCAACCCGGACGAGGTCGTGGCGATCGGCGCGGCGGTGCAGGCCGGCGTGCTTTCGGGCGACGTGAAGGACCTGCTGCTGCTGGACGTGACCCCGCTAACGCTGGCGATTGAAACGATGGGCTCGGTGGCGACGCCGATGATCCCGCGCAATACCACGATCCCGACGAAGAAGACGGAAACTTTCTCGACGGCGTCAGACTCGCAGACGGAAGTCGAGGTTCACGTCCTCCAGGGCGAGAGGCCGATGGCTTCGCAGAATAGGACGCTCGGCAAGTTCAAGCTGTCGGGCATTCCGCCGGCACCGCGGGGCATACCGCAGATCGAGGTGACGTTTGATATCGACGCAAACGGCATCTTGAACGTGACGGCAAAGGACAATGCCACGGGCAAGGACCAGAAGATCACCATTACTTCCTCCTCCGGCCTGAGCAAGGAAGAAGTAGAGCGGATGGCCAAGGAAGCCGAGGCGCATGCCTCGGAGGACAAGGCGGCCCGCGAGGAGATCGAAGCGCGCAACGGGCTCGACTCACTGGTTTACAACATCGAGAAGATGCTGCGCGACTCCGCGGACAAGGTGCAAGGCGCGGAAAAGGCCGAGGTTGAAGGGGCGCTCAGCTCCGCGAAGGCGGTACTGGCCGGCAGCCCGAGCGTGGCCGATCTGAAGAGCGAGCACGAAAAGCTCACGGCGGCCTCGCACAAGCTGGCCGAAGCCATGTACAAGGCGACGCCGAACGGCGGCTTCCCGGGCGGCGCAGCGCCGACCGACGGAGCGGCAGCAGGCACGGGCACGGCGGATGCGAAGCAGGACGAGGGCGTCATCGATGCAGAATACGTGGACGTAGAGCCGAAGGCGTAGCAAGCCGTCCGCGGCTATGAAAAGCGGGGCGTTCATAACGGTGCGCCCCGCAGCTTTCTTTACAAAAGCGGGTTTTTATCAGTGGGGAGCCGAGTCATCGGCTGGAAGGGTGAATGCAATGTTAACTGCAACAATCTGGCAGTGCGAGCAGGTACGGGCGGGGCAGGTTTGGAACAAGCTGCTGTTTCAGTCGAAGGATGAAGCGGAGAACTTTGTGAAGCAGATGCGCCAAGCCCAGCCGGACATGCTTTGGACAATGGAAGCCGTGCCTGCCAATACGGTTTGGAACTAAACGGGGCGGGAGCGCACAAAAGTGAAGCGCTCCTTGAGCCGGAGAAAAGGCCGCTCGAAGAAGTGATAAGACACCGCCGCCATGGCAATGGTAAGCAGCAGCGACAACAGGTAGGTAGACGGCAGAACGAGCATGGGGTGTGCGCGGAGTTTTTCGGCAAGCAGTGTGCCCACGGTAAGCCGAACTACAAAATGAAAGACGTAAAGCCCATAGGAGATGCGCCCCAGGTAGATGAGCGGCCGACATATGGGAGGCGGCTCGATGCCTAAGGTGGCCAGCAAGAGCAAAGCGCAGGCCGCATCGAGGGAAAGATAGCCCGCGAGCAGCTGCCCGAAATGGGGTGGAGGCGCAGGATTGAGAAAGTGCAGGGGAAAGCCCGCGGCAAGGAGGAGTGAAAAGCCGCAAAGCAGAAGAGCGGCTCTAGCAAGCGCGGGCATGCGGCAGCGGCGGCGGTGGGTATACAAGGCAAGCACGGCACCGAGGGCAAAGAACTGAAATTGGCTGAAGCTGTTCAGCCAAAGCTGCGGATCTCTGACAAAAGGGTGCCCCGGACTGTGAGAAAACGGCAGAAGAAGGTCAACAGTCCAGGCAATCGGAAGCACAAGGCAGGCCGCCGGGAGAACGGCGCGGCGTCCCCAGCGAGCCAGGATCGCCGGCCACAGGAGATAGAACTGCTCCTCAATGGAGATGCTCCACAACGGAGCCAGCAGAGGGGTTGCCGGCCAGCCGCGGCGCAGGGCGATGACCCAGTTGCCGCAGAGCAGCAGGAACGGCAGCAGCAAACCACGGGTGGAACCGAAATGGCGGCTGAAGCGCGACAGAACCGCGCTGGCAGCGATAGCGGCAAAGTAAAGCGGCCAGATGCGCAGGATGCGGCGGAGATAAAAAGAAGGAATATGGATGGAACCGGTGCTTTCCTGTTCGCGCAGCAGCAACTCCGTAATCAGAAAAGCACTGAGAGTGAAGAAGAGGCAAACGCCGCCGGCACCGCCCTCCTGAAGTGCGTAAATGAAATGGAAGCGGGACGCCGTTGCGGAGCCGGTCAGGATGTGATGGTTGAAGACGAGGAAAAATGCAAGGAAGCGAAGGATGTCGAGTTCCGGGCGGTAGTATGGAGCCGCCGGCTCTGTTCTGTGAACAAGCGGCACGAATACAACTTCCATGAACGTCGCGACCGGCTGCGGCGCGACATGGACCGGAGCGCGGGCTTTGGATTGGAGCATCATGGCGATGCAGGTTCCCTCCAGGCGTGAAGAGGAAGTTGCGGGCAGTATAGCGAGTTCGGTATCCATGGGGCGAGTTTATTTTGGAGGAACGGGGTGCCGGAAGGGCATGAGATTCATCGCTTCGCAGCACGGCAAAGCCGGGCGTTCGCGGGCAGAAAGGTTCGCGTGGACTCGCCGAACGGCGGCTTTCCCGACGCGGAGCTGCTCGACGGCCGCAAATTGCTGGAGGTCCTGGCGCTCGGTAAGCACCTCGGCTACCGGTTCGGCAGGGACCTTACCCTGCATGTCCATCTCGGGCAGTATGGCAACTTCTGGGAGGGTGAGCAGCCTATGCCGGAGCCCAAAGGGGCGCTTCGGTTTCGCATGTGGACCAAAGAAGAATGGCTGGAGCTGCGCGGACCGACCGACTGCCGCATTTTCTCGGATGACCAATGGAAGATGCTTCAAGCGCGCATTGGACCGGACCCGCTGGCTCCTGAAATGACGCCCGGCCGGCTGCCGAAAGAGTTGGCTGAGCTCATGGAAACGAAAAAGACGCCGATAGGAGTCCTGTTGATGGATCAGTCGGTGGTGAGCGGGATCGGCAATATCTACCGCGCGGAGTTTCTGCACCGGGCGCGCATCCACCCGGACCGCCCTGGGCGCGAGGTATCACGGGCGGAGCTGAAGGCGATCTGGAAGGATGCCGTTGTGCTGATGCGGGACGGCATGGAAGACCGGCGCATGGTGACCACCCGGCCGAAGCACAGACCGCATCCGCGCGGTACGGCGCTGAAGGAAGAAGTGCACTACGTGTACCGGCGGCATGGCAAGCCCTGCCGGGTATGCGGTACGGAGATTGAGGCAAAGCCCATGGCGGGGCGCACCGTGTACTGGTGCCCAACCTGCCAGAAAGACTGAATCATGGCAACGGGAGCACAACAGAAGGACTACTACGGCGTTCTCGGCGTGAAGAAAACCGCGACCGCCGACGAGATTCGCAAAGCCTTTCGGAAGCTCGCGCGCAAGTACCACCCGGATGTGAACCCGAACAACAAAAAGGCCGAGGAGAAGTTCAAGGAAATCTCGGAAGCGAACGACATCCTGAGCGATGAAAAAAAGCGCAAGGTGTTTGATCAGCTCGGCTTCTACTCCGACCAGATTGACCCGGCGCAGGCGGAGGCCGCAGCGCGCGGCGGCTATGGGCCGAGCTACGGCACGAGCGCGGGCCGCGGGGCGCAGGGTGTTCCGTTCGACTTCAGCGGTTTTGACTTTTCCAACTTTGAGGCCACCACCGGCCGTCGGAGCACGACGAGCGCCGGAGCGACCGGCGGGGCCGGCACGGGCGGCTGGCGCGATATCTTCTCCGGCATGTTTTCCGGCGGCAAGAGCGGGCGCGAGGCCGAGCCGGGCACGGACCTGGAATACCAGGTGCAGGTGGAGTTCTGGACGGCGATTCGTGGCGGCTCCATGCGGCTGGAGGTGCAGCGTTTGGATACCTGTCCGACCTGCAAAGGGCGCGCCCACGCGGGCGGCGCGCATACCTGCCCGGAGTGCAACGGCGCGGGCCAGGTCACGCAGATGCATGGGCAGATGAAGTTCAACGTGCAGTGCAAGGTGTGCGGCGGCTCGGGCCGGGTCGAGAATGACTGCTCTACCTGTCGGGGCGAGGGCCGGGTACGCCGGGCCGAGACCGTGGAGTTCCGCATCAAGCCGGGCACGCGCGACGGGCAGCGTATCCGGCTGGCCGCCAAGGGCAATGCCGGGACAGGCGGAGCCCCGTCCGGCGATCTGTACCTCGTGATGCGGGTCGGCGGCCATCCGGCTTTTACGCGGCAGGGCGATGACATCACCCTGCGGGTGCCGATCACAGTAGTCGAAGCGGCGCTCGGCGCCAAGATTGAGGTGCCTACCATCGATGGGCGCACTCAGTTGAAGATCCCGCCCGGCACCCAGGGCGGCCAAAAGCTGCGCATGCGCGAGCGCGGCGTTGTTTCAGCCGCAGTGGAAGGCAAGCGCGGCGACCAGATTGTCACCGTGGAGATCGCGGTGCCGCAGCTTCGGGACGAGCGCTCGAAGGAAATTTTGAGGGAACTGGCCCGCCTCAACCCGGACGACCCGCGAGGGCGTATCTGGGCCGAGGCGGAAGAATAGAACTACGGCAATTGCTTGCCGGAGCGCTGGGATTCCGGCGGTTCCGCGGCGAAGAAAGGAAGCACGATGCCGACAAAGCGAAAATCCAAGGGCGCGTACATGATCTCTTCCGTCGCAGAGATGTACGGGATCCATCCGCAGACGCTTCGCCTGTATGACAAGGAAGGGCTGCTGAAGCCGTCGCGCAGCGACGGCAACACCCGGCTCTACACCGAGGAAGATTTAGAGCGGCTGGAGTTTATCCTGAACTTGGCGCGCGACCTCGGCGTCAACATGGCCGGTATCGCCATCATCCTTCAAATGCGCGAACGCATGGAGGAGATGAACCGGCAGATGCAGGGCTTCGTGGACTATGTACGAACCGAGATGCTGACGCGCATGACCCCCGACGGGGCCGGGCCTTCCGCGATCGTACCGTTACGCCGCCCCACGATTGTTTCTTCGGTGCGGTACCGGCGTCAGCCCTGAGATAGTCTGAATACCAGCGCATGCTGATTCTTCTTCTTTTCAGCCTACTGGGGCTGCTGACCTCCAGCATTTTTTCCGCCATGGTGGGCGTGTCTGCCATGCGCTTTCTCCGCGAGCGTCGGCGCAGCGCGGCCGCCCGGCCGGAGGTGTTTGCGCCGCCTGTTTCCCTTTTTAAGCCGCTGCACGGGGCTGAACCGGACCTGGAGTCGCACCTTTGCACATTTTTTGAGCAGGATTATCCCGGGCCGTTTGAGGTGCTGTTCTGCGCGCGCGACCTCCGGGACGCCGGAATGGAGGCCGCGCGCCGTGCCGCGGCGCGGTACCCGCATGTTCCTGTACGCTTTCTCGCGGTTGAAGGACCGCCTTTCGTCAACGCGAAAGTGAGCTCGCTGGAGCGGATGGAAGTCTTTGCGCAGCACGAGATCTTTATCATCAGCGACAGCGACGTGCGGGTCACCCCAGCCTACCTTCGAGAGGTTGTCTCCGATTTCCGCGACCCGGAGGTGGGTGCCGTGACCTGTCTGTACCGCGGCGTTGCCGAGCACGGCGTCTGGGCCAAGCTGGAGGCCGCGGGCATGTCGGTGGAGATGACGGCCGGCGTGCTGGCCGCCAACCTTGTGGAAGGGATGCAGTTCCTGCTGGGGCCGACCATGGGCGTGCGCCGCGCCGCGGTGCGCCGCATGGGCGGCTTCGGCAAGCTGGGTCCCTACTGCTCCGATGATTTTCTGCTGGGCAACTGGGTGGCGGCGCTGGGCTACAAGGTGGTGCTGTCGCGCCACGTTATCGACCACATCGTGCTGAACCTGACGTTTCTGACCAGCATGAAGCACCAGATTCGCTGGATGAAGTCGACGCGGTTTTCGCGGCCCAAGGGCCATTTCGGGACCGGGCTGACGTTCAGCGTGCCTTTCGGCTTGCTGGGCTTTGCGGCAGCAGGCGCTTGGGGGCATCCCGCGGCGGGCGCGCTGCTGCTGATCTACTCCGTGCTGAACCGCATGGCGCTGGCAGTTCTACTCAGCCGCAGCATCGTGCAGGAGCGAACCATTCTGCGCAGCATGCTCCTGTATCCCGTGCGCGACCTGATGGGATTCCTGTTCTGGGCCGGCAGCTATTCGGGAGGAACCATCCTGTGGCGCGGCCGCCTTTATCGGCTCGGGCAGGATGGGCTGATGCAAAGCACGCAGGATTAAAGAGGGCGATCGGTGTAGAGTGTGCGCCGAGCCGCCTGCTCATCGGTCAGCGACATAATCGTATACAGGCGGCCCGTGCCAAGCAGGGCGCGGACGCGGGCATCCGACTCAGGCGGCACAACAAGAAACAGCCGATGCGGCGCATGGACCGGACCCCACATGGCCGCCAGGTCGGCGTCTTCCAGAAAGATATGCGGCGCATCCGGGTAGAACGAGCCCCAAATCATGGAGGATGAGCGGCCGTTGACAAGAAGCGCCCGCATGCCTGTGTAAAAGATGACCGAGGACGCATTGGACTGGTCGCCGTAAACGAGCAGGCGGTCACCCGGCTGCCGAATTTGCCGGATGCGGTCGGCCATGCCGCGCGAGGACAGCAGCGGGGCAAAGCGCGCCAGCGCCAGATGCGCCGCGACGAGAAACACAGCCATCGTAAGCCCCACCACAGTGGTAGCCGCAGGCCCGCGGCCGCGCTGCCGCAGCACGAGCGCAAGCAGCGGACCGAGGAGCAAAACCCCCGCGGCCCGCGCCGCGGGCAGCCGCAGCGCGGCCAGCGAAGGCCCGGTCAGGTCAAAGAAGTGAGACATCGAAAGGGTGTAGTCGCCGACGCCGCGATGCGCAAGCAGGCTGCCGATGTCGGCGACGTAGGGCAGGCGGCGCGAAGCCCACAAGCCGGCGAACAAAGCCGCGGCCGAGCCGACGCCGACCAGTGCAAACAGAAGGTGCCCGGCCCGCAGCCATCCCCCGGGGCGGGAAGCATCGGACTCCTGGAGCGAGAGCGATCCGGCCGTGAGTACCAGCAGCGCGAACCAGGCCGGAAAGGTGTAGTACTCCTGATTTGTGGAAAGGGAAAAGAAAAGCAGGATAAAACCGGCATACAAGCCGAGCAGCAGCGTGGTGCGCGCGCGAAAACGCTGCTGCGAGGTCATAATCGCGTCGGCCCGGTCGGCTCGCAGGGCAAGCCGCCACTCGCGGCGGCCGCGCAGAAAGCGCCCGAGCGCGGCAGGGAAGAACAGGCTCCAGGGAAACAGCCACGCCAGGTGCCCGACCCAGAACACCCAGCCCGGCTGACGGTTGTAGTCGTGCGGGTAGCGCTTGCCGAGGAAGCGCAAAACGTGCTCATTGATGAAGTAGAAGTAAAGAAAGCCGTGAACATGGCCCGGGGTCGGTACGTTCCCGATGGGGTGTCCCTGGTCCGGGTTGCGCAAGGCAGCCAGAAGGTGCCACGGCAGCCCGATCGCGAGAAACAGCAGCAGGCCCGTCGAGAGCTGAAACTCCCGCCATCGGCGCCACTCCTCGGTAACGAGCAGGTAAGGAACGGCAGCCGCCGCGAAAAATACTGGGGCGATGAGCCCCTTGGTCAGCAGAGCCGCTGCCAGCGCCGCGTAGGCAAGGTAGAACCGGCGCGGAGCACGGTCTTCCAGCCCGGTAAGAAACGACCATAAGGCGAGCGCCAGGAAAAAGCACAGAATTGCTTCAGGAATGAAGAAGCGCGTGTAAAGAAAAACACCGACGCTGCCGGGGATGGCAAGAGCAGCGTAAAAGCCGGCGCGCTCGTTAAAGGCGCGCCGAGCCCAAACCCAGCCCAGTACCATGTTCGCGAAGACGGCAAGAGCCATAGGCAGGTGCGTCGCAAATACGTTGTAGCCGAAGATGCGGTAGTCGACCGCTACCAGCCAGTAGGGCAGCACCGGCTTTTCCAGGTAGCGGATACCGTCCACGTACAGCGTGACCCAGTCGCCGCTTTCTGCCATGTGCCGCGCGGCGTTTGCATGGGTGGCGTCGGCATCGTCTAGAAGCGGCGGGGTAAAGAGCGAAGCGAAGTACACGGCGAAGAACAGCAGGGTAAGCAGCAGCCAAGCCAACCGCGTGGAGCGCAGCCTTCCGGTTGCGGCGGCTTCAGTCGCGGAGGTATCGGCGGTAAGGGTAGGCAAAGTATTGATCTCAGGGCACTGCCGCGCAACACGATGGCGGAAGGGCGCAAACGAGGTCCAGCATAACAGGGCGACCCCGGTGTTCAGCTCTTGCCGGTCACCCTACGGGCCCGCCGCCGCTCTACCTTGGTGGCGCTGCCGTACACGCCGCTCAGGATGTAGGGATCGACCAGCCAGTGCAGGGTGCCGGGCCGGCGAGTCAGATCAATGCGCGCAATGGCACCCTTGCGCAGGCGAAGGGCAGCCCGTGCGGGGGAAGCGCTGCCGTTCATGATGAGCGAGGCCAGAAACAGGGGCAGGTTGGGATTATGGCCGACCAGCAAAACGTTCTCATGGCCTTGAAGCTCGCCGATAAAGTTTTGAAAGGCCCCAAGCGTGGCTTCCGGAGCCAGGGCATCGGTGACCTGAATCTTAGTGTCGGCTCCAACCTCCATGGATACCAGAGACGCGGTTTGGAGGGCGCGCTTCAAGCGGCTGGAAGCAACTAGGTCAAAGTGGATCCGCAGCGCGTTCAGGTAGCTGCCGATGAGCAGGCACTGTCCTTTGCCCTCCTTATCGAGAGGGCGCTTAACATCAATGATCGGGTTGGTGCGGCGGGTACCGGCGCTTGCGTGGCGCAGGATGTACAGGTTCATGCGAGAAGGAATCCTTAGAACGCCTTGACTGTAAGGCATTTACAGGATTGTAACAATTGTTCTCGCGGCAAACCTGCTAGGTGAAGGCCGGGCTGCCCGGTATTCCCGGAATGGGATAGCCGGGGTCGATGCCGGGAATCCCCACGGAGGGCCCGAGCGGGTCGGGATCCGGATCGGGCGCGGGGTCCGGATTGAAGTCGGGCTCATCCCCCGGAAACCCCCCGGGATCAAGCGGCCCTGGATCAATGCCCGGAATCGTATCAAGCCGGAAGGGAGCGGGAACAGCACTGAGAAACATGGCTAGTGGGAGCGAAAGGGGAGGACTGGGGTTGCCTTTCGGGTAAGAGCGGCAACGATGTCGCGGAATAGAACAGTGGTGCGGCAAAAGCTGCGGGGACCGCAGCGGCACAGCCAGGCAGGTTAGGATTCGGTCCACGCTGCGCCCTGCGTTAGGATGGGTGCATTATCGGAATTGCCTGCATCTCTGCAAGGGTGACGCGCGCCATCACACGGAATGTGAGCCGGCTTGCGTCCTCCGGCCGGCGGCAAGAGCCCCGTACTGGCTCCAAATGAGGCAAGAACAACACCCATGGAACAGCAACTTCCCGCCGCACCGCTGATCGCCGGCACTCCGCGAACACAGGACCAGGCTCCAGCCCAGGCACCCGCCGCCGGAGCGCGGCCGCGCAAGCGCCATCTTTGGGTATGGCCGGTGCTGCTGCTTCTGTTTGCGCTGGCGTTTGTATTGATCCTGCGCCACAAACCCGGCGGAGGGCAGCAGGTGCAGGGGCGGCACCGCACCAACGGGCCTGTCACCCTCAATGCCGTCACGGCGCACTCCGGCGATATGCCGATCAAGCTGCTTGCAATCGGCACGGTAACGCCGCGCTACACGGCCTCCATCACAAGCCAGGTGACAGGGCAGATTGTCGCGGTCAATTACCGGGAAGGGCAGACCGTTCGCAAGGGCGCGCCGTTGATCGACATCAACGCGCAGCCTTATCAGGCATCGCTGGACACGGCAAAAGGAACGCTCGCCCGCGACCAGGGTGTACTGGCGCAGGCCAAGATGGACCTGGCCCGCTACGAGGATGCATGGGCGCGCAATGCCATCGCCAAGCAGCAGCTCGACGACCAGGCCAAGCTCGTGGACCAGGATGAGGGCCTGGTGCGCTCCGACGAGGGAGCCGTGGAAGCCGACCAGGTCAACGTCAACTTTTGCCATATCAAGTCGCCGATCGAGGGGCGCGCGGGCCTGCGGCTGGTGGACCCCGGCAACATCGTGCAGGCCAACGGCACCACGGCCCTGGTCGTGGTGGCGCAGGTGCAGCCGATCACCGTGGTCTTTACGATTCCGGAAGACAGCCTGCCGCAGGTGCAGCAGGCTATGCGTCAGCACGCGCTCAGGGTTTCCGCCTATGACCGCGCCCAGATCCATGTGCTCGATGAGGGCCGCCTGGAGACGACCGACAACCAGATTGATACAACCACGGGCACCTTGAAGCTCCGCGCCGTCTTTCCGAATGCGAAGTTGTCGCTTTTTCCGAATCAGTTCGTCAATACAGAGCTGCTTGTGAACACCTTGAAGAACCAGGTGCTGATTCCGAACTCGGCCATCCAGCGCAACGGCTCCCAAACCTTCGTGTACAAACTCCAGAACGGCACGGCGAGCATTACAAACATCAAGATTGTCGCTTCGGACGCAACCAACGCCGCCGTGACCGGCATTGAACCGAATGACCTGGTGGCAAACAGCTCGTTTGAAAAGTTGCAGGAAAAAAGCAAGGTGCGCGTCGTGCAGCAAAGGCTGGGTCCGTCGAGCGGCACGGAGAGCGAAACGCCGTGAGCATCTCCAGCCCGTTTATTCTGCGTCCGGTCGCAACGGCCCTGCTCATGATCGCCATTCTGCTGGTGGGCATTGTGGCTTACACGCAGCTGCCGGTTTCGGCGCTGCCGCAGGTGGACTACCCGACAATCCAGATTGTGACGTTCTACCCGGGTGCCGCCCCGGATGTGATGTCGACCACGGTGACGGCCCCCCTGGAGCGCCAGATGGGGCAGCTCCAGGGCCTGAGCCAGATGACCTCGACCTCGGCGGGCGGCGTTTCCGTCATCGTGCTCCAGTTCAACCTTCAGCTCGACATCGATGTTGCCGAGCAGGAAGTGCAGTCAGGCATCAACGCGGCGCAAAGTTTTCTGCCGTCGGACCTGCCGGTGCCGCCGACCTACTCGAAAACCAACCCGGCGGACGCGCCCGTGATCACCATGGCGATCACGTCCAAAACCATGCCGCTGTCGCAGGTGGAAGACCTGATCGATACGCGCATGGCACCTAAGATTTCGCAGCTGTCGGGCATCGGCCTGGTGTCGATCTCCGGCGGGCAAAAGCCGGCGGTGCGCATCCAGGTCAACCCGACGCAGCTGGCGTCGTTCGGGCTTAACCTGGAGGATGTACGCACGGCGCTCTCGCAAACCAGCGTAAACTCCGCCAAGGGTTCCTTTGACGGACCCCGCCAGGACTGGCAGATTGACGCAAACGACCAGCTGCAAACCGGCAGCGACTACAAAAACGTCGTGCTTGCCTATCGCAACGGCGCGCCCGTGTTTGTTCACGATGTAGCCAACGTCGTCAACGGCATCGAGAACGCCGATCAGGCCGCCTGGATGAATCTGACGCCGGCCGTCATCCTGAACGTGCAGCGGCAGCCCGGGGCGAACACCATCTCGGTCGTCAAGAACATCAAGGCACTGCTGCCGCAGCTGGAAGCCACGCTGCCGGCGGGCTTGCAGGTGACCACGCTGACTGACCTGACGACCAGCATCCAGGCTTCCGTCGACGATGTGGAGTTTGAGCTGATGCTGACCATCGCGCTCGTGGTGATGGTGATCTTTATTTTTCTGCGGTCGCTCGCGGCGACCATCATCCCAAGCGTGGCGGTGCCGCTTTCGCTTGTCGGAACTTTCGGCGCGATGTACGCGCTGCACTACTCGCTCGACAATCTATCGCTGATGGCGCTGACGATCTCGACCGGCTTCGTGGTCGATGACGCCATCGTGATGATCGAGAACATCTCGCGCTACCTGGAGGAAGGTGAGACGCCCATGCAGGCGGCGCTGAAGGGGGCCGGGCAGATCGGCTTCACCATCCTGTCGCTGACTGTTTCGCTCATCGCCGTCTTAATTCCGCTCCTGTTCATGGGCGACGTGGTGGGCCGCCTGTTTCGGGAGTTTGCCGTCACGCTCGCAACCACAATCATCCTGTCCGCGGTGGTTTCGCTCACGCTTACGCCCATGATGTGCGCGCGCATCCTCAAGCATAAGCCGCGGTCCGAGGAAGGCAGACTGTATCGCTGGTCCGAGCGGATGTTTGAGAACATGATCGCCTTTTACGGCCGCACGCTGCGCTTTGTGCTGCGTTTTCAGCCGGTGGCGCTGCTGGTGGTGGTCGCGACGCTCGCGCTGACGATCTTTCTGTACATCACTATCCCGAAAG
>CAXTSG010000013.1:16864-22725 GCA_964246825.1 uncultured Acidobacteriaceae bacterium | reverse complement strand
CTGTACCTCCAAACCACCGCGATGACCGAGCCGATTTTTCTGGCGGAGCTTGTTTGGGCGGCGGTGTTTGTTGCTGAGCACGGCCGGGTTTCCCGGTGGACCCCGAGCGCGGCGCGGGAGCGCCTGCTGCGCCGGCTGCTGCTGGGTCTCTCGCTTACCCTGGCGGCCGCGATTTACACACGCTATGACGGCTGGGTCATCGCGGCGGCGGCCTGGTGCGTGCTCGCCTTTCACACGCTGCGCTCGGGCTCGTGGCGGGCGCGCTCGGGCGGGGCTTTTGTGTTCTGCACGGCGGTTTTGCTGGCGGCTCCCCTGTGCTGGCTCGCCTACAACGCCCGGCAGTTCGGCGACCCGCTGGACTTTATGCGCGGGCCATACTCGGCGCGCGCGATCGATGCGAAAACCAGCGCGCACGGGGCGGGGCACTACCCCGGCCGGCACAACCCGGCCCTGGCCCTGCTGTACTACAGCAAAGCCGCGGAGCTGAATGCAACCACGCGCTGGGCGGCCGCCGTACTGCTGCTGTGCGCCGGGCTGGGCACGGCGCTTGCCGTGCGCGCGCGGCGCGGCCTTCCGGGAGCTTTCCTGCTGCTGTGGCTGCCGCTGCCGTTTTACACCTACTCCGTGGCTTACGGCTCGGTGCCGATCTTTTTGCCGCGCTGGTACCCGCACGGCTGGTACAACACACGCTACGGGCTGGAAATGCTACCGGCGTTTGCGCTCGGGCTTGCCTGGCTGGCGGCCGCGGGGGTCGAGCGGCTGCGCTTGCATCGTCCGAGGCTCGCGGTACCGGCCCTCGGCCTGGTTGCTTTGCTGTGGATCGGCAACGACGTGCTGCTGATGCGTGAGCGGCCGCTGGTTCTGGGCGAAGCGCGCGTGAACTCAAGCACGCGCATCCCGTTTGAAACGGCGCTGGCCCGCGCGCTTGATGAACTGCCGCCTTCAGGGCTGATCCTGATGTATACCTCGGACCACGTCGGCGCGGTACAGCAGGCGGGCATCCCGCTGATGCGCACCATCAACGATGCCGACTGGCTGCTGTGGCAGCACGCGCTCGCCGACCCGGCTCATGCCGCGAGCTACGTGGTCGCGCTCGACGGCGACGCAGTCGCGCAGGCGGTGCGGCAGCACGGCGAAGGGCTTACGCTCACCAATGTGATCTGCTCGACCGGCCAGCCCTGCGCGCGCATTTATCACTCGACCGTACCCCGCCGCTTCTAGGCTGCGTCTTTCAGCAGCAGAACGTGCCTGCTGTGCTCGCTGCCGGCAAGGTGGAGAATGGCTTTGTCCATCGTAGCGAGAACCAACCCGCCGCGCACGGCAAGACCGAGAAGGTACGCGTCCGTAACCTGCTGCGTGCCGTAAAGCCTTTTGGAAAAAGGGCTGCACAACGTATGCCAGTCCGCATCGATGGGAAGATAGCGGTACCCGGGATGCCGGGTGAGCTGCTTTAACAGCCCCGCTGCTTCGTCCATCTTGATCTGCCCCAGCCGAGGCGCGGTTGCGTAGCGAAGGAAGCCGGCTTCGGTGAAGGCACAGAGAGACCATTGGAGATCCGGAGAAGCATAGAACCATCCCCGCGCAAGGCTGTGATGAGGATGACCTCTTACAATCAAAGCAATCAGCACATTGACATCAAGTAAATAGCGAAGAGGATCAATCAAGCCTATCCTCTGAAAGTTCCTTCACCATCTCCAGGGTGATCGGAGGGCCGATTGCCGCAATTTCATAGTATCCATGCTCATTCATCCTCAGCCTGGAGGAAGGGCTGCCCGGCTCCGGCATCGGCGCTTGCTCCGCGGTGCGGACCAATTCGCTGATCGCGGCCGATAGGGTAATTCCTCTTCCGTGCGCATAGGCAGAGGCAAACTCGTATACATCTGCATCAAGATTGACAGTTAACCGCATGTGCCATTATGCACCATTTTCATGAATGGAGCACAACATCGCTAATGGTCTTAATTCCTATGTCAGAAAAATGAACTTTCCTAATCTCATACCCCTGTAATCTCTTCTAGGCACCTATGCTCCCTTACATAAAAGCGCACAGCTGCGGCAACGATTTTTTGATCGTGGAACAGCCTCAAATCAACGGCTGGGACGAGCGCTCCCTGGTCGTATCGCTCTGCGCCCGCAATACGGGCATCGGCGCGGATGGGGTGGAGTTCCTGCGGTGGACCGGCGATCGCTCGGGTATCATCCGCCTCCGCAATGCCGACGGCGGCATCGCGGAGATCAGCGGCAACGGCACGCGCTGCGTCGCGGCATGGATGGCCCACAGGCAGGACGCGCGGCCCGGCGAAGTACTCACACTTGAAACCGATGCGGGCGAGCGCCGCTGCACCCTGGTGTCGCGCGCGGGCGCGCACATGGAACTGCGTACCGCCATGGGCGTTCCCCGGGTGGAGCGCGCAAGCGCGGCGCTTGATGAAGACGCGGTGCTGATCGAGGGCGCGATCGTTTCGACCGGCAATCCGCACTTCGTCATCCGCGTGGAAGATGCGAGCTTCCGGGTAGCCGGCATGGAGTGGCAGGCAGTCGGCAGCGCTGTTTGCGTTCACCCGCGCTTTCCCGCGCAAACGAATGTTGAGTTTGTGCATGTGCTCACGCCGGACTCGATTGCGATTCGCATTTTTGAGCGCGGCGTCGGGCCGACCAGCTCGTCCGGCACAGGCTCCTGCGCGTCGGCCGCCGCGGCCATGCTGCTCTACGGCTGCCGGCGGCGGCTTACGGTTCATGCGCCCGGCGGCAGCCAGCTTGTTGCGTGGCCTGAGGAAGCCGAGCAGATGGAGCTGACCGGTCCCGCCGAGCTAATCTGCCTCGGCGAAGCCTTCACTCCTATACCGGGCTTGCAGGGGTGAGCGCGCCGCCCTTGAAGCCCTTGGCGCTCCCGCAGCGCCCGACCGCGGCGATCCTGGCCCCGGCCAGCAGCGCGCAGCAGGCGCGGCTTGACGCGGGCGCCGCCGATCTGGCGCGCCGAGGCTGGCAGATGCGCTGGATGCCGCACGCGCAGAATCGCTCCGCGCCCTACTTCAGCGGCACGGCCGCCGAGCGACTTGCCGACCTCCATGCCGCCTTGGCGGACCCGTCGGTGGATGCCATTGTGTGTACCCGCGGCGGCTACGGCAGCAATTATCTGCTGCCCGAGCTCGACCTGGACCTGATCCGCAACCACCCGAAGCCGCTGCTCGGCTACAGCGACCTGACCGCGGTGCAAAGCCGTCTGCTCGATCAGACCGGGCTGGTCGCTTTCCACGGACCCATGCTGGCCGCCGATTTCTGCCGCGCGGGCGGCGTCGATGAAGAAAGTCTCCGGGCTGTTTTGGGCGGGCAGATGCACCGCTACGCCGCCGCCGAGGGTTTGCGGCCGCTGCGGGGCGGCGCGGCCCGGGGCAGGCTCCACGGCGGCTGCCTTACGCTGCTCGCAGCCTCGCTCGGCACCCCTTACGCACCGGCGCTGGAAGGCAAACTGCTGTTTCTTGAGGATGTCGGCATCAAGCCCTACCAGCTGGACCGCATGCTGCGCCAGCTCCTGCTCGCGGGCAAGCTTGACGGCGTGCCCGGCATCATTTTCGGCGAGATGCAGGACTGCGGTTCTCCGGGAGCGCCGCCCGGGCTGCTGGAGCAGGCCATTCTCCACGCCCTTGAGGACTTTCGCGGCCCCCTTGCGATCGGCCTGCGCTCGGGCCATGTCACGGGAGCCTGCGTCACGCTGCCGCTCGGCGTCGAGGCCGGCCTGCTGGTTTCCGAAGAGGCCGGCGAGGCAGCGGCGGAGCTGCGGATGCTGGAGCCCGCGGTGCGGCCGCGCCAGGCCGCGCCGGATATGCGAAGCTAGGGGCACAGCCCATGGACCGCATTTCATCCCCCGCCCCGTCGGAAGCACCGCAACAGAAGCACATCCACCTCCTCGGCATCTGCGGCACCGCCATGGCTTCGCTTGCCGGGCTCCTTCAGCGAAAAGGCTACCGCGTGACGGGTTCCGACCAGGCGGCCTATCCGCCGATGTCGGACCTGCTGCGGTCGCTTGCGATCCCGGTGGCGGAACCGTTCGGAGAGCGCAATCTCCAGCCGCGCCCCGACCTGGTCGTGATCGGCAATGCGCTTTCGCGCGGCAACCCCGAGCTTGAATCCGTGCTGGATCAACGCATTCCATTTACTTCCATGGCGCGCCTGGTGCAGGAAGAGTTTTTAGCCGGGCGCGAGTCGCTGGTAGTGGCCGGCACGCACGGTAAAACCACAACCACCGGCATGCTGGCCTGGATTTACGAGGTTGCTTCCCGCCGGGACCCTGCCTTCAAGCCGTCGTTTCTGATCGGCGGCGTGGTGGAAAACTTCGGCACGAGCTTTCGCCTCCAACCGACCCGGCCGTTTGTGCTGGAAGGCGACGAGTACGACACGGCGTTTTTCGACAAGGGCCCGAAGTTCATGCACTACTTCCCGGACGCGCTGATCCTGACCCATGTGGAGTTCGACCACGCGGACATCTACGCCGACCTCGCGGCGGTCAAGACGGCATTTCGCCGCCTGGTGAACCTCCTGCCCCGGCGCGGCCGCATCGTGGCTTTTGACGGCGCGCCGCATGTGCTCGACTGCGTCCGGGATGCCCCATGCCCGGTGGAGTTTTACGGCTTTTCCGACCAAGCCGCGTGGCGCGTGAGCGGGCTGCGGCCCGAGGACGGCGGCATGTGCTGGGAGCTCCACCGCCGCGGCGAGCCGTGGGCCTCGCTCCGGCTGCCCATGGCCGGCGAGCACAACGCGCTGAACGCGACGGCGGCGGTGGCGCTCGCGGGCGGCCAGGGGGTGCCGGTCGCGGCGATTGAGGAGGCGCTTGCGACCTTCCAGAGCGTCAAGCGCCGACTGGAGGTACGAGCGGTCGTCCACGGCGTGACAGTGATTGACGACTTCGCGCACCACCCCACGGCCATCCGCGAAACCCTGCGCGCGCTGCGAACGGCGTACCCGAAAAGCCGCCTTTGGGCGGTGCTGGAGCCGCGCTCCAACACGCTGCGCCGCAACATCTTTGAGCGCGAGCTGACGGAAAGCCTCCTCCATGCCGACCGGATCGTGCTTGCCGGAGTTTTTAAGCAGGAGAACATTCCCGAGCCCGAGCGCCTGCACCCGGAGCAAGTGGTGCTCGCGCTGGCCCGCGCGGGCCGCGAAGCCGCCCTGTATGCCCATGCGGACGACATCGTGGAGGCGATCGCCCCGGAGCTGCGGGAAGGCGATGTGGTGGCTATTTTGTCCAACGGCGGCTTCGACGGCATCTATGAAAAGCTGCCGGCGCGGCTGCTGGCCTTGTGTGAGCAGTGAACGACGTGCTGAGAGCATGGCTTCTGCTTGCGGTATGGGGTGCGCTGGCCATCCCGGTCGGGCTCCTGGCGCTGCCCTGGACCATGCTCACCGGCGATGCGTCCCTGCTGTATCGCTGGGGGGTCGGCATCGGCAGCCTGGGCCTGCGCGCGGCCGGTGTGCGCGCGCGGGTGCGGTTTGTTGTGCCGCTCCAGCCGTCGCAGCCCTACCTGTTCCTGGCCAACCACGCTTCGAACCTCGACCCGCCGCTGCTGACAGCCATGCTGCGGCCGCTGCGCACAGCCATTTTGATCAAGCAGGAGCTGCTGCGGATTCCGCTGCTGGGCCGGGCCATGCGTCTGGCCGGCTTTGTGCCGGTCGCCCGGTCGGGCAGCGTGGAAGACGCCCGCCGCTCGCTCGATCAGGCAGCCGCCGTGCTCCGGTCCGGCATCTCCGTCACGGCGTTTGTGGAAGGGACGCGCTCGCCGGACGGCCGGCTTCTGCCGTTCAAGAAAGGGCCGTTTTTCCTGGCCATGGCAAGCGGGGTGCCGGTAGTGCCCGTCACCCTGATC
>CAXTSG010000013.1:11318-16854 GCA_964246825.1 uncultured Acidobacteriaceae bacterium | reverse complement strand
CAAGGGTGCTTTGCGCCTGCGCAAAGGCACGGTTGATGTCGTGGTGCATGCCCCGCTTCAGCCCGGCGACTACCCGAACCGCGACGCGCTCAAGGAAGTGGTGCGCGCGGCGATTGCTTCCGCGCTGCCCCCTTCTACGGTTTGATAAAAGCGTTGTAGCCGCTGTCCGCCAGGCGTGTACGCACGGCCTTGGCCGCCTGCGCCGAGCTGAACGGGCCGATCTGCACATGGAAGTAGCGGTCCTCCGTTGCTGTGCGAACAACGGCGTCAAAGCCGTCATGCCGCAAGGCATTGGCAAGCGTTTGCGCGTCGGCGGCGCGGGTCACGGCGGCAATCTGCACCATCAGTCCCGCGCCGGCAAGCGCCGGGGACTGCTGCGAGAGCGCCGGGAGCGGCCTCGCTTCCTGTTCCGCAACAGGACCCTGCGCCGGCACGGACGACTCGCTCGGAGCCTGCTCCGTGATGCCGGGAGTCGGCTTCAGCGCGCGCCGGGTAGGCTGCGGCTGCGGCGCGGGCACCTCCGGGCCTGCCTGCGGCGCGGGGGTGGGGTAAGCGGATTCCGCGGGGTTGTCTTCCGCGGGTTCGGGCGAGGGCATCGGCACCGGCTCCGGCCGCGTCTCCGGTACGGCGGCGGCAAGCTGACGGGGCGGGGACTGGATGCGGTGCGAAGAGGAGTAGCCGAAGCCGAAGCATACGGCACAGATCAACGCAACGGCGAGAAAAATGCCGAGCAGCGCGGGCAGCCCCAAGACCAGGTCGCGCTTGGGCGGCTCTTCGTCCAGCAGATAGTTTTCCGGGCGGTCGGGCGCGGTTCTCATTCGCGCTCCTTCCCGACGGCGCGCTGCAGCAGCGACAGCATCTCGATCGGCAGGGGAAAGATGATCGTGGTGTTCTTTTCGGCGCCGATATCGCGCAGCGTTTGCAGGTAGCGCAGCTGCATGGTGGTGGGCTGCTCGGCCAGCAGCTTGGCTGCGTCCACCAGGCGCTGCGCGGCCTCGTACTCGCCGTCAGCGTTGATGATTTTAGAGCGCTTTTCGCGCTCGGCTTCGGCCTGGCGAGCCATGGCGCGCAGCATCGACTCGGGCAGATCGACCTGCTTGACCTCGACCGAAACCACCTTGACACCCCACGGTTCGGTGCGAGTATCGATGATGGTCTGGATGCGCTGGTTCAGTGTGTCGCGGTGAGAAAGCAGCCCGTCCAGGTCCACCTCGCCCAGCACGGAGCGCAGGGTGGTCTGCGCGAACTGCGAGGTTTGATAAACGTAGTTCGCCACCTCGATGACGGCGCGGGCAGGGTCGAGCACGCGCAGCGTGATGACCGCATTGACCTTGAGCGTCACGTTGTCGCGCGTGATCACGTCCTGCGGGGGTACTTCCAGCACCTCCTGCCGGAGCGACACCCGCACGATCTGGTCAAAGGGCCGGAAAACAAGGATGACGCCGGGGCCTTTCGGCGGCACCAGCGCGCGGCCCAGGCGGAAAATCACGCCGCGCTCGTACTCGCGCAGGATGATCACCGAGGAAAACAAATAAAAGGCGACAATCAGCAGGACTGCAATGGCGAACAGGTTCATGGAATAGCCTCGCGCTCGCCTTGGAGTGTACCGTATCGCTCCACCAGCAGCGTCAGCCCGCGCACCCCGGTTACCTTGACCCGGGCTCCGGCCGGCAAGGAGTCGGCTGACTCGGCCAGCCACAGCTCGCCCCGCACCAGCACCTGCCCGCGCGGAACGGGCGAGCCCCGCGGAGCGAGCGGCTCCTGCGCGACGGCAAGCGCGCCCACCATGGCAGCCGAGCCGGTAAGCAACAAGGTGCTTACCGGCTCGGCTGCCATGGTGGGCGCGCACGGCAATTCTTACGAGAAATGTCGTAATCAGCCCGAAGCCGGTGCCGACGCCCAAAGCGGTTGCCGCGCGCACCTGCATCTCCGGGATGGGACCGGCCACCAGCGTCAACAGCCCGATCACAAGAGAAGCAATGCCCGCAAACGCCAGGATGCCGTGGCTCGGCACCTTGATTTCCAGCAGCATCAGCCCGAGCGCGGCAATCAGGAGCATGATCGCGGTATAGCGCAGCGGCAGCAGGTTCAGCGCGAACAAGGCCGTAAGCACCAGAAGCGTGCCCAAGGCACCGGGAATAATCGTGCCCGGCGCGTTGAACTCCAGGTAGATCAGCAAAACGCCCGCGACAAGGAGCAGCACGGCCAGGTTCGGGTCGGTCAGCACGCCGAGGATGCGCTCCCGCGGCGAGGGCTCCGCCTGAACCAGCCGCGCGCCGGCAAGATGCAGCACCGTGGTTTTGCCGCTGATGCGGGTCACGGTTTGCCCGTCGAGGGAGCGAAGCAGCGCGGACACATCGGGCGCAACCAGCGTGAGCAGGCCGAGCTGCATGGCCTCGGCTTCCGAGTAGGATTTCGAGTTGAGCACGGCATCCTGCGCGGCCTGGAGATTGCGCTTGCGGAGGCTCACGAACGACCGGAGAAATGCCGTCGCATCGTTTTCCAGCTTCTGCTTCATGATGGGGTCGAGCGTGCGGCCTTCAATCACCGGATGTGCCGCGCCCGCGTTGGTGCCGGGGGCCATGGCCGCGACATCGGCGGCTTCCAGCAGGAAAAAGCCGGCCGAGCCGGCGCGGCTGCCGGCCGGGTCCACATACACGATGACCGGCACGGGTGAAGCCAGGATGGTGTGAACCATGTCGCGCATGGAGTCGAGCAGGCCGCCGGGGGTGTTCATCAGGATCAGCACGGCCGCGGCATGCGCTTCATCCGCTTCGCGGATGCCGCGCTCCAGATAGGCCGCGCTTACCGGCTGGATGGTGCCGTCCAGGTGGATCACCGTGACGACCGGCTGCGGCGCGGCCGCCATGCCGCGCAGCGCGAAAACCGCCGCGATCAGGCAGCAAAAAAGCACTCGAAGCGTAGAGCCGAACGAAGCGCGCATGCGAGCTCAGTGTATGCCGCCTCCTTCTTCCCTCGCAAAGGGACGGCTGCCTTGACCTTGATCGCGCCGCACGGTCTTCCACCGGGCCGAGACTACGGCACCGCGCCGCCGCGCGCCGTGACCGCCAGGCGCAAACCGCGCGCATCGGCGTTGCTGCCGTCGAGCCGCAGCGCGGCTGCTACCTCGGCCGCCGCCGTCGGAACCTGGTTGGACAGCAGCGCCAGCCGCGCCAGCACCAGGTGCGCGCCGACATTGGGACGGAGCTGGAGAGACTTGTTCGCCAGGGCCGCCGCTTCCGCGCGATCGCCGGTGCGCTCGCGGACGCGGGCCAGCCCGGCGTAGGCCTCGCCGGAGTTCGGGTCCAGCGCGAGGACCTGCTTGTATTCCCGCTCGCTTTCCACCACCAGCCCCGCGCTCCCGTAGCGGTCGGCATCGGCCAGCAGCGTTGCGATACGACGGGGAGGCGCTTCGGTGGCGGCACGAAGGGTTTCTACCTGCTCCAGCTCAAAGGCAGCCTGGCGAAATGCCGCTTCGTCGTAGGTTCGCTTGATGCGCTCCAAAGGCAGGCGGCTTTCGGTTTCCGTTGTGCTTACCGGGGTGCCCGGCGCCGGCAGAAAGCCGGGAGTGCGGAGGTCGGCGGCAAAGGTTTGGATTTCCGCATCGGCGGGCTTGAGTTGGAGCGCCTGCGCTGCTTCCTTCTGCGCGTTCGCGGCGTCGCCGCGCCGCGCATAGGCCAGGGCAAGGTTGAAATGGTAATCCGGATCCTTGCTGTCTCCGGTGATGGCCTGCTGAAAGAGCGGCGCGCCGTCCTTGCCCCGGCGGGCCGCCGCTACCCCCTGGTTGTTGACCACCTCGGGCAGCGGCAGACGGGTGCTTACAAAGGCAAAAGCGTCTTCGGCCGGCAGGTATTTGCCGGTGTAGAAGTAGGCCAGTCCTCGATGAAAGTCGGCCTGGAGCGCGTTCGGGTCGTTGCGGGTCAGGTGGCCGTAGGCCAGCGCGGCCTGGTCATAGTCCTGCGCGGCAAAGCTCGCATCGCCCAAAGCGAGCCAGGCGGGGCCGTAGTTCGGATCCAGGCGCACGGCTTCCTTCAGGTGCCCCAGCCGGTCCTCGGGCGAGCCCTGCGTCAGGCCGCGCAGGTAGGCTTCAAAGGCATCGAGCCGCAGGGCGCTGTCGGCGGCAACAAAGGTCTGCTCCGCTACCGGGTAGGCCGGGTCAAGCTGCCGCGCGATGCGCCAGGCCAGGGCATTGGCGACGTCCGGCAGCCGGTTGAGCTCGGCGGACTCAGTCAGCACAGGGCTTTCCCGCAGATTGGCCATGTCCAGCACGCGCGCCGTGGCCGTGATGCGCGGGCCGTCCACCTGGTAGGAGCCGAAAACCACGGAGTCGACATCCAGCGCCTCCGCCAGACGCAGCGTGCCTGCGCGCGTGGGGCGAAAGCCGGGCGGCAGCCCGAGGTGATCGAGCGCATAAGCGCGGTCGCCTCGGCTGATCGGCAGAAAGCCCGCTTCAGCAAAGCGCCGGTTCAGGATTTCCGGAAAAGCCTCGCCGATCCAATCGGTGCTTCCCGCGCCGCTGTTATCGAACGGCAGCGTCATCAAGAGCCGCCCATGCGCCTGGGCCGGGGCTCCGGCGTCGGGCCGGCCCGAGCTTGAGGCCGTCGGCATCCCGCTGCTCTGCGCCATGGCGGCCGCGCTGCCTAGAAGGGTGAAACACAGAAAGCGCAAAAGGATGCGGCGCAGATGCAAACTCCTTACGGTCCGCGCTCGGGCGCAAACGTCGGTGGGAACCGTTCCCGATTATAGAAGCGGCGCGTCGGGGCCGGAATGCGGGCAAGCCGCGGATGGTCGATGCGGAGCACCGCGGCCCACTCCGCGCCGCGCTGCTCCTGCCACACAATCGTCCCGCCCAGCAGGGCAGCCGCGGCCGCGGGGCTCAGGTCGTGGTGGAAGTCGAAGTAGCGCTCTTCTTCCCGCTCGCTCCAGATGGGGAACGCGAAGCGGGTAGCCGGTTCGTACTTGGTGGAGAAAACGATCGCTGCCCCGTACTCCTCCGGGCTTTGCCGCAGCCGGTTCAGGACGGGCAGCGAAAAGCTATCAATTGCGACTACCCGCATCGGGGTGCGCAGGTAGCCGAGCTCCGGCTTGCGCAAACCGTCGGTGACGGGCCACGCCGACAAGACCACGGCATGCGGCAGCTGCCGCGCCACGGCGGTAATGGCATGCTGCTCCAGCAGGATGAGGTCGCGGTAGGCCAGGGTATCCTCGGGCGCAACCCGGTACGGCGTCGGCAGCAGCAGCGCCAGAAGGAAAGCGGCGATGGAAACAAGAGAAAACGGGAGCCACCGTCGAATATGCCCCTGCACGGCGGCTACCGCGAGAAGCAGAACCAGCGGATACAGCGGCAGGAGGTAGCGCGTCAGCAGCGCCCCGCCCAGGATGGAAAACAGCAGGGCATTGGCGGCGAGCACGACCCAAACCTGGGCGCGCAACCGGGGCGCAAGAACAGGGCGGCCGGGCCGCCCCGGCCCCCCCCGGCGCGCGCCCCCGCGGGGGCCCCGCGGCGCTGGCCCCCCGCGCGGGGGCGGGCGCCGGC
>CAXTSG010000013.1:0-11308 GCA_964246825.1 uncultured Acidobacteriaceae bacterium | reverse complement strand
GGCGGCCGGCAAGCCTCGGCAGCACGAGGCTTGCCAGCGCGATCCCGACCGGCACAAACAGGTTGAGGTGCGCGGAAAGATGAATGACTCGGTGCGCGAGCGCCAAGAGGATGCGCCACCCGTTGAGCGTCTCCGTGGCGTTGTAGCGCAGGTACCCGGGGTTGCCGAAGGTAAAGCCGGTGCGGAGCCGGTGGTAGCTGAACCACCCGGCGAGCGGCACGGCGGGCAAGGAAAGAACCCCAGCGCGCCGCAGCAAGCCCTGCCCCCGCAGCCGCCGCACAAGCTCATAGCCGGCCAGGGCAAGCGGCGTGCCGATCGCAACCTCCTTGGTAAGCGCCGCCGCCGTAAAGCAGGCGGCCGCGGCCCATAGATGCCCACGCCGAGGGGGCAACAGAGCAAAGCGCAGGCCCCAAAGCGTTCCAACGGCCGCGAGCATATCGGCATGGGCCAGCGTGGACTGCGTAAACCACACAGGGTACGCGGCGGTAAGCGCCGTAACGGCGAGCGCGGCGCGCGTGCCGAGCGCCCCTTCGCTGAGCCGCCACACGGCCGCGAGCGCCGCGGCCGAGGCCAGAAACATGCTGAGGCGCGTGGTGAGCGGGGCAAAGCCGAACAGCTTCCAGGCCGCCGCGAGATAAAGCGATAACCCCGGCGGGTGCGCGTTTGTCAGCGTGGAAAAGGGGATGAGCGTGCCGGTGCGGAAAAAGTCAAAGGCCGCCGGGATGTAATAGCCGGCTTCGTCCCAGTAATACGGCAGGCGCAGGAGGCTCGCATGGGCGAGGAGCGCGACGGCAAGAACGGCCGGGAAAACCGCGGGCGCGCGGAGGTGCCGCGCGCCCGCTTCATGCCCCTGCAACAGGAACTACTGCACGGGGCGCGGCCCGAGCGGCTCCAGCGCGATCTGGCCGAAGGTCTGCTCGTACTGCGCGAGATTCTGCCCAAGGATGTTGAACAGCGCCTTGGCCTGCTGCGGGCTTAGATAGATGCCCTGCTGGTTCTCAATCACGACGTCGTCGGGCGACGTGGGGTGCGCAAGACCGAAAAGAAGAAAGATGTCCCAGACGCTGACGCGGACCTGAACGCTGTTGGCGTAGGTTTCGCGATAGTTCGCGCCCTGGGTGACGGCAAAAGTAGGCTGATTGGGTGAGGAACTCATAATGCCTTTAGAGTACACCGCGAAGGGAAGCGGTTGGTGCGAAAGGGGGGACTTGAACCCCCACGGGTTTCCCCGCCAGATCCTAAGTCTGGTGCGTCTGCCAATTTCGCCACTTTCGCACAATCCATGGTGCCGGGAGGGGGGGTCGAACCCCCACGAGGTTGCCCTCGGCGGATTTTGAGTCCGCTGCGTCTGCCGATTCCGCCATCCCGGCCTGCTCCATCGGTGGGGACAGTATCGCATACCGGCCAAGCGCCGAGGAAGAACAGCCGTGTGCCGTCAGCCGCTGCCCACCAGCCTGGTTTCCTTCACGCGCGCGCCTGCCAGAAAGCTGCGCACCCCCGCTGCCGTCGCCAGCCCCTGCGCGCGGGCAAGCTCGGCGATGACGCCGCGTCGCGAAGAATCGAGGAAGTTGCGGCCGATCGCGCCGGCCACGGATTGGTCGGGATTGAAGGCCAGGGTGTGGCTGCCGGCGGCTTCCAGCGTTTGGCGCTCCCCTTCCACCGGGGCCGACTTGCCGAAAACGCGCCCGAGCGGGTCCAGGATCAGCACGCGCTCGCAGCCCTGGGCCTCCAGGGCATTGGTGGGCGAGCCGAGGCCGCCGTCCATGTAGGCGCGGCCGTTCACATGCACCATCGGGAATGCGCAGGGGATGGAGCAGCTGGCCGCGACCGCGACCGACAGGGGAGCGTCGCGCTCGCTTGTCCATGCATGGAGCTCGCCGCTCTCCGTATCGATGACCATGATGCGCAGGTCGCGGCCCGCGGGCCACGGCCCCGTGGGCGCGTAGCTGCGGCGAAAGGCGGCAAGGTAGTTTTCTTCTCCGGGCCGGGCGCTGCGGCGGGCGCTGCGGCCGAGCGAACGGCGAAAATCCCCGACGCTGCGCGTCAGCAGTTTGGCCTTAAAGTACGCGGGAAGAAAGCGCGCCAGCTCGGAGCCGGACGGTGTATCCGGCTCAATGGGATCGCCCTGCTGCCGCATGAGCGCCGCAACGGAGCCGTACACGGCAAGGTGCGCCCCGACGATAGCGCCGGCCGAGGTGCCGACAATGCGCCCGTTGAGAAACGGAGAAAATGGAGAGCCCTCCGCGGCGGGGGAGAGCTGCCAGCCCTCGGCCCAGCCGGCCAGCATCCCGGCCTCCCACGCAATACCGAGCGGGCCGCCGCCCCCGAGAACAAGGGCGCAGCGCGGGTTCTCGTTTGCCTGTTCCTGCATGGCAGGTGGGATGCTAACGCTGCAGCACGGGCTCGGAGTTCAATACAGGCTCGTGAACAGGGCCCGCCTCGACACGGGGCTCGGTGCGGCCTCCGCTCGCGCCGAGAAGAGTTTGCAGCAGCACATACAGCACCGGGATGAAGAACAGGTTGAGGATGGTGGACAGGAGCATGCCGCCCACAATGCTGGTGCCGACCGAGTGGCGGCTGTTCTGCCCGGCACCGCTCGCGAACACGAGCGGCATGACTCCCAGGATGAAAGCAAAAGAGGTCATCAGGATGGGCCGCAGCCGCAGCTCGGCTGCTTCAATCGCCGCTTCCGTAATCGAACGCCCCTTCCGGCGCAGCTGCTCGGCAAACTCCACGATCAGGATGGCATTCTTGGCCGACAGCCCGATCAGCAGTACCAGGCCGATCTGGCAGTACACATCGTTCGGCAGCCCCCGCAGGCTCTGCGCCAGCAAGGCCCCGAGAACGGCCATGGGTACCGCCAGCAGGATGATGAAGGGCAGGGCGAAGCTCTCATACTGCGCGGAAAGCGTCAGGTACACAACAAAGATGCCGAGCGCGAAGATGATGGCGGTTTTGCCCGCGGACTCGACTTCCTCCAGAGCAAGGCCGGTCCAGCTGTAGCTCATGCCCTGCATCATGTTCGCTTTCGCGGTCGCCGCCATGGCGTTGAGCCCCTGGTTCGAGCTGAGGCCCGGGGCCGCCGAGCCGTCAATCTCCGCCGAGCGGAACAGGTTGTAGTGCGAGATGACCGACGGCGCGGAGTTCTGCTCCAGCACGGCGAAGTTGTCGAGCGAGATCATCTGGTTCGTGTTGGACCGCACATAGAACTGCCGGATATCGGCCGCGGTGCGCCGGAACTGCTGGTCGGCCTGCGCGTAAACCCGGTAGGAGCGGTTGTTAAAGTCGAAATTATTGATGTACTCCGACCCCATATACACGCTCAACGCCGTGCTGATTTGCGAGAACGGCACGCCGAGCGACTTTGCTTTTTCCCGGTCGATCGAGACCAGCACCTGCGGGTTGTTCGAGGTGTAGGAGGTGAACAGGCCGACCAACTGGCCGCCCGCGTTGCCCTTGGCGGCAATGGTGTGCGCGACCCGGTCCAGGTCCTGTAGGGTATTGCGGCCGAGGTCTTGCAGCTCAAAAGCAAAGCCGCCGAAGTTGCCCAGCCCTGAAATGGCCGGCGGCTCGAACGGGATCACCAGCGCGCCCGGGATCATGAGGCACTGCGGCCGGATGCGGGCGACAATCTCCGCCGCGGAGTGGCCCTTGCCGATCCGCTGCTCGATGGGCATGAGCGGCGCAAAGGTGAGGCCGTAGTTCGGGGCGTTGCCGCTGAACGAGAAGCCCGAAACCGAGAACGTGCCGAAAATGTCCTTGTCGTGCGAGAGCTGCGCGGCCAGCCGATCCTGCACGGCCTCGGTGTAGGCGAGCGACGCACCCTGCGGGGCCTGGATCAGGATGATGAGGTAGCCCTGGTCCTCTTCCGGCACAAAGGCGGTCGGCACGGTGCGGTACATGAATACGGTCGCGGCAAGGCCGCCGACAAACAGCAGCAGCATGAGGTAGCGCAGGCGCAGCACGGTGTGGATGAGGCGCGCATACCCGTTGCTGACGCGGCGGATGCCGTTGTCGATCGCCCGCAGAAGGCCGCGTTTGCGCCCTTCCGGCCGCAGCAGCAGGGCCGCCAGCGCCGGGGAAAGCGTCAGCGCGTTGAAAGCCGAGATTGCAATGGAAAAAGCAATGGTGAGCGAGAACTGCTTGTAGAGCAGGCCCGTGGTGCCGGGGAAAAATGACACGGGAATAAACACCGAGATCAGCACAAGCGAGGTCGCGATGACCGCGCTCGTTACCTCGCTCATGGCAACGGAGGTTGCCTCGTGCGCGTCCGCGATGCCTTCTGAAATATGGCGCTGCACATTCTCGATCACAACAATGGCGTCGTCCACCACCAGCCCGGTTGCAAGCGTGATGCCGAACAGGGTCAGCGTATTGATGGAGAAGCCGAAGATCTTGAGAAACGCGAAAGTGCCGATAAGCGAAACCGGGATGGTGATGGCGGGAATGACAACCGCGCGCCAGTCCTGGAGGAAAAAGTAGATGACCAGGATGACGATACCGATGGCTTCCAGAAGCGTAATGACAACGTCATGAATACCCTGAGCGACCACTGTTGTGGTGTCAAACGCGACCACATACTTCAGGCCCGGCGGGAAAGTTTTCGCAAGCTCGGCCAGCACGGCCTTGCCCTGTCGGTCCACGTCGAGCGCGTTGGCATTGGAAAGCTGCTGCACGCCGATGCCGATGGCCGGCACGCCGGAAAACTTCAGGTCGGAGCTGTAATCTTCCGCTCCCAGCTCCGCGTGGCCTACATCGCTGACGCGCACAATGCCGTTGGGCGTGTTCTTCACAATGATGTCGTTGAACTGCGCGGGCGTGGTGAGCCTGCCGATCGCGTTTACGGTGATCTGGAAAGCCTGGGTAGATGTATTCGGCGGCTGGCCGAGCTGGCCGGCGGGTACCTCGACGTTCTGCTCCTGAATAGCCGCGACCACGTCCGAAGCGGTAAGCTGCCGCGCCGCCAGGCGCACCGGATCGACCCAAACGCGCATGGCGTACTTGCGGGCACCGAACACCTGCACGTCGCCGACGCCGGGGATGCGCTTGAGCGCGTCCTTGACGTAGACATCGATGAAGTTTGAGATAAATAGGCTGCTGTACTGGTTGTTATCGGCGTAAAAGCCGGCCGCGAAGACGAAGTTGGCATTTGCCTTGCTGACCGTGATGCCGGTCTGGTTGACCTCGGCCGGCAGCTGCCCGGTGGCGGAGGAGATGCGGTTCTGCACATCGACCGCCGCGATGTCGAGGTTGTAGCCGGTCTGGAAGGTGGTGGTGATAGCGCTGGTGCCGTCGCTCGCGCTGGTCGAGGAGATGTAGCGCGCGCCGGGCACGCCGTTGATGGCTTCCTCCAGCGGCGTCGTCACGGCAGACTCCACTACCTGCGAGTTTGCCCCGACGTAGTTGCTGCTGACCACCACCTGCGGCGGCGCAAGCTGCGGGTACTGCGCGATGGGCAGCGTGGGGATGCAGACCGCGCCCGCGAGAATGATAAGCAGCGCGCAGACCGAAGCGAACACCGGACGCCGGATAAAGAAGTCAACCACGGAGAATCCTTCTCGCCGCCTCCGATCAGGCGGCGCTGCTCAAGCTACGAGCCGAGCGGGTGAACCGGAAAGCCTTCCTGTAGGATTTGCAGGCCCGACAGGATGACTTTTTCGCCGGGATTGAGTCCGCTTTGGACGGCATAAGCGTTGCCTACGGTGTCGCCCAGCTGCACCGGTTTCTCATGGGCGATGAAACGGCCTCCGCCCGCGTCCTGCGCGACATACACAAAGCTCTGGCCGCCCAGCCGCGTCACCGCCAGCACCGGCACGGTGGGCATCGGCTTGTCCGACCAGATGACGCGAGCCTTTACCAGCTGGGCGTTGCGCAAACGGTCGCCCGTGGTGGACCGCACGGGCGCTTTCAGCAGAATGCCCTGCAAACCGTTGTCCACCTGCGGCGAAAGGAAGTCGACCTTGGTGGTTTCCAGCGCCTGCCCATCCGGCCCCAGAATGCTGACCGGCAGCCCCATCCGCAGCTCCCCCGCTTTTTCGGTAGGTACATAGATGTAGGCTTCAAGATCGGTATTTCCGTCGATGGTTGTCAAGAGCGTTGTGGGGGAAACATAGTCGCCGATATGTACCGGAACATCTCCTACCACTCCGTCAAACGGAGCCGTAATGCGGTAGTAGCCGAGCTCGCGCCGCTGCGTGCTCGTGGTCGCGACCGAGGATTCGTAGTCGGCCTTGGAGTTGTTGAAGCTTTGCAGCGCCTGATCATAGGCACCGCGGCTGGTGATGCCGGCCTCGAACAGCTTGCGCTGCCGCTCGACCTCGGACTGGTTGTACTGGTACACCGAGAGCTTTTGCGCCTCGGTCGCCGCGGCGGAATCCAGCGTGGCCCGCTGCTTGATGGGATCGATCTCCATGAGCACCTGCCCCTTGGCAACGTGCTGGCCGGAAACAACGGCGATCCCGGTCAGGCTGCCGTCCACCTGCGGGTTCATGGTGGCGGAACGGCGGGACTTGATGGTAGCGACGTAGGTATCGCCTTCCGGCACGGCCGAAGCTGTCACCGTTTGCGTCTGCACGGGCAGGCCGCCGGGCGGCAGGGCAAAGCCGCCGGCGGCCGCGGCCGGCTTGGCTTTACACCCGGCGATGAACCCGACGGCGGCGGCAAGGAGAGCGGCGGAAAGAAAGCGGGAAATCATCACAGAAACAGCCTCGTACTCCGGGCAGCTGCGGAACAAGCCCTGCGCGGGCCTACTGCGCGAAACGTCTCTTAGATGACGAAGCTGCTGCTCGGCTGCAAGAAGTTTTCCTCGGCAGGCCGACAGAGACCTTACCTTCTACAAAAACGCGACGGACTGCACCCCGGCCACGTCAAAGCGTTTGCGGCAGCGGATGTTCTTGCACGCGGCCAGATCATCGCGGCGCACCATGTAGGACTGCGCCTTGGTAAAGCGGGCCCGGTCGCGCTCATCGGCACCGCGGCCCAGTTGGTTTTTTTTGCGCCGCACCAGCCAGCCCAGCTGGTACTCGTCCGCCTTGCCACAGTGGGGGCAGGTCAGGGTATGCGTCCGCTGCTCCGGTCGTTCATCAAAGAAGTCGCGCTCTTCCATCCGGCACCTCCCCGTGCAGACTCTCATTATGGCGCACGGCGGCAGCGCCGGTCGTGCGGAGCGGAAAGAGGAAACAGCCGTGAAGAAGAAAAAGCGGCCCGGGCGGTTCAGCACAGTAGTCGCCGTGAAGGAAAACGCCCGCCGGGAGGTCGGCCAGCCTCCGCCGGTTCGCCTCCTTGCGGAAAAAACACCGGAGCGGGCCGCGGCCAAGCACCGAGCTACCCTGGCCGGGATGCTTGCCTCCGCCGAGCGGGGAAGTGACTGAAGTGATGCCGCTCTTCCATCACTGCCGTGCCGTGTTCGCCGGACAGCGTAGGATGGCATTAGGGCCGGGAAGGCGCGAACAAGCTTCCCGCACAGCATCCCGGTCCGGAAAACAGAGGAAGCATGCGCTCAGAATTGGTTTATGCGGCTGGTCTTAAGATGGAAAACCGTTACCTGCTTTCCACCGTCACCATGCTCGCCGTCCGCAAGCTTCATATCGTTTCAACCCGTACTGAGGACACGGCAAACCATGTTTTTTCCGAGCTGGCCGCCGGGCGCGCCCTGGACGTCACGATGCCGGAGCTGAAGCCGCTGCTGCCGATTGAGCCGACCCTGGCTCCGGTAGGCTAGGAACACCCGGCCGTATTCGGTTGACTCCCTTCGGGGAATTGCCTAATCTATAGTTCTTGCGCGGTGCTGCGTCCGCTTCGGCGGACGCATCGCTATGTTTACGGCTGAATAGAGCGTGACACACACGCGCCCACCCATGAAAAGGCTGCTTTGCGGCGAGCCGCACCCCTTTTCCTAGGCATGGGAGCGCAGGCGCAGGCGGTGGTTAGGTAGAGGAGAAGCATAGGATGTCGACATTTATTCCAAGCGCGCTTGAGATCGACCGCAAGTGGTTTGTGACGGATGCCTCGGGAAAGACGCTGGGCCGCCTCGCGGCCGAGGTCGCGAGCATTCTGGCGGGCAAGCGCAGCCCCAAGTACACCCCCTATATTGATATGGGCGATCACGTCATTGTGATCAATGCCGAAAAAGTCATCCTGACCGGTTTGAAGTCGGAAAAGAAGGTGTACCGCCGGTATACGGGCTTTCCCGGCGGGCTGCGCGAGGAGTCGTTCCTGCGCCTCCTGAAGCGGCGTCCGGAAAAGGTGATTGAGGAAGCTGTGGAAGGAATGCTGCCCAAGACCAAGATGGGACGGCAAATGGCGACCAAGCTCCAGGTCTATCGCGGCGACCGGCACCCGCATCAAGCCCAGCAGCCGGTGGCGCTCGACATCAACACAAAGCTCGGCAAGCATCGCGGTCCGTCGGCAACCGTTCAGGCTCAGGCGTAAAGGGAGATCCATGGCAGATTTGGTGCAGTATTACGGAACGGGCCGCCGCAAGTCGGCGATTGCGCGTGTATTTCTTCGCCCCGGCACGGGCAAGTTTACGGTCAACAAAAAGGCGCACGATGTATATTTTGTGACCGAGCAGCAGCGCATCTCGGCGCAGCGCCCGCTTGCCCTGACGGAGCTGAACGGTACGTTTGACGTAGTCACGACGGTGCGCGGCGGCGGCGTTTCCGGCCAGGCCGATGCGGTGAAGATGGGTATTGCCCGGGCGCTGCTTGCCTTCAACGTGGAGCTTCGCGCCGCGCTCAAGTCGGACGGCCTGCTGACCCGGGATGCGCGCATCAAGGAGCGCAAGAAGTACGGGCAGAAGGGTGCGCGCGCACGCTTCCAGTTCTCCAAGCGGTAGTTCGATGGCGCGGATCAACTTTGTCGAGCTGCCGTGTAAGGACATGGAAGCCACCGGACGCTTCTTTGAAAAAGCGTTCGGGTGGCAGCTGACGAACTTCGGTCCGACTTACTCCTGCACCATGACCGGAGAAGTCGATCTCGGGTTGCAGGGAGACGCAGGCGAGGCGTCAAGAGCTCCGCTGGCAGTTATCCTCGTAGACGATCTTGAAGACACGCAGGCAAGGGTGCTTGCCGCAGGCGGGCAGATCAGCAAAGACGTTTTCAGCTTCCCGGGCGGACGGCGGTTTCACTTTCTGGACCCAAGCGGGAATGAAGTAGCCGCCATGCAGGCGGATTAAGTGTAAAGCAGGGCAAATCGGAAGTGATTCTCCCATTTAGGGAATCAATCCCCGGCCTCGGCCGGGGATGCAACTCAACAAGGAGGCTGTTTGGCATCGATCACCATGAAAGAGCTGCTTGAGGCCGGTGTGCACTTCGGGCACCAGACCAAGCGTTGGGATCCGCGCATGAAGGAGTACATCTTCGGCGAGCGCAACGGGATCTACATCATCGACCTGCAAAAGACGCTGAAGATGTTCAAGGAAGCGTCGAAGTATGTGACGGACCTGACCGCGACCGGCAAGGTTATCCTTTTTGTCGGCACCAAGCGCCAGGCGCAGGATGCCGTGGCCGAAGAGGCGAACCGCTGCGGGATGTTCTATATCAATCAGCGCTGGCTGGGCGGCCTGCTTACCAATTGGGTCACGGTGCAAAAGTCGGTGAAGCGGCTCCAGGAACTGGACGAGATGGCGACCGACGGCCGCTATGATCTTCTGACGAAGAAGGAAGTGATCAAGCTCGAACGCGAGCGCAAGCATCTCCAGGCGAACCTGGCCGGCATCAAGAACATGAAGCGCCTGCCGGACGCCATCTTTGTGGTTGACTCGAACGCCGAGGCAATCGCCGTCAAGGAAGCCCGCAAGCTCGGCATCCCTGTTGTCGCCGTAGTGGATACCAACTGCGATCCGACCGTGGTCGACTATGTCATCCCCGGCAATGATGATGCGTTGCGCGCCATTCGCCTGTTTACCTCGAAGATTTCGGATTCCGTGATTGAGGGCGTGCAGATGGCAACCGACAAGCAGTTCATGGATGTTGCCGGGGTTTCGCCGGAAGCGCAATTTACCGCGGCCACCTTTGAGGACGGCAGCCTGGAGTCGGGTGCCGATCTCGGGGCTGCTCCGGCAGAGCCGGAGATTGAGGAAGTCGATCTTGAGTCGGCCCTCGGCGGCGGCATCCGCAAGGCTCCCGTGGGCGTCGGTGCCATTACCGAGCCGGAGATTGCCGAAGGCACGGTCTAGGCCCGGTATGTTTCCGCAGGGCGAGCGTGGTCCGGACCTCCGGTGCCACGCTCTCTTTGCGTAGGGATTCGGAAGTTTAACGACGCTCCGCAAGGGCGCATGAGGGACACCAAGGTGGCGGCAGTGAGTGAAAAGATTGATGCAAAGCTGGTCAAGGAACTTCGGGAAAAATCCGGCGCGCCCATGGGCGACTGCCTGAAGAGCCTCCAGGAAGCGAAGGGCGACATGGAGGCCGCATTCGTCATCCTGAGAAAGCGCGGCATGGCTTCCGCCGCGAAGAAAGCCTCGCGCGGCACCAATGAGGGCGCGGTCGGCACCTACATCCATGCCGGCGGCAAGATCGGCGTGCTGGTCGAGGTCAACTGCGAGTCGGACTTTGTGGCCCGCACCGAGGACTTTCAGGAGCTGCTCAAGGACATCGCGATGCACATTGCCGCGACCGATCCGCGCTATGTCCGGCGCGAAGACGTCACCGCGGCCGACCTTGCGCGCGAGCAGGATATTTACCGAGCCCAGGCCGCGGAGACCGGCAAGCCCGCGCCCGTGATTGAAAGAATCGTCGAAGGCAAAATGACCAAGTTCTACGAAGAGGTTTGCCTGCTGGAGCAGCCCTTTATCAAGGAGCAGTCGCTTTCCATCAAGGAAATGATCGCGCAAAAGGTCGGCAAGCTCGGCGAAAATATCACCGTCCGCCGCTTTGCCCGCTTCAAGGTCGGCGACCCCGTTTGGACTGTGGCCCAGGTCCGCGCCGAAGATATGCCCTCGGCCGCGGAGTAAAAGCAGGACCGGCTCGCGGCTGCTTCATGACGTATGTCCTCGGAACCGGGACCCGCCTCCGGCGAATCCCGGTTTTGAAGCGGCCGCACCGAGTTCGTCCGGAAAGTGAACCTGAGGTGCGGCCGGCCGTGCAGGCGGATTTGCTTTTGCATCCTAGACTGCATGGCTGCCGTGCTTCGTGCCGCTTTCGGCTATTTTCTGCTGGTCTTTATGATTCGCGTGGTGGGGCGGCGTCCCGGTAAGCAGATGAATCCGTTCGAGTTCGTCCTGATCTTTTTCATCGGCGGTCTTGCCCTGACCTTTATCGTCGCCGACGACCGCTCTTTGACCAACGCGGTGACGCAGATCATCAC
>CAXTSG010000012.1:21666-22747 GCA_964246825.1 uncultured Acidobacteriaceae bacterium | reverse complement strand
CAACTCCAGTATGACGCCAAACGCGCCTCAGATGTTTATGAGACCGCTTGTAGGCCAACGAAGCTGGCGGCATCGTTTGCCCAAGCCGACCACATGGCGCACATGGTTTCCGTGCTCATCGATCACGAGATGGCTGGTAAGGATTCCGGGCAGCCTTATGCTTTCTATGATCTCGGGGACTCCTACTGTACAAATCCGTTCTGGAGTACCTGCCCCCACCGGATGGCGTGTGCAGGCTGTGACTTCAATCTTCCAAAGGAGAGCGCACGAGGCCAGGCTCTCGAGAGCAAGGCCTCGATCAGACGCTATCTGGAGGTGCCCCTTAGCGCCGATGAGCGGGGAATCGTCGAAGGCGATCTGGCCAAAATAGATGGACTGATCAAGAAGTTGTCTTCCGTACCCTGTCTTGACGGTCGAACGCCTATTCAAATAAGCAGAACCGTCAGAGTATAGGAAGTGAAGTAGCCGAAACCCGCGACTTTGCGAGAGAATCGCTGGGGTACGCTATTACTCAGGCGAACACAATGGTTTGCATAGAACAAAGCATGAAGATCAGTGCTCCCATTCAGCGATGCTTCGATCTTTCTCGCAGCATTGAGGTTCATTTGCTCGGAACAGAGCAGAGTGGTGAGCAGGCGGTGGGAGGGGTGACGAGTGGCCTGGTCGGACCTAATCAATTCGTTAGGTGGTGTGCCAAGCACCTCGGAGTTCGTCAGCACCTTACCAGCAAGATCACGGCGTTCGACTCTCCTCAATATTTTCAGGACACGATGCTCGAAGGAGCTTTCAAGTTCATGCAACATGACCACTTCTTCGTAGCTCTATCCGACGGCGAAACAGAGATGAAAGATCGGTTCACGTTTGCGGCTCCTCTCTCGATATTGGGAACTGTCGCTGAACATTTGTTTTTAAAGCGATACATGGACAATTTCCTCAGACGCAGAAATCAGATTGTGAAAGAGGTTGCAGAGTCTGATAGGTGGCAAGACTTCCTGCCGCCCGCTAACTAACTCCTCGTTCTCGAAAAACTGGGTTACTGCAACTTTGCCCGGCTCGGAGAGCAAAGCGTCGATTAGACGGT
>CAXTSG010000012.1:0-21656 GCA_964246825.1 uncultured Acidobacteriaceae bacterium | reverse complement strand
AGACGGTACCTTGAAGAGGTACCTTTAAGCGCGGATGAGCGGAGCATCGTCGAGGGCGACCTCATAAAAATAGACGGATTTATTCGAAAGCTCGCCGATGTAGCAACTTTGGATGGGCGCACGCCAAGTCAGTTAGGAAGAATTGGCTCGTGGGTCAGACCTAAATAGGATTGGAGCGCTCGAGGCCGGTTTGAAGTGTCACACTCTCGCTTCGAGGCGCTTGGGCAGGATCGCGCTCGGCACTTGCTCTGGAGCCATCTTGACCCAATCAACCGTGAACCGACCACGGTACCCGAAGAGCCCTCCCCAGATCCGGTTCCTGGCACTCACGTCGATGCAGAAGCATTCCTGATCGTCGTCGTACCACTCACAAACATCTGCTACACCAGTGAAGAGCCATGGAAAGCGAAAGGCGACCGGTCCTTCGTAGAAGCGCTGTTCTCCAGAGCGGAGCCGAAGGCCGCCATTGTCAGCAACGCTCACCTGTATATCCACCGCCAGGTGCTGGTGGGTGCCAAGGTAATCGATGATGCAGCCGCGTTCTTCGCTGAAGATCATGTAGGCGTCAAAGCGGCGCTTGTGTTTCGTGGAGAAGGTCCGCACCCAACTCACAGTTTCTCGACCGAGAGGATCAATGTAGGCATAGTTCTCGATCCTAAATGGAACATCCTTTCCATGTTCGGGAAACATGATGCTCCTCCAAGTGCCGACGTACAAGAAGGGCAGTGTATAGGGTGCTCCGTGCCATATCCGTTCCATCGTTCCGGTGCCCACTGCGCCGATCCCAGATTGTGAATGAAGGGAAAAGCGGCGTTGAATCTGGGGATGAAGCTTGAAGAAATCGGCACCAAGAGCGCGTTCGTAGATGGAGATCATGGTTGCTCCTTGGCCGGTTTGCGACGGCAGCGACTCGCTAAGGCCAGCATGGGTGACGAAAGCCAGCCCGCAAGAGAGAGCGAGATGACGCAGAGGTTGAGCGTTACAGGATTGAAAGCTGCCCGGATATAGTCCGGTGAAGAATGAGCAACACCCAGCGTTGCTAAAACCATGATCACGATATTGACGGGGAAGATGTAGCGCCAACTCCAACTGGCCAAGATGATCAAGGCAAACACCATCTCAAGCCCACCCAGCCAGGGCAGAAGTTTAATCGACAAACCAGCCTGAACGAGCATTGTCTGCTCGTCAATGTGGTGAAAGAGGAGCTTTGGCACAAGCCCATGCCAGAACCAGATGGCCGCCAGACTGATGCGGGCCACACCATGGACGAGGGAGAACCTGAGCGTGGATTCGGGTGTCTGGCCGGTTTCAGCCCAAAGACGAAGCCGGTCGAAGCTCCAGGCAGTTGCCCAGCACATCAGGGGCCGGAAGAGCAGGCGGTCGACACAGCGCCCCAGAGTGCCAAAGCGCACCTCGTAGTCGTACCAGGTGAGGAAACGTACGCCACGCGGGTTAGGAAGGTAGCGCCAATAACCGGACCCAGTTGTGATGAGCGACTTCCAATCGCCCGACGCAAATCGCAGCGAGGATGTTCGATCTCCTCCTGGAGAGTCCCGCTGCCCCATGCTCTCGCCGGTGCCGGCGACAGAAAGACCGAAGCCTATGCGTGTCTGATAGAGGAAACGTTGCGGTTCGTTAGGATTCGGTCGCGGGAGGTACTCAATCTCGCTGAAGCGCAGGTCCCAGCGCTGATGCGAAGCCGGATCCTGGCTGAGGCGCCAAACTAAATCGATGTCAGCTTGGATGTCGATCTCAATGTACAGACCTGACGTTGCGGTCACAGGGCATACCTCCGCGAGCGGGCAACAAGGTCCAGCGCAGCCTGGTGCCATGTTGGATAGCGGAATCTAAACCCTGCATCAAGTAGTCGACCCGGCACGACGCGGCGGCTCTTCAGAACTAACTCGGATTCGGTGCGGAGCAGGAACGTGCCGATCTCAAGCATCCACGGTAGCGTCGGCACACCGAAGCGAGCGCCCCACGCTTGGCGCAGAATACGGAGAAACTGCGAGTTTGGAAGTGGATGAGGAGACGCAACGTTTATAGGTCCTGAAATGGCCGGATTGGCGATCAAGAATTCGACTGTCCGGATAAAGTCGACCTCATGGATCCAGGAAACAAACTGTGTTCCGGGTAGATTCGTACCACCTAGGCCGTGACGAACCAGTTTTGAGAAGACATCGAAGACGCCCCCGCGGTCGGGACTGAAGGTCATGGCACTTCGCAGAGCCACCTGACGCGTCCCTGGAGTCTTGATGGAGAAGAACGCCTCTTCCCAGGCTTTTGCGACTTCGATGGAGAAGTTCCACGTATCCGGTGCTCCCGGCTCGTTTCCACCCAATTCTCCAGTGGCTTCATCCATCGAGCGATCAAGCGCATGACGATAAATAGTCGCGGTGCTGGCGTTGAGCCAGACTTCAGGCGGCCTCTCAAGCCGTGTGATCGCTTTATGGAGAACCGACGTGGACAGAACGCGTGAGTTCAAAATGTCACTACGGTTTTGCTTGTTATAGCGGCAATTCACACTTCTGCCTGCAAGATTGATCCAGACATCGCTATCGTCTACGTCCGCGAGCCAAGGCCCCAGTGTTTCACCGTCCCAGTTAAGCGTAAGCCATGGCGTTTCCTGCACGTGCCGGCTCAGGACTAAGACTTGGTTGCCCTCGTTGTGAAAGTGTCGAGCGAGAATCGTGCCGACCTGTCCGCTTCCACCTGCAATGACGATTTTCATAAGGACGAGCACCTTTCCTGATCAGGCTCGCTCTGCAGATACCGCCGCCAGTCTGAGGATTCGGCCACCTGCTTGATGACAGCGTTTCGCTCACGCAGGAGCGCAAGCATGTAGCGGCGCAGGAAGATAGCCTCGGCAACCGGACCAAGCACCGGAAGAGGGGCCGCGATACAGAAGCGATCGGTCATTTCGGTGATGCCAGGCTTGACGGAGCGGAACAGGTGGTCGGCCTGCATGAAGTGGAAGATCCCTCGGACCATCGTTACCTGAAAATATCGAGGCGGCTCCATAGCGGTCGTCTTGCTGGTCAGGGTCTGCCAGACGCCGAAGTGTTTCGCCCGCCACGTCACCTCCTGGGATAGCCCCACAAGGCCGGACGTAATACCGCCGAGGGCCATGGCTTGTTCTCCGGAGTGAACGTTTGCGAGTAAGTGAACTTCAACACTTCGGGAGAGATCGAAGCAGCGCTCAATCGGGGCGTGGATGAGGGTTGTTTCATCGATTCGGATCATGGGGCATCACCTGGGAGCAGTTCAGCTTGTTGCAACAACTCGAGAACCGCCTTCCGGATGGGCTTCAGGATGGCAAGTTTTGCAAGCCCAAGCAGCTTCAATGTCAGGTTCAGGGCACCATCCGCCATTCGGCGTGTTCGTCGCTGGTTTTCGGAGTCGTCGTAGAGAAACATCACCAGCAGTCCCATCTGCAACGCCCAGAGTGCAAGCGGAAGCAAGACACGAAGGTCCTGAGGCAGCTTTTCCTCTGCGATGGCGTCCTGGAACACCTGGGTGCTACGACGGCGAATCTCGGCGGTGCCAGGACCGAGGCAGGAGAGTGGATGGTGGGGCTCACCGGTATACCGGAAAACCACTCCGAGCAGGTTGCGATCATCCTTGGTCAAGTCAAACTTTGAATGCAGAGCTGTGACCAAACGGGTTTTCAAGTCTTTGGTCGTGACAAAGAGTTCTTCGCAGAGACGCTCCTGCGCGGCCTGAACATTCTCGTAATAAGCCTGGATTAAAGCTTCTTTGCTGGGGAAGTAGTAGTAGGCGGCGCTCTTCACGACCCCGGCATGAGCTGCGATGGCTTGCATGGTGGTGGCATCGAATCCGCGCTCCCGGAAGAGCTCGAGAGCGCTCGAAAAGATTTGTTTGCGGGTTTGCTCCCCTTTGTCCGTTGCCAGATCGGTTTTGACCATGGTCAAATCATGCGCCCTCATTTGGCGGAGGTCAAGAACTATTTGAACGCGGTCAAATCACTTTCAGGCAGACCATGGAAGTGACAGGTTGAGGAAAGGATGGAAGCCAAAGGACCGGCTCCCACCCTTCCCGCAACCCTTGGAAATCCCTTCGGGATTCCCACACTCCCACCGTCTCGACGACGAGTGTTATGGAAGAAGCAAGACATATTAGGGCTTGCATTTCCATTCCACATAAATGGGGACTTGTCGAGACGTGTGGGAGACACGCTGGGCTCGATGGTTCCTACAGTCGAGACGTATTCGATTGACGAGAGCTTTCTGAACTTGGGCAAGTTCAACGGCAGGGAAGTCGAGCCGCTGGCGCGTGAGCTGCGCGACCGCGTTCACCGCTGGGTTGGCATCCCAACGTGTGTTGGCATTGCGCCTACGAAGACCCTTGCGAAGGTGGCCAACTTCATCGCCAAGAAACGACCGCAGTATCGCGGGGTCTGCGATCTGCGTTCCAGCCGGGTGCGGGCGGAGCTGCTGCCCACCGTGCCGGTCGAAGAGGTCTGGGGCATTGGCGGAGCCTCGGCCGCCAAGCTCGCGAAGCTTGGAATCCTGACGGCGGCGGACCTAGCCGCCCTCGAACCGGATGACGCCCGCGCTCTAATGACCGTGACCGGAGGCCGCACTGTGTACGAGCTGCGCGGGCTCTCCTGCATGCCTTTGGAATTGGTGGAGCCGACGCGGAAGGGAATCGCCGTTACCCGGAGCTTTGGAGCGCCTGTCACCTCCTGGACGGCGATGCGGGAAGCTCTCGCAAGCTACGCGACGCGAGCTGCGGAGAAGATGCGCCGCTACAAGGTGGCCGCCGACAACCTGTTTGTGTTCATGCACACAAGCACGTTCAACCAGGACCCGTTCTATTCCAACGGGGCCTCGGCTCGCTTCGCCGCGACTACCAACGACACCGGAGAGGTTGTCGGTCTCACGGTTCGCCTGGGCGAACGGCTTTGGCGAGACGGCTTCCGCTACTCGAAGTGCGGCGTCATGATTACGGAGCTGCTGCCCGAAACCATCCGGCAGCCCGCCCTTTGGGGCGAGATGGACCGGGATCGGCGGGAGCGAGCCTGGAAGGTCATGGACAAGCTCAACGCAACCCTCGGGCGCGATACCGTTCGCATCCTGGCCGCTGGTCCTAAAGACTCTGCTTGGAAACTCAGAGCAGAGCATCGCTCGCCCCGGTGGACGACGCGGTGGAGCGAGCTGCCAACGGTTAGTGCTAGGTGATGCGACTGCTCGAACCTCTAGTAGGGGCAGGTTCTGTCTGAGAGCCGTTAGACTACGGTAATGTTCGAAACTGCCACCTATGATGACCCTCTAGTGCTGGACCCTGGGATTCGGGCACGGTGGTCATTCCTGGAAACCAGTTCAGCCGCTGCAGTTCTCCGCTCCGTCTGCCCGGCAGAATGGGCCGATATCACATCCGTCTTGGGTTCATTTCACCTCGATCCCTCCCGCTGGTTGGTGGCAGGGGGCAATCGCGGCGACATCGCAAAACAGATTGACAGCATGTTTGGAGAGCGAGGCTGGCGAGAGATCCGGGTAGACCTTTCGACAACGGGAATTCTAAAGAACAAGGCCAATGTGACGGTCGAAGAATTGCCAGCGGTCTATCAAGAGGGATATCTGGTAGACAATTTCAAGGGACGTGTCGCGCTCGATGTCGAGTGGAATGCTAAGGACGGCAACCTAGACAGAGACTTGTCGGCCTACCGAGCATGGCATGAGGCAGGCGTAATCTCCGCTGCCGTGCTGATCACGCAGGATAGGGTGAGGCTGAAAGAGCTTGCCGAGCGGCTGTGGGGAAATTATCAGCAAACGCTGCCAGAGGCAGAGCGTAGCCGAAAGCTGCCCATTGACCTTGCAACATCTACAACGACCAATCTCGATAAGGCCGCACTCCGCGTTCGCCGAGGTGTCATGGGAACCTGTCCTCTGCTGATTGTTGCCGCCACGCCTGAGACGTGGAACCAGCAACCATATACAGCGGCGATAACCATCACAGCGGCTCCGGTGCACGAGCAGGGAGAGGACTTAGTCCCCTCCGACCCCGACGAGCTCTAGTTTGCCGCTTTGAGAATGGTTAGCGTATGTGTCCCAGGTGGGCTCATACGACTCGTCGGCCTGATTACCCCAGCCCGTCCATTTCTTGCGGTCCCCACGAGCAAACATCTCAAGGTAAGGGCCTGGACTGCAGGATTCGATGATCCCGTATTGCTCGTCGGGTTTGCGTGAGTGCTCACGTTTGCGGCTAGACAGATAGTTGACCTGTGTGCGGCCTGGTTGAAGCGTTCTGGCGTTCTTGCCCCGAACACCAAACAGCAGGATCTCGGTGACGTTCCTGAAATAGAAGCCCACGCCTCTGCCATCAGAACCGCCGTCTTTACGAATCTTGTGCCACACCAAGTTGCTTTTGTATTTGAAGCCCCAGGCCGCCATCACCGCGATACCGTCCGGCAGAAGGGCGTTCGGAACCCACAGGTATAAATGGGCTGTTTCGGCTGCTGCTGTTGCAACAGGAAGTTGCATGATCTCGTTTAGGTCCATCGTTCCGTATCTGGCGAGTCGCTTGTGCTCAGGTGCGACCTTCCCGGTACGATTCTGAAACTGCCACGGCGGGTCGGCAAGGATTGTGCCAAACTGCTTTCCTGCAAGACGTGATTTGAAGTCCATAGATGCGGACAGTGCGATCTCTTGTTTCATGGGCGAAGCTCCAAATCTTGCTGTTGCATTTTTGTTCTCGAAAGCTTGAGTGCTTCCGCCCGGTCCGGTCTGGCGCTCCTGAGCCTTCCGGGTTGATAGCCGCTCATATCTACCTCGAATCGTTCCAGCCCTAGATCCTTCACAAAACTGCAGGCTGTATCGAGCGAAGCAAAAAGGCGGACTGCGCCCTTCGACGTGGCGAGGAGCTTATCGGAGGTGCCCAGATGCACGAGGACGGCAAAGCCTCGTTCTCTTCCAGAAACGATTGCAGACACGGCTTCGGAAGCCTGAATAAGCTCTCGGAGAACCGGTTCTTTTATCGTCTGCAGTTCATCCATTTAGGGGAGGATATACCTTATTTGGCACTCAATCAACATAATCTGACGCATCTTTTATGAAGATGGTACAAAGGTTGGGCAATCAGTTGAAGCGGAGATTGGTCTTGTAAGGAGTGTCCGTTGAGCGCGCCGAATACTGCAGTACCTGGAAGTCTCAATCCTGAATCTGCCGCCATGTCGAGCATCGTTACATGGTCTGCGGATTTACCTGCTTGGCAGCGAGATGCGTTAAGACGCCTGTGCCTCAATGAGGTTCTAGATGGTGCTGATGTAGATGAGCTAACAGCCATTTGCAAGAGGCCGAAAGGATCATCCGATCCTTTGACTCTGAACCACATCAGAGCAGGGAACGCAGGCTCGGCTGCAGTGACTTTAAAAGCCATTCGGGACTTGGAAAATGTCAACGCACTGGCTACTGGACAGTCTCTCTCGTTCGTAAAGACGGGCATCACCGTTGCCTATGGAGACAACGGATCTGGCAAGTCAGGCTACGCCAGGATTTTGAAAGGCTTGTCGTGCACGGTTGTCACGGAAAGACGAGATTCTAACGAACGTCTATGCTCGGAATCCTGGTGTTGCCGCTGCCTCCGTTGACTTCTCAGTGTCTGATGTCAATGCGCATACGCGTTGGCAGTTGAATGGAGCCACCGATCCGCGGCTCTCCGCGATCAGCGTTTTCGACAGTAGAAGTGCGAGCATTCAGGTTGAGCAGTCGAACGACGTGGCTTACACTCCGCTGCCTTTGAAAGTTCTAGCGTCTCTAGCGGACAGCTGTGGGATGTTAAAACAACGCCTCAACGAGGCGATAAAGGCCCTTGAAAAGCAGACGCCATCAGTCATCAGCGCACCTACGTGCAAGCCTACGACAACCGTAGGTAAGCTAATGGCAGGTCTTGCAACGGCAACATCAGTGACCGTGGACAATGTACGGCCACTGAGCACCGTCGAAAGTGAGCGCCTTGCTGCTCTTGAAGCTGATCTGGCAGCCGACCCAACACGGTTGTCTCGTCAGCTTCTCGCTCACAAGTCGAAGCTGGACGTGGCCGCAACTAGGCTAGAAGCGATTCAAACGGCATTAGCCCCTGAAAGCACCATTGCGTTGCGGGCTGCTTATGTGGAACGTCGGGCTTCGCAATCAGCCGCCTTGGTAGCGTCTACTGATCTCTTTGCGAGCGAGCCTTTACCGGCAATTGGATCGGATACCTGGAGAGCTTTGTGGGAGGCGGCCAGAAGGTATTCAGAGGGCGAAGCCTATCTGGAGCGACCATTCCCCGTAACGGATGAAGGTGCCCGCTGCGTACTCTGTCTCCAAGAACTGCAACCCCCAGCGGCAGATCGATTTCAGCGTTTTGAGGCATTTGTTCGGAATGAGAGCAAGCGTAGAGAAGCGGATGCTCTGGAGAAATATAACGATGCAGTTCTTGCTCTGGATAAGGCCGTAGTCGGTGAGACAGAGCAGGGCACGTTTACGACCCTCTTCGAGACCGAGCTAGCAGACTCAGAGCTCAGTGCTGCTGTTTCGGCCTTTCTATCGAATGCAATGGCGGTTCACAGGACTTTAAAAGAAAGCCATGCTGGGGAGTCGTTCACTCCGGCTGAGCGCCTTCAAAGCCCTGCCTCTCTCGTCCGTGCTGCGGGTATACAGCTGCAAACCAGAGCCACCGCTTTAACGTCGTCAGATGCGTCGATAGAGAGGGGCCGGCTGATCGCTGAGCGAGACGAGCTGGTAGATCGGGCGTGGTTCGTGAAGATCAAGAGTGACGTTCACGCGGAGCTTTCGAGGCGGCAGCAAATTGCGGCCCTTCAGGTCGCGCTCAAAGACACTGCGACAAATAAAATAACCGCGAAAAGCGGTGAGTTGGCAGAAAAGCTTGTCACCAATGCTCTACGGTCTAAATTCGCCCAAGAGATAAACCGGCTCGGAGTAGCTGGTCTTGCGATTGAGCTTAGACAGGATAAAACGACACAAGGAGTCCCCTATTTCAAAGTCAGCCTGATTAGCCAACCTAATGCTTCGGTAGGAGAGGTGCTGAGCGAAGGCGAGCATCGTTGCGTGGCCATCGCGGCCTTTCTAGCTGAAGTAGGCATGACACAGGGCTGTTCGGGTTTGGTGTTTGATGACCCTGTGTCTTCCCTAGATCACATGCACCGCGAGGCCGTGGCCGTGAGACTTGCAGAGGAAGCCGCGCATCGCCAAGTGATTGTATTCACTCACGACTTGGCGTTTCTCATGCTCCTAAGTGAAGAGTGTCGCCGCCTCAAGACCACCATCAATTTCCGCAACATCAATCGCGGAAAGACTGCGGCTGGGTACTGTGACCTTAATGGTCCAAACAACACCAAAAGCATCCTTCAGATCATCGAGGGATTGTCGAAACACCTCCAGAACACAAAAGTTCAGCATGAACAGGGCAAACGAGCTGAATGGGATATGACTTCACGGTCTTTGCTTGAACAGCTACGAACGGCATGGGAGCGTGCTGTAGAGGACGCACTTGCACCAGTGGTCAAGCGACTCGCCAACAAAGTCGACACAAAGAACCTCTTAAAGCTGACTGTCCTCACGCGAGAAGACTGCGCAACGATGCGCCTAGCCTTCGGCAGGTGTTCTGCGCTTCTACACAGTGATGCCGACGCTATGAATCGGCCAGCGCCAACTCCAGAGCAGATTGAGGCGGAAATAGTGGCACTTTCCAAATGGTTCGAGGACATCAAGACAAGGCAGGATGACGTTCGCCTGGATTGATAGCAATTATTTGTGTTCAGAAAGCGAAGCTTCGCTCCAAGCATCATGTACGGCTTCAATCACCACAGTGGGTTCGTCCAGCATGATCTCGTGCCCACTTCTGATTGCAATTCGCAACTGTCCTTTCGATGAACGACTAGCGAGGTCTCGCGCCATACTGTCAACGGCTGCATTGAACTCTGCGGTATGAGCTGCTAACGGCCCCTCGAAGGTAAGCGGAATGCCGTGTTCCAGAACGATCAGTGGCTTGTCATAGTGCCAAACCAGCCGCTCGCCAGGTGATGGCAGACCGCCTCCACGCCTAGCCTGGACAGGATCGGCGGGCGGTCCCTGAACTGATCGCGGATCAATTGCCTGAAAACGCCATATCTGCTCTTCGTGAGCGGAGTCGATGAACACGAGCGCGGCGACCTTCTCAGGAAAATCTCGCGTAAATCGGCGTATCAGCGGACCGCCTGCCGAGTGGCCCACGAGCAAATAGGGGGCATCAACATGCGCTGACGATAGGAGATTCTTGAGGTCCTGTATTTGTTCGTCCAGGCTCTCACTCTCCGGACGGACCGCGTCATGATCGACCGTGCTTTGACCTAAGCCTTCCCTGTCATAGCTACATACTTGAGTGAACTGGGCGATCTCGGGCATCACGAGTCTCCAGTCGCTTGCTTCACGATAAAGACCGGTGCTGAGGATCACAGTGGCCCCATGTCGTTGTCCCTCGCAATGGATGTACAGGTGCCTATTGCCAGCAGGAAAAATCCCGGTTTGACCCAACAGCTTATCGCAACACGACAGAACTAGGAACAGCATGACAGCCAAACTTCCAAGCGTTCTGATCACTACATCCCTTTCTTCATCGAAGGCTCGCAAGGAATCCATTTATCTCAGTGACGACTTTATCCCCGTTGGAGAGGTAGACGTAGTGGTCCGCATTTGGAAGCGTAACGATGCGAGCGGTGGGCACGCCGCGGCGAAAGTTATCAGTCCACTCGGTGCAACGTGCTTTGTCATCCCTGATAAGAGCGGTCTTCCGACCCGACGAATCATCCGGCACTCGATCCCAGTTATGGGGACATGCATAGATCGCGAGTATAGGAACTGGAATGTTGGTGTACTTCTGCATCCCAAAGTTCATCGCGGCCCCAATTGGTGTTCGCGGGGGCAAGGGAGGCATATTCGCAACCTCCTCATTGTTCTGGTGAACAACGGCCTCGAACCGTGACACAGCAGCTTCAAGCTGCAATAACTTGTTCTTCTCATCGACGCCACCAGCTTCGATTTCGTCGATACGTCTCTTGATGTCGTTCATCTCGATTTCAATCGGCGGGTGGGTGGAGTTGTAGAAAGCAAAGCTGGTCGCGGCGTCGAGATAGATCAGGCCGGAAACCTTCTGCGGAAAACGGCTCCCGATGGAACTCAACTCCTGGCCCGCGATAGAGTGCCCTACGAGCACAGGACGGTCGATGTGAAGCGCCTGCATCACCGCAAGAACATCATTTCCAAGGTGGTCCGCTGAGTAGTTGCCATTGGCTGGTGCTGGGGCGCTAGACGCGCCAGAACCCCTTCTCGTAATGCCGTAGACATGATGCTGGCCGGTGAACTGGGGAGCAAAGCCATCGAAGCGATGCGCGGTATCTCCAGCGCCAGCGAGCAAGATGAGCGGCCTGCCGGCCCCGCCCCAATCCAAGACCTCAAGCTGAACCCCTGGATCAACCGTGACAAGTCGCACCTTGTGAGGAGAATTGTCGATCTGATCTTGTGCTTGCAGATACATTGCGGTGGACAAGACAAGAGTAACGAGACATAGCGTCATGTTCTTCATGTACAACCTTCCTGGGCCTACTGCTGCTTTGCGATGGAGGCTGTAGCGAGTGTGCCGCCGAGGCCCATCGTTTCGACTGCGGAGGAAGGAACGATCACCATCGCTCCCTTCTCGCGGATGGCTTCATAGAGCATGTTCATGCCGCGCAAATGCAAGGCGCCTGGATTGTTTTCATAGACACGCGAGGCTTGAGCAAATTGCTCCGAAACCTGAACCTCAGCCTCACCAAGAATGACGCGGGCCTGTCTTTCCCGCTCTGCCTGAGCTTGCTGCGACATGGCATTCTCAAGTGCCTGCGGTATCCGAACGTCGCGAACTTCAACCGACTGGACGGTGATGCCCCACGGCGTGGTCTTCTCATCCAAGATTTTTTGCAGTTCGCGCCCGAGGGTGTCCCGGTCTGTAATCATCTCTGCAAGCTGATGGCGACCAATGGATTCTCGAAGGGCCGTCTGCGAGCTTAGGGTGATCGCTTGTAGAAAGTCTTCCACCTCAAGAATGGACTTCTCAGCGTTCCAGACCAGCCAGAACACAATGGCATCGACATTCACGGGAACTGTATCGCGGGTCAATGTTGACTCAGCGCTGACAGTGGTCACACGGATACGCTGATCGACGTACCTACTTAGCTGTTCTGCGATAGGAATGATGAAGAAGAGACCTGGCCCTCGAAGGCCTTGGTAGCGACCGAATCGTAATAACGCTACCTTTTGCCATTGGTCGACCACCTTGATCGCGAACAGGAGATATAGGCCGATGGCAGCACCAATGGTTGCCGAGACCATTGAGCCCGTGACCTTCGCAAGCAGTAATCCTCCGACAAGGGACGCGAGAAATGCGGTTAGGGCGACGCCGTTGAACTGCCTGGACTGGAACACGGTTATCTCCTCTTTAGTTCTTTGTGCTGCAAATGTGTCTGCAAGGAATGGATCAGTTGCTCGATGGTGAATCCCGCTTGACCCGCTCTCGATACGAATTCTTCAATGAGCATAATGAGCTGACGCTCGTGGTCTTTCTGGGAAAGCTTCATCTCCTGCTGGGCGATGAAGGTCCCGGAACCTTGCTGGGTTTCGAGCAACCCACGAATCTCCATCTCCTTGTAAGCCCTAAGAACAGTGTTCGGATTGATCGTCAAATCAACAGCTACGGAGCGCACAGTAGGCAGTTGATCGCCCACGCAGAGGGAGCCGGTGGCCAGCGCCGCTTGCACCTGATCCATGAGTTGTCGATACACGGGAATCCCGCTATTCGGGTTCAATCGGAATGTGAAAGCTCGTTTTGTTTTCGCCTGATCCGTCACCACTGCATAATGCACTAGTTGATTAGATCAATGCAACACAGTTGTTGAGCCGCTGTAATAAGTCGAGCCAGTCAGCGCCGGATATCAGTACCCTTGGAACCTGCAGAAAGGATGCGGTGTCAAACAAGAAGAGGTGATCTAATGACGAAATCTTTGTCCGATGTCGAGTTGGTCACTTCATTGGCGCGCCTGTGGCCGAACAGGGAGCATGAAGCCCCAGCAGTGGCCGGATGGCTGTGCCGCGTAGGCATGCACTGTTGGCGTAAGTTGGACCTAGCCGAGCTTGCTCCGCATAAGGATGTCCGATTCTGTTTCTGGTGTTCCAAGATCGAGATAGACGGAACCATACACACGCCCTGAACACGCTTTCGTGTCTCGGATAAGGGTGTGAGAATTGTGCGTTAGGGTATAGCCTAACGCCGCGTGGCACTTCCGCCTAAATCGCGTTGCGTTTAGGTCCTTTTCCGGTTACTGCTACACACGGCGGCGCGGGTCAGAGAGGCTATCGCAACACCGAAGCTTCGCCGGGCAGTGGTCCAGGTACCTGCGCGTGAGCACCCTTCGAGCAGAACGAATCGCACCAACTCGGAGGGGTAGAACCTTGCCGATTCGATTTCGCGCCGCGGCCGCCTGCGGCCGGGCCGACGCTGCTGTTCCCGTGAACGGTCGGAACGGAGCGTTTCAGCGGGTACAGAGAGGAAAACGACATGGTTCACCTCGCTTTCCGTTTCAAAACCAGCAGGTCGCTGCCGCGTACAACTCCCGTGCCGGCTGCTTCCGCAAAGCCCGGCTCGAGTAGCCGGGCGAGCGGCTGGGCGAAGCCGCCCGACTTCGGATTGCTGTACCCGGCTTCCCTCGACAGCTTTTCGCGGGTGAGGCTTTCCGGGTAAGCCCTGATGAGAAGTGTGAGCAGTGTGCGTTCGCCTGTGCCGAGCAGGGCAAAGATGCGTTCTTGCAGCTCCTCCGTTGTCGCGGGGCGACTCGGCACATGCGCGGCTTCCCGGCCGGCATCGATCAACTCGGCCGAACCCTGGAGCGAGCGGGTAAGAGCTTTCCGCACGAGCGCGGCCGCGGGCCCGGCGAACCCGCCGCTCCTGGGGTTCGAGTAGCCTGCAAACGCAGCGCGCTCCGCGGCGGCCCTGCAGTGTTCCGCCTCCGCCCGGAGCCGGGCGACCTCTTCGCCCGAAGCGCCGCTGCCCCCGGCGTTCGTTTCAAGCTCCGCGATGCGGCGGCGCAGAAACTCGGGCGAGTTCTCCTGTGCGCGCCTGGCGGAGGATGCAATCTCCCGGCCCAGGCGCTCGCTATCGACGCTTGCCGGCACCTTGGGCTCGGCCCGGCGCTCGCCCGGTACCGGGGTTGCCCCGGAGGTGAAGGTGAGCCGGGGCCGGACCTCCCCGCGCTCGCCGATGTCGAGCTGCGCGGAACAGACGAAGGCTGTCCCTACGGGCAGCGCGGGCAGGGCGTCGGCGACCTCCCGCGCGAACTCGGGGCCGACATTGGCCTTGATCCAGTCTGCCGCGGTCGCAATGTCGGGCGGGTGGCTCATCCTGAGCACGGTAAGGGTGTCGACCTGGCTGAGAACTTTCTTGTTCAGGTCCGCCGCTGCGTAATCATCGTCCCGCCCACGCCGCGGATGCCGCCCTGCTTCACCCAATGGCTGATGGTGCCGAGACACAGCTTGCGGGCCCTGCTTTCGAGCAGCCGCGGCGCGAAGGCATCGGCTTCATCAAGAAACAGGTAAAGAGCCGTCCGATTGATGCGCAGCAGCTCGCCTGCGAAGTCCTGAACAAATCGAAGTTGGTCGTCCATGGGCATCAGGCCCACATCGAAGAGGGCTGAAAAGCCGTGTTCGACAAGGGCTTGGGCCGGCATGCGTCCTGCCTGGGGCTCGAGCGGCGCATCCGCGTGGTCGCCGCCGAAAACAACCGCCTCGTAGCCCGGCCCGTCGCCGGCGGCGGAGGAGCGCAGCCCCACCACGCGCCCGTCGGGTCGATCCCCGCGATCTGCTGTCCGGCTTCGAGCAGCTCCTCGGCCTGGACCGAGGCGGTGTAGCTTTTGCCGCTGCGCTTGCGCGAGAATGGCTTGCGTCGATGTCACCGGCTCCAGCGGCAGCGCGAAGCCGTCCTTGCCTAGATATAGGGTGCGCACCGCCTGTTTCATGGACTCTCCTTTTGAGCGGCATGCATAAGCATCCAGCGCAGCCGGCCCGATGTGCTGATGGGTATACCGAGCTGCTCGGCGATGACCATGTGCGGCAGGCCGGATCGGAGAAGGGCTGCAGTTTCCGGTTCGCGCCACCACCCGACTGGACGTTTTCGCCTGCCGAAGAACTCGCGGCGGGTTTTGCTGACGTCCGAAAGATGCAGTCCGTGACGCTTGGCAAAATCCGTGCATGTGAGGTCGTGAAGCTCCTCGATGTGCTGCATCCACCAGCGCCGGTGCTGCGCGTACAAATTTAGTCCAAGCAGTGCTCGAACGCGCTTGAGGGTACTGCGGGACATCGGCAAATCGTAGATGCTCCCGTCGCGGGCGCGAGACAAACGCCGCCAGTAGCGGTACAGGGAGCGCGTGGGGACAAGTCGAGGTCCGCCGTTTCCCCGGCCGCTGAGGCGACGCCCCTGTACATCAAGGGGCCAGCCGATGTGCAGATCGAAGCCGTGGCGCGTGGGACGGCTTTCGCGCACGTCCCACTCGCAGCGGAAAAGATCACGGCAACGTCCGATGACAGTGGCGCGCCTCGCCATCAAAAGCTCCGTTGCTTTCTGCTGTGATCGCCGGAAACGCGCGTGGACTGTACGGAAAGGTATGGCGTCTCGATTTCATAGGCTCTCCTTGAGGCTTTTCGCTCGTACCCGGCGCCAGAAGGTCGGTTCGGAGATCCCGAACTGCCTGGCGATTTCAGGCCCCGTGAACTCCCGGCTTTCCCAAAGCGCCCGCATCTGCTTGTCCTGCTGCGGCGTTGTTTTTCGCTTGCCGCCGCCGAGCCGGCCGCGCGCGCGCGCCGTGGCCAGCCCGGCCATGGTCCGCTCCCGAATGAGATTGCGCTCGAACTGGGCGAGCACGGCGAAAACGTGGAAGATAAGCCCGCCGCTGGCGGATTTGGTATTAATCTCTTCGGTGAGCGAAATAAGCTGAATGCCACGGCCGCGAAGGCGTTCCACAATTTCAAGCAAATCGCGGAGCGCGCGCCCGAGCCGGTCCAGCTTCCAGATGATGAGGGTGTCGCCCCCGCGAAGCACATCAAGACACTTCGTGAGTTCGGGTCGGTTCATGGACCGCCCGCTTGCCTGGTCGATGAAGACGCGCCTGCACTTCGCCGCCTTGAGCGCATCGATTTGGAGCTGCGGAGTCTGGTCGGTCGTGGAAACCCGCACGTAGCCGACAATCATGCAAAGAACTTATCACAAACGCCACGAAATGATAGTATGACGTTGACAGTTGGTTGTGATTCCCTTGCTGGCGCGAGCGCCAAGCAAAAAGCTCGCGGTGCAGATCTAATCACAAACCTTCGTTTTTGGAGGCAAAAAATGGCACAAAACAGCGGCGGCGGTATGACGATCAAATGGATGTTGTTCTTCGCCCTCATGCCGGGCGTGGTTGCGGCAGTGGGTGTTTACCTTCTAAGCGTATTTGTATTTCCTCCGGGAGCTCTGTCTGCTCCACTTTCACCGCAAATAACTCGACAGTTTCACGGCGCGGTTTTGTTCGGTGCGGCTCTGTTCACGCTGCTTGGCATTTACCTTACTATGGTGATGAGTTTGCTAGACACAATATCTCGTCGGCAAATATGGGCTATCCGGATAGGAGTTTTCTTCGTCGTGGCAGCGTCCTGGGCAGTTTGCTTGCTTGCGTAGAAACGACGTATCACTGAAACGATCGTTTGTAACTGAAGGCACAATAATGGGAGGACTACATGGAAAGATCAGCAGCAGAGATTTGTCAGCCAAGGCGGTTCAAAGATGATCTTTATCAGAACCTGCTTTGGATTACCGGCTTTCTGTTTGTCCTCGTTTTCATGGTGGGAGGAGTTCGTCAGTGTTTAAAAGGCGTAGATCGCTGGAACAGAGATACTGAGGCACAGGAGCTACAGCAGAAGACGCGAGTGCTCACAGCTGCCAATGCAGCCAGCTCACCGGCTGCGGATACGGTCTACAGCATGCTAGAAGAGTGTCTTCCGTACCACGGAGTCGGCGTGTGTTCGGCAACTGCATTTGATTTCATCGGTCGATCAAGCTATTCCAGCACAGAAAAAGACGCTGGTCGCAGAGTAGTGACGCAGGCCATTGCTGAAGCTGTGCGTTGAAGAGGAGCATTGGCTAGCGAACATCGGAGCGGCCCCAGGCTGGTTACGACGATTGGTGCCAATAATGTTTTGGGAGTCTACGGGATGAGCATTCTATGTGGATGAAAAGTCGGCAGGAACGTGCCACGGACCTTGCGTTAGCGTGGGTCCAAACAATCAAGCTCTGGGTCGAGCTCAGAGAGCTGACAGGCACCCTGACAGAGGAAGACCGCAGCTTCGTGGAAACACAGCTGACAAGATCGACCGATGTGATGCTGGGCAAGGACACGGCCGGACTGACAGGATTCAAGAGCATGCGCGAGAGGGCTATACAGAAAGTCCTGAAGCGACTTCGCCTGGCTAAAGCGTTCTTGGATGTCTCCCCGGAGTTGACCGGCGAAGCGGTACACGATCGGCAATGGCTGAAAACCGAGCTGGATGAAGCAGTGAAACAATTCGGGAACATAGCGTAGTTCATGCCGTTCTATATGAACCATCATTGGGGAGCAGAGGATGGAAGATGACGGTTTGAAACCGATGCAGCCCTGGGGTCCGAAGGAACGGACGATCTGGGTTGGGGAACGCAACCCTGAAACCGGTCATGTGCCGGTACACATCCCGAACAATGGCCCGCACGATGGCGGCTCCTTTCTGCGCGACCTGCTGGAGGACTGGCGTCGGGAGATTTCAGGCGAATACGCGGCGGGCTTCGGCGCGCGCATGGCCGAGATGCCCGACTCTGCCGGCCGTCCTCCGAGCTGGCGCGCGGGATGGAACGATGCCGATACGGAGCTGCTGGAGCAGGCGCGTCATGCCCGCTCGCTTGAAGAGGGCAGGGAGGATGACTTTCCCGGAACCCGCCGCCTGCTGCTCGATGCGGGCCGCCTCGCGCGTGAAAACGGGGTAGCGTTCGATCAAGCCCGGACGGAGCCGTGGAAAGAGGGCTGGGTGGCTGCCGATGTTGAGATCGGCTCAGAACCGGCGTTCTGACCGATGAAGAAGCCGGCCCAGCGCAGGATGCACTGCCCGTGCGGACGCGGGCAGATGTTGGCGCGCGGCTTGTGCGCAACCTGCTACTCGCTCCATCGGCAGGACAATGAGCATTTCGGCGGGCTGCGAGAAGCGGTGCTCGACCGCGACGGGCGGCGCTGTCGGGTGTGTGATGCGCCCGGCGGCCGGAAGCGCTCGCTCGCCGTGCATCACCGGGTTGCCGGACGTTCGGAGCTGGGCCTGATGATTACCGTGTGCCTGGCCTGCCATGCCAAAGTGACGCGGAAGCTGGCGATGGATATGTGCTGGCCGCCGCTGCTGATTGAGCTTTGGCGCGAGCAGCACCCGGAAGCGCATGAGCAGTTGCAGCTCGACTTCGCGGCGCGGATGACGCCGCCCGAACCGGTCCCGCTGTTCAGGCAAGAACAGGCCATGGAAATGCCGGACCGTGGAAAGCCCGGAAAACGATAAGACTGTTTCCCGCCCTTCCCACCGCCCTTGGAAGCCCGGCGATACAGCCCGCCGCGCTCCCACATTCCCACGGCCGCGCCTGCTGCTTGGGTTATTTACTTCAGGCACGAACAAATCTAACTGCGCATCCGATCCCGCCGTCGGGCTGGCAAACCGGTTCCGGTGGTTCAGAAGCCAGAGAGCAAAGATGACGGCAAACGCGATGAGAAGTTTCTGACTTGTACTCACACAATCCTTTCAGTTCACAGCTGAGAGCGGGACGGGAACCGCTGCTTGTTGTTTCAGGGAGGCCGCCGGCTCGCGCACATACACGGCATCCCGGCCATGCATTTTCTTCGGCCCGCGCTTCTGGATCAGCAGGAGTTTGATCTCATCCAGAAGCCGGGCGGGTGAGAAGGTGCCGCTGCGAAGGCAGACGTCCGCAAACGAGCTACACAAGCCTTCCCGCACGGTCAGGCTGAAAAGCAGGGCGCGTGTTTTCGGTGCCTCGGTTTTGAGCATGCGTATAAGGTCATCGCCGTGCATGTCCGGCAGTAGGAGGTCGCTGACAACGAGGTCGATATGGTGCCGATCAAAACTCACAAGCGCTTCCCCGGCACTAGCCGCTGTCAGGACGCGATAGCCGCGTGTTTCGAGCATGAAGCGTCGTATGCCGAGCGCTGCTTCATTCCCGTCTACCAGCAGGATTACTTTCTTCGGTCTCATCTTGGTCATCTCCTCGTGCAAGTGAAAATGGTGCAGTGTTCGTTATCCCGCGCCTTCCATGAACAAGCCTGCCTGCTTCCCGCGCCCGTCCGGATGTTCCGGATGGTGGAAATGGTGTTGCATCTGCCTCACTTTTTTCGGCGCGGCACCAGTTATCGCTTTCACTGCCACGGCTGTCTTATCCGGAAACAGTACCCGGTTCGCGCGGACGACGCCGCGATCGACGGCATCGGCGAAACCCATTTTGAGGAGCTTCGCAAGCGGCATCGTGAAGCTGCCGGAGCTGGTTCCGGCATATCCGCTATCGGCCGCAAGCCTGCTCCGGCTCATGCCGTGCGGCAGTGCGGTGAGAAGCACCTGCATGAGCCTGCGCTCCCCTGCACTAAGCAGGGCGAATACCTGTGCCTGCAGCTCCTCCTCGGAAGTGGGCCGCTCCCAAGGCCGCGCCCTGGCACGCCCGTCACCGGTAAGCGACACCAGCCCGCGGTCGGAGCTGAGAAGCCCTCGCCGCGCGAGCGCCGCCACGGGTGTGGTGAAGCTGCCGCTGCTGAGGCTGGCATAGCCGCTGAAAGCCGCGAGGTGCCTCTTCGAGGGCTTAGCAAAGCCGAATGCTTCCAGTCGCACCAAGGTGTCGAGCAGCGTTTGTTCCCGTGACGCGAGTGCGCCCGCCGCAGGCAGCACAGCAGATTCAACAGGCTTCTGCCGTGCAGGTCTTTTTGTAGGACTAGCAGAAGGCTTCGGCTTCGACAGCTCGCCCGGAGTGGTCTGCCTTGCCCGGTGTGCTCCCCCAAGAGCCTTTGCACTGTTTTGCAGCACGGCAGCCGGAGCAGTGTCCAAAGCCTGCCGGACGGCGTCGAGCATGCTGGTCTGCTGCAGGTTCTCCTGCCGGAGCTGTTTCTCTCTTGCCGACGCCTCCTGCAAGGCAAGGCGCAGTTGCCCGATCTCTCTCTTGAGCGCGCCCGTCTCCACTGTGCTTCGACCGGCACCGGGAGCAGGTGCTGCCCGCTCGAGGTCCGTGATCCGCTTGCGCAGGTATTCCGGTGAGTTTTCCTCCAGACGTTTGGCGGATTCTGCCACGGTCCTGCCCAGGTTTTCGATGTCAATTGCGGCGAGCACCGTGGGCTCGCTCTTACGCTCACCCGGCACCGGTGTCGCGCCGGAATCATAGGTGGTTCGCTCCCGGATCTCGATGCGCTCGGCTATGCCGAGGGAGCACACGAAGGCCGTGCCGACTGGCAGCGTCGGTACCGCGACGGCGACCGACTTCGCGAACTCCGGGCTGACCTTCTTTGCCATCCAGTCTGTAGCTGCTTCGATATCGGATGGCCAGCTCAGACGAAGCACGACGAGCGTGCTTACCTGGCTCAGGATGTCTTTGCTGATGCTGGACGCGCGCTGCGAGATCATGGTGACGCCGATGCCCTTGATGCGGCCCTGCTTGACCAGCCGGGACACCCGTCCCAAGCTGATTTTCTGCCCTGCTAGATTGATGGACTGCGGAGCGAAAACCTCGGCCTCGTCGAGGAACAGGTGCATGGCATATTGGTTAATGCGCAGCAGCTCTCCCGTGAAGTCGGCACCGAAGCGGACCTGGTCTTCGGTTTCCATCTCGCTTAGGTCGAAGATGGCGGAAAAGCCGTGTTCCACGAGTGCCGCGGCGAGGGCGCGTCCGGCGCTCGGCTCAAGCTCCGCATCGGCGTGGCGGCCGCCGAAAACGATGATCGAGTAGCCGGGGCCGTCGCCGGAAACGGAGGAGCGCAGGCCCCACCACGCGCCGGTCGGGTCGATGACGGCGATCTGCTGGCCGTTGCGCAGCATCTCCTCGGCCTCGACGGACGCCGTATAGCTTTTGCCGAAGCCGCTTTGCGCAAGGATGGCCTGTCGGGAAACTATCAATTCAAGCGGAAGTGTAAAGCCGTTCTTGCCAATCAGAAGCGACATGCTGGACCTTTCCGGGGCGCGGCTCACACCGAAGTCACTGTGAGCGTCGCGTGCAACCGTGCTTCTTGTCTCATGGGACGCGGCTTCGGTCAAGCGGGCCTGAAAAGCACGAACGCGGCACCGCAGGATGCCGGTGCCGCGTAGAGAAGCCGGGCTGAATCGGCTGTCGCCTACTCGGTGTCCCGTGCCGCTGTCGGCATCGTCTGGTGGCCGTTGCGGATGTTCACGGTCGCCTCGAACGGAGCCGAGGTGTGGAACTGGAGTACCTGCTCGGGCTTGATAACGATTTCCTGACCGCGCGTGACCGCGTTTGTGCCCGCGCCGAGCGCGCCGCCGCTCAGAGCGCCGATTCCGGCCCCCGTGCCGCCCCCCGCCAGCCCGCCGATC
>CAXTSG010000011.1:4398-22845 GCA_964246825.1 uncultured Acidobacteriaceae bacterium | reverse complement strand
GTTCAAGCTATACCGGCTCATCTGGCAGCGCTTTGTCGCCTCCCAGATGGTCCCGGCCATCTGGGACCAGACCACGGTCGAGATCGACGCCGAAGAAGACCGCACCTATAACTTTCGGCTTTCCGGCTCCGTGCTGCGTTTTGACGGCTTCCTCAAAATCTACGCCGATGCTGACGAAGCGGGTGCCCACGATCCCACGCAAACGCTGCCCACGCTGGAAGCGCGCCGGCAGCTCCAGCGCGCGTCGCCCGCAGCCCTGCGCGAGTTAAGCGAGCGCCGCCGCGCCGCGAAGCTGGCCGAAGCCCACGCCAAACATGAGTTGAAGGCTGCCGAGATCGAGGCCCGCAACGAGGAAGCCGCGAATGAGGCCGAGCGCCAGGACCTGCCTGAGTTTGTCGAGCCCGATCTCGGCGAACTTACCGTGCGCTCCCCGGTCGAGGCCGTGCAGAAATTTACCGAGCCGCCGCCGCGTTATTCCGAGGCCTCGCTCGTCAAGGTGCTGGAAGAGCGCGGCATCGGCCGTCCCTCCACTTACGCGGCCATTATCAACACCATCCAGGAGCGCGAGTACGTCCAGAAAATGGGCTCCAAGCGCACCGGCGGGTTTGTGCCGACTGAAATCGGCACGGTTGTGACCGATCTGCTGATCAAAAACTTTCCTTACATCTTCGACACCCAATACACTGCCCGGCTGGAAACCGAGCTGGACGACATCGAGCTCGGCAAGGAGCAGTGGACGGCGCTGCTGAAGGGCTTCTACGGTCACTTTAAGCAGGAGCTGGGCGAAGCTTCCGAGCACATGGAAGACCTGAAGCGCATGGAAATCCCGACGGATCAAAAGTGCGACAACTGCGGCTCGCCGCTGGTGATGAAGTGGGGTAAATTTGGTACCTTCTACGCCTGCACCGCCTATAACAAGAAGGACAAGAACTCCTGCAACTTCACTAAGGAGAACTTCGACGCGAAACCGAACCTCCATGTCGAGGGCGAGTCCGAGGAGAAGGAAGAAGAGTATTGCGAGGCATGCGGGCGCGTCATGATCCTGCGCAACGGTCCGTTCGGGCCGTTTATGGCCTGCCCCGGCTACAACGAAGACCCGCCCTGCAAAACCGTGCGCCGTTTGACGCAGAAGCAGCAGCAGAAGCCGCCCGTGCCGCTCGATGAGGATTGCCCCAAGTGCGGCTCGCAGCTGGTGCTGCGCAACGGGCAGTACGGCGAGTTTGTTTCCTGCTCGGCCTATCCGAAGTGCAAGTACATCAAGCAGGACACGATCGGCATGGACTGCCCCAAGTGCGACGGCGGCGAAATCGTGCAGAAAAAGTCGAAGTTCGGCTCGATCTTCTATTCCTGCACCAACTATCCTAAGTGTGATTTTACGGCGAACCACAAGCCTATCCCGACGCACTGCCCGGAGTGCAACAGCCCTTACCTGATGGAGAAAGTTTTGAAGTCGGGCGTGTACCTGGTGTGCCCGAACAATAAAAAGAGCGCCGCGGCTGATGATGCGAAAAAGAAACCGGTAAAGCGCAAAAAGGGCGCGGAAGAGTCGGAAGAAGCCACTGCGTGCAGCTTTACAGAGCGCGTGGGCGATGCCCCGGACGGAGCAGCGCCGGTGGAAGTACGTCCGGCGGCCGCGGCGGCGCGGCCTGCCGCTGTAAAAAGCGCAGCGAAAAAGATTGCCGGCAAGAAGGCAGTTTCTCCTAAGTCGAGGTCTAAAGCCGCAGTGAAGCGGGAAAAGATCGCGGTGTAGCTTTTTAGGGCAAAAACCAAGGGCAGCCGTAGATTTCTGCTAAGGTAAGTGGGAATAAAAATGCGGCTGCCGCATGAGGAAATGAAAGGAAGAACCAATGGCGCGAGCAACATGGAACGGTAAACTTATCGCGGAAAGCGATAAATTCGAAATGGTGGAAGGAAATGTCTATTTCCCGGAAAGCGCGTTAAAGCGTGAATTCTTCCGCCCCAGCAGCACCACCTCCACCTGCCCCTGGAAAGGTCAGGCCCGATATTATTCGCTGCTGATTGAAGGCCAGGAAAACCCCGATGCCGCCTGGTACTATCCCGATCCCAAGCCGCAGGCACATAACATCAAGAATCATGTCGCTTTCTGGCGCGGCGTTGAGGTAGAGCAGTAAAACAGCATAGCCTGCCGGCGCTTCCCATAACGGCGGACAACATGCAACCACGCTTTTCGGGGCATCGCGCTGCGTTTGCGGGGCCGGAGATGACTTCCATGAACAGCCGCGACAAAATAAGCCCCCGAGCCGCTGCTGAGCCGGCCCCGCTTGCGCCTGGCCTTGCCTTTATCGGCGCTGCCGGCGGTGTGGCCATGCTGGCTATCGGCACCCTTGCCGCCGTGCGTCCGAAGCTCGCGGCACAGGGCTATGGGGTGCCGGTTTCCACGGATTCGGATCGTGCTTACATGACAGCCGCGGGCATCCGCGATCTGTTTGTGGGAGGGGTTGTCGTGGCTTTTTCCTTGCTACGCGACCGCCGCGCCCTCGGCGTTACCCTGGCTCTCGGCTCAGGTATTGCGGTCGGCGACGGCGTGATCGCGCTGCGGCACGGCCCCGACCCGAAGCGGGTGCTCCCTATCCACTGGGGCAGCGCCGTCGTGTGCGTCGGCCTGGCTTGTACCTTGCTCCGTTCAGACCGTTAAACTCCAGATCGGCTCGGCTTTATGCTTAGTACGCCTGCAATTGCTCGATCGGCAGACGTACCTGGAAGCACGTAGCTTCCGCGCGGCTCTGCACACGCACATACCCGCGGTGCTTGCCCACAATGCGCTGCACGGTATCAAGCCCGAGTCCAAGTCCGCGCCCGGGAGCCCGCGTTGTAAAGAACGGTTCAAAAATCCGGTCGCGCAGCTCCGGAGGAATGCCGTGGCCGTTGTCCCATATTTCCGTCAACAGCAGCGGGCCTGACACCGTAATGCCGATCGTGATTCTTCCGCCGCCCTCGGGACGGCGCCCTTCACTGCCGCGCTCAATGGCATCGATGGCATTTTCCAGCAGTGCCATCCATACCTGATTCAGCTCTGAGCCGTAAGCGGAGATTGTGGGCAGGTCCGCCGCGTAGTGCCGTTCCACTTCAATCCCGGCCAGGCGCGATTGCAGCATCACCAGCGTACTTTCAATGCCCTGCGGGATGCTGATCTCCTGAATCGGCGCCTGGTCCATGTAGGAGTAGTCCTTGACCGCATTGATGAGGTCAAAGATGCGCGCCGTTGCGTTGACCATGGCTTCCGTCATGTGTTCGGCCCGCAGCGATGAGGCAAACTGCCGCAGCACCACGTCAACCCCGCGCCCGTTTGTGGCGGCATGGAGCCGGTCCAGATCCGCCGGCTCCACACCCGCCTCGCTCAGGTCCGGCGTTGAGCGCCAGCTCTCTTCACCGAGGCCGTGCTCCTGAAACCAGACCGCCAGTGCATCCTCGCGCGCGGCCATGTCCGCCCGCGCGCCCGCGCGCCCGCGCATCTCCTCCTGCCATGCCCGCACTGTTTGCAGCTCGGCTTTTTCCAGGCAAATCGCACCCAGCTCATACTTCTGCTGCCCGTGGGCGCGCAGCTCCCGCAGCAGCCCGGAGGCAGCCCGCTGCGCCGCCGAAGCCGGGTTGTTGAGCTCGTGGGCCAGGTTGCCCGCGAGCTTGCCCAGCGCGTTCAGCTTTTCCGCCTGCTGCTCCATGCGCGTTACCTCGCGCACTCGGTCCAGCAGCACCGTGACCGCGCGCTGCGCCATGGAAGGGATCGCCTGAAGCATCGCCGGAAAGAGCGAGCGGTCAATGGCCAGCGCCCACACATCGCCGACCGCGAAACCCACGCCGCCGTAGGTCTTCATCCGGGAAAAAGGCAGCAGTCCGGTAATCTGCCCGGACCTGCCGATAAAGAGAGGAATGGAGGCTCCGTACATCCGGCGCACATGGATTTCGCCGCGCAGCAGGATCGTCATGGACGTCGCCGGCTGCCCTTCTTGAAAAAGCACCGCGCCCGAGGCTGCGTGCTGCTCCACGCCGTGCTCTGCCAGCCAGCGGCAGTCCGCATCCTCCAGGTCCTGGAGCGAGGAAAGCCTGCGCAGCGCCTCAAAAATCCGCTCGCACGAGGACGGCTCCGACGGTGTAGGTACCTCGATCTCAGGCTGCCTCGTTGCAGTGCTCATAGCGCTCATCCTACTCCCGCGGCGCTTGCACAGCGCGCAACGGCTCCTTGCTATGCGCCCGCCGCATTTCAAGTTTGCGCGTCGGCATGGCGTCGATCAGGCTATTCAGCCGATCCGCGGTGATCGGCTTGCGGCTTTGGAGCTTGGCCCCGCCGTCCTCGCCCAGCAGCAGCACTAGAAAGTCATCGCTCGATGCGTGAAATTGCTTCCGCAGCCCGTCAAGCTCCGCCGGGGGCAGCACTGTATACGGCGCGTCCAGCGTCGGCTGCCACCCCGGTATGTAGAGCACGTTGCGGTCCCTCAGGTCATCCGCTGCCGCGTCCAGCAGCCGCTGCTGCTCGCGCACACGCGCATCCTCACCCGAGCGCGCCAGCACCACCAGCGGCCGATAGCAGCCGCGCATGGCTGCAAGGGTTTGCGGCTTGGCCGAGCAGCCGGCATGGGCCTGCGCCTGCCCGCGCCCGCCGCCGAAGCTGCCGAGCATGGCCGTAACAAGAAGGAACGTCTTTCCTTGACGCATACCGCAGTAGGACGACGGCAAGCTCGCACCGGATGCCGCCATTGTCATTCATGAAGTTACCTTGCACTCCGGTAACGCTGCCATGCTTGTCGGCCATGGAAGCAAATCGCAAGGCGTTCAATGCACCGTAGGATTTCTGGGGGGAACGGCATGCGGCTGCGCTGTAACAGCTCCGTCATACGGCAGTGCTACCGTTTCTCCTCGTGCGATAGGGCGCGTTCAAGCCCTGTCTTCGCCGGGAGATTGAATGATTCTTCGCCTGTTCCGCGCCGCCTCGCCTGCCTTGCTGCTGCCTACACTTGCCGTCCACGCGCAAACCGCGGGGCTGCAGCCCAACAACATCGTGGTAAGCCGCAGCGTGTACGACAACAACGCGGGCAATGTCACCGTTGGACAAATCCTGCCGCCCAACTGCGCTCAAACTACCGCGGGCTGCCCGGCAGGCACGGGTGCGACCGCGAACGGCGTTTATCCTTTCATCTTTAACAATGTGTTGTACGACCCGAACTTCGGCATTACCTCGCGCATTTACCTCGACCAGATCTCTCTTCTCGGGGCACCAATCGATTCCATCGAGGTACCGAACTCGGATGTGAGCGGCAACGGCAAGCACCTTGTGACCAGTTTTTCTTCCAAGTCCGAGCTTGGGCTCCATCTTTCCACCGATAACCGATATCTCACCTTTATGGGCTATGTGGCCCCGGTCAACACACTGGATGTATCGAACTCCAACACTCCGCTCGCGGTTGACCCGACCAACCCCGACGGGCAAACGCCCTACTACCGCGCCGTCGCGCGCGTGAGCGCAGCCGGCGGCTTCGCCTTCACCGAGACCAACGCCTACAGCGGCAACAACGGCCGCTCCGCGATCCTGAACAACTCCGGAGCGGCCCCGGTCTACTACACTGCAGGCAATGCCGGCAACGGTGCTAACCCGCAGCCGGACGGCGTGATTCTAGGCGCGGGCGCACAGTTTATCCCTGAAGCCACAGCTGCCGAAGAAGCGCAAAATCCCGGGCTGCCTACTCCGGTTGCGAGCTTCTCCGTGACGGAGCTCGGCGACAAAGCTGACAAGATCGGCAAGGACGACAACCTGCGCGGCGAAACGATCTTTAATAATGTGCTGTATTACACCAAGGGCTCGGGCGGCAACGGCGTTAATACGGTTTACTTTGTCGATATGGTCGGCGGCGCGTGCCCCAATGGGGTCGGCCTGCCCAAGCCCGGAGCCGTGCTGCCCACCGCGCCCTTGGCCGTCAACACTGCCACGCTTCAGACCGCGGGGCTCCCGAATAATCTTTGCATTCTCGCGGGCTTCCCGACCGCGCTTGCAAAGAACACGCCTGTCAGCTACCCGTTCGGCCTCTGGTTCGCCAATGCGACTACGCTCTACGTCGCCGATGAGGGCGACGGATATGCGGGCGGCGCTGACCTGTACACCCATGCCGCCGCGCAAACCACCGCCGGGCTGCAGAAGTGGGTGCTGGACCCGGGCAGCAAGACTTTCAAGCTGGCCTATGTCATTAAGAACGGTCTCGGCATCGGCACGCCCTATACTGTCGCCGGCTACCCGACCGGCATCAACGCCGCGACGGGCCTGCCGTGGTCGCCGACCGTCGACGGGCTGCGCAACATCACCGGCCTCGTCGGCCCTGACGGGCTGGTCGCCATCTGGGCGATCGGCTCCACCACCAGCGGCGCGGGCGATACCGGTGCCGACCCCAACAAGCTGTTTGTCACCCTGGACGTAGTCGGCAACATTGACCCCGCGCTCGGCGGCGACTTGCCGTTTGTGGAGGTGGAGCATGCCGGCTTCGGCGAAGTGCTGCGGGGTGTGTCGTTGACGCCCGGGACGGATTTTGCGGCGTTTGCCAACTTGTAGGCCTGCTCTATCAGCAGTAAGGACCAGACACTTCTTATATCTGGCTCCTTACTGCTTTACTCGCACATCTATCGTGGAATAATCATTTTAAGTTGGACAATAAGAACGAGTGCAGAGTTGGCAGAACTATTTACCGCAAGATTTCGTGATCATGTGTGCGACCGCATCTTGCAGTTCATCAGCGACGATCAAAGGGTTACGTCGGGAGCGGTCGTCGGCTCGCTAGCTCATGGTAATAGTGACCGCTGGTCGGATCTTGATCTGACTTTTGCCGTGCAGGATGAGACTCAAAAACTTGCCATCCTTGATGACTTTGCGGTGATGCTGCATAGGGAGTTTGGCGCAACGCAGCTTTTTGACATTTCAAGCGGGCAAACACTTTTCCGCGTCTTTTTACTTCCAGGCTGTTTACAAGTTGATCTATCCGTTAGCCCAGCCTCTCACTTCGGCGCAACCGGACATAATTTCAAACTTCTTTTCGGAGAAGCGGTAAGCCTGCCTGCCACCCAGCCGCCGGCGTCACGATACCTGTTAGGCTATGCCGTTCACCATCTTGTTCGTGCACGTTTCTGTATTGAGCGCGGCCGCTTGTGGCAGGCAGGGTACTGGATTAGCGCTGCCCGCGATGCATCTCTTACAATCGCCTGCATTGAGCATAATCTGCCGCATTCCCATGGTAGGGGTTTTGACAGCTTGCCGACTGCTATACATGCTCAAGCCGAACGATCATTTGTTACTAAACTAACCCGCTCGGGATTGTCGAGCGCTCTGGTTGCAAGCGTAGAACTGGTTATTATTTGCTCACTGGATAAACTTAGTAATGAAGCTATTATAAATGAGCAGCTCAAGTTGTTGCTGCATATGTGATGATGAGAACTTACAAACGATTGAAGTATCATCTGCATTGTAAAAATGCCAGCTACGCGAGGCTGTGAGCATCAGCCTCACGTATGCGACACTATATTCATTTAATTCCCGCGGGCTGCGGCGTCCCATCCTTTACAACAACAGGATCGAGAAACGGCATGGCCGCCCGCAGTTCCGCGCCTACCGTTTCGATCGGGTGTATCGCCTCGCTCCTGCGAATCTTGTTGAACGTCCCGTTTCCGGCCTCGTTCTCCGCGATAAACTTGCGCGCAAACGTCCCGTCCTGGATTTCGGCGAGGATCCGCTTCATCTCCTCGCGCACCTCGGGCGTCACGACGCGCTTGCCCGACTGGTAATCGCCCCACTCAGCCGTATTGGAGATCGAGTGCCGCATGTACGCGAGGCCGCCGCGATACATCAGGTCCACGATCAGCTTCAGCTCGTGCAGGCATTCGAAGTAGGCGATCTCCGGCTGATACCCGGCATTGACCAGCGTTTCAAAGCCTGCTTTGACCAGCTCTGCCGTACCCCCGCACAGCACCGCCTGCTCACCGAACAGGTCGGTCTCGGTTTCTTCCTTAAATGTAGTTTCAATCACGCCGGCTCGCGTGCAGCCGATCCCCTTCGCATAGGAGAGCGCGAGCGCATGCGCCCCGCCGGTCGCGTCCTGCTCAATGGCGATGAGCCCCGGCGTGCCGCCGCCTTCGCGAAATACTTCGCGCACCCGGTGCCCCGGCGCTTTCGGCGCGACCAGGAACACGTCCACATCCTTGGGCGGCGTAATGGTCCCGAAGCGGATGTTGAAGCCGTGCGCGAATACAAGCGCTTTGCCTGCCGTGAGCGCGGGCGCGATGTGCTCGGCATAGATCGTGCGTTGCAGCTCATCAGGTGCAAGAATCATCACGACGTCGCCCCACTGCGCGGCCTCAGCCACCGGCGCAACCGCAAGCCCCGCGCTGCGCGCCTTCTCCTCGGACTTTGAGCCCGCCCGCAGCCCGATTCGTACATCGACGCCCGAGTCTTTCAGGTTCAACGCATGCGCGTGGCCCTGCGAACCGTAGCCGATGATGGCTACTTTCTTGCCCTGGATAATGGATAAGTCAGCATCGTTGTCGTGGTAAGTCTTTGCCATGGTATTTATAAGCCTCTTCTATCTTGATGTACTTAAAACATTTTGTAAGTGCGTCATTTGAGGAGCGAAGCGACGAAGGACCTGCTTTACCTTATACTCGCTCATTCCACAAACCGCGACCCGCCGGTTACATCCGGCTCCAGCACCTCGGCTTCGTGCTCCTCGCCCGCCATGCCGGGCATGCGCATCGCCCCCAGCACCCGCGAGCCGTGCTTGCCGCGCCGCATCACCATGCGCCCGGTGCGCGCTACTTCTAAAACCTGGTCGCCGCTTTCCTCCAGCACCTGAATCAGCCCTTCGATTTTGCTTTCAACCCCGGTCAGCTCGATCATCAGCGACTCGGTCGCCAGGTCTACGATGCGCGCGCGAAATACCTCCACTAGCTCGAAGATGTGCGAGCGCGTCTGCGGCGTGGCCGCCACCTTGATCAGCGCGAGCTCGCGCGTGACGTTTGCCTCCGCTCCCACATCGTCAACGCTGATGATGTTTTCCAGCTTGTAGAGTGAAGCCGCAATGCGGTGCCCGGCGGTTGACGAGGCTTCCGCAACAATCGTCATGCGCGAGGTGCCGGCCCGCTCCGACCGCCCGACCACGAGCGAGTAGATGTTCACGTTCAACCTGCGAAAGAGCAAGGAAACGCGGCTCAAGACGCCCGGCTTGTCCTCTACGAGTGCGACAAAAGTGTGCAGCATGGGGCAGCTATCTCCTCAATCAGCCATCATTCCAGGAACTCACTCATAAATACATCTTGCTCATCTTCAGAATCGCCACCATGCCGAGCACAAAGCCAGTCATCATCACGAGCCTCGTCAATCAATACAGCGAGGCTTAGTGGAACCTTCTCTAGGTTCTTTGCAAGGGTAACGCTCGAGAATGCAATGATTTTCCAACCCGAACGGGCTAGCTTTCTGTCCACTTTGCATCCGAACTCTGCGCAGGAACCAGTGTGCGTCGCGCAGTAAACGAAGAAACGCTTTGTGTTCACCCCAAATGGGAGTACCTCGGATTCAAGAACCAAAACAGCAACACCAACCCAAAGTTCAACCGAATTAATATCATCTAATGTCGGAGTCACGCGTCCTCTCCCGTTTCCAACATCGGGTCAGCCCCGCCCGGCCGGCGAATCATCTCGTGCAGCGCCGCTCCCGCCGGAATCATCGGGTACACCGACTCTTCTTTTTCGACAAGGAAGTTGATCAAGAAAGGCCCCCTGGTCGTGCGTGCCAGTGCAAGCGCCGCGTCCACCTCGCTTCGCGCGCGCACCGTCGCGCCCGGAATCCCGTGCGCGTCCGCCAGTTTCACAAAATCCGGCGACAGGATCGGCGACGACGCATAGTTTTTGTCATAGAAAAATTCCTGCCACTGCCGCACCATGCCCAGGTAGCCGTTGTTCACGATGGCGATGTTAATGTCGAGGTTTTCCTGCGCGACCGTGGAAAGCTCGCAGGCTGTCATCTGGAAGCCGCCGTCGCCCGCGATCACCCACACTTCGCGGTCGGGGCAGGCGACCTTGGCACCGATGCCCGCGGGCAGCGCAAAGCCCATGGTCCCGAGCCCGCCGGAGGTAATCAGCGTTCTGGGGTGCTCGTGCCGATAATACTGAGCCTCCCACATCTGATGCTGGCCCACATCAGTCGCCACAATCGCGCTGCCCTCGGTCACGCGCCACAGGTCGTGCATCACATGCGCCGCGTACAGGTGGCCCAGGTCAGGCAGGTTGCGGATGTCGCGCACCGCGCCCTCGCCCTTGCTCGCGTTGATCTCGCGCACCCACGCGCTTTCGCCCGTGGTGAGGGCGGGCAAGCGCGGCAGCAGCATTTCCAGCACCTCGCGCAGGTCGCCCACCAGCGCTACATCCGCCTTGACGTTCTTGTTGATCTCCGCCGGGTCGATTTCAATGTGAATCTTTTTCGCATGCGGCGCGTAGCTTGCCAGCGTGCCCGTCACGCGGTCGTCGAAGCGCATCCCGCAGGCGATCAGCAGATCGGCCCGCTGGATCGCATCGTTCACCCACGACTCCCCGTGCATGCCCATCATGCCGAGCGCCAGCGGATGCGAAGCAGGGAAGCCGCCGAGTCCTAATAGGGTAGTCGCGACCGGAATTTGCAGCCGCTCGGCCAGCGTCAGCACCTGCTCGGTCGCATGCGCCTTGATGACGCCGTGCCCGGCCAGGATAACCGGGCGCTTGGCCCCGCGCAGGAGCTCCACTGCCTCCCTCACCGCGCTTTCCGAGGCACCGAGCATGGGGTGCGGCCGTCGCGGCCTCGGTGCCGCCGCCGCAAAGTCAAACCGCGCCACCGCCTGCTGCGCGTCTTTTGTGATGTCGACCAGCACCGGCCCCGGCCGCCCCGCCTGCGCCACCGCGAATGCCTCGCGCAGCACCGGCGCGATCTCGTCGGCGCGCGTCACCAGGTAGTTGTGCTTGGTCAGGGGCAGTGCCGCGCCCGTGATGTCGACCTCCTGGAACGCGTCCGACCCGAGCACCTTGCTCGAAACCTGCCCCGTGATGCACACGATCGGGATGGAATCGAGCATGGCCGTTGCCAGCCCGGTCAGCATGTTGGTTGCGCCCGGCCCTGAGGTGGCAATCGCCACGCCCCCCCGCCCCGAGGCACGCGCGTATCCGTCGGCCATGTGCGTTGCACCCTGCTCATGCCGCACCAGGATGTGCCGGATGGGAAACTTGCGCAGCGCGTCGTACACAGGCAAAATCGCGCCGCCCGGGTACCCGAACACCTCGCGCACACCCTCGCCTTCCAGCGTTGCCCATACAATTTCGGCACCCGTCAGATCGATGGCGACCTGCGCTTCGCGCGCGCCCGCGACTTCCTCGTGCGTGTGCTTCGGCGCCGGGGGCGCAGGCTGTGCGCCGCGTCCCATCTGCCAGTCCTGCATCGGGTTCGGTAGCTCGCGTCCATGGCTCATCTTGTGCTCCTGATTTCTGCGTTGCGACTTTAACCGCACTGATAGAAACTACGCTCCCTGAGCAAAGCCGGAAGCGTGCCTTTACCCCGTCACCGCTCCCAGCGATGCCGACGACACCGCATCCGCATACTTGCGAAACACTCCTCGCGTGTACCGCGGCGCGGGCGCGTGCCAGCTTGCAAGCCGCTCCGCAATCTCGCTATCCGGCACATCGATCGACAGCGTCCGGTTTGCAATGTCAAAGGTGACTGTGTCCCCTTCCAGAATCGCGGCAATCGGCCCCCCGACGGCGGCTTCCGGCGCGACATGGCCGGCCATGAGCCCGCGTGTCGCGCCCGAAAAGCGTCCGTCGGTCAGCAGCGTAACCGGTTAGCTCAGCTACGGGATGCCCGTGATCGCCGCCGTCACGGCGAGCATTTCGCGCATGCCCGGGCCGCCTTTCGGGCCCTCGTAGCGAATCACGCAAACGTCGTTCGGCTGAATCCTGCCGCTTTCGACCGCCGCGAAGCAGGCGTCTTCCGAGTCGAAGACCCGCGCCGGGCCTCGGTGAAAGACGCGCTCATGCCCGGCAACCTTGAGCACGCAGCCTTCGGGCGCGAGATTGCCGCGCAGGATCACCAGGCCGCCGGTAGGCTTCAGCGGCTGCTCCCATCTGCGGATGACGCGCTGCCCGGGCGTTTCTTCCGCAAGCCCGGCCTCTTCAAATAGGCTCCTGCCGGAGACGGTTGCGATGTCGTGGAGCGAGCCGCGCTCGCGAAGCCGCTGCGCGAGGACGCGCGAGCCGCCCGCGTCCTGGTAGTCCTTGGCCGCGTATGTGCCGCCGGGCGAGAGGTCGCAGATAAACGGAGTGCGCTCGCTGATCCGATCGAAGTCTTCTATCGAGAGCGGAATGTCGAGCTCGCGGGCAATCGCGATTAGGTGAAGCACGGCATTGGTTGAACCGCCTGAAGCGGCTACCGCGGCAATGGCGTTTTCCAGAGCCTCCCGGTTCAGGATGTCGCGCGGCTTGATCTGTTTGCGCGCGAGCTCCATGACCAGGCGGCCCGCCTCGCAGGAAGCCTCGTGCTTCTCCCTGCTCATCGCCGGCACGCCCGTGATTTGCATCGGCGAGATGCCGAGAAACTCGCCGGCCATGGCCATCGTGTTGGCCGTAAACTGGCCGCCGCACGCGCCCGGTCCCGGGCAGGCCGCGGCTTCTACAGCTTCCAGCTCGGCATCGTCAATCTTACCGGCAGCGTGCGAGCCGATTGCCTCAAACACCTGGAGGATTGTAATTTCTTTTACCGACCCATCCGGCCGCGGCAGCTTTCCCGGGGCGATTGACCCGCCGTAGAGCATGAGCCCGGGAATGTTCAATCGCGCGAGAGCCATGATGGCGGCCGGCATGTTCTTATCGCAGCCCGCAATACAGACCAGCCCGTCGAAAGAGTTGCCGCGGCTCACCAGCTCGATCGAGTCGGCGATGACCTCGCGCGAAATCAGCGAAGCCTTCATACCCTCGGTGCCCATCGTGATGCCGTCATGAATCGTGACCGTGTTGAACTCCATCGGGGTGCCGCCTGCTTCGCGCACGCCCTGCTTGACGGCTTCCGCTACCTGACGCAGATGGAAGTTGCACGGGCCGATTTCGGTCCAGGTGTTGGCGATGCCGATGATGGGCTTGTGCAGGTCGTCCTTCGAGAAGCCGACGCTGCGCAGGTAGGAGCGCGCCGCCGCGCGGCTGGGCCCTTCGGTCAGCGCGACGCTGTTGGTTTTGCCGGGTACTGTCGATTGCGTATGTTGCCTGGGGCCGTTCTCGCTCACTCTGCCACTTCTTTCTTGCAAAAACCGCCTGCGCTGCTGGCGGCCGCTTTGCGGCGTGTGTACTGCGCTTCACGCTGATAATCTACGCCCGAGCCCGCAGCCAAACCTCGGCGTCATGCCGCTGTTCATAGGCTTGAAGCGCGTCCGCATGCCGCAGCGTCAGCCCGATGTCATCCAGCCCGCCCAACAGGCACTCCCGCCGAAACGCATCCACTTCAAAAGGCAGCCGCAGCCCGAATGCATCCGTAATCGTGTTTTCTTCAAGCGACACCGTCAGCGCATAGCCGTCGCTGGCCTTTGCCTGCAATTGAAGCAGCTCTACCTGTTCCTCCGGCAGGGTCACCAGCAGGATGCCGTTCTTACCCGCGTTCGAGTGGAAGATGTCCGCGAAGCTCGGCGCGATAACGCAGCGAAATCCGTACTGCGCCAGAGCCCAGGCCGCGTGCTCGCGCGAGGAGCCGCAGCCGAAGTTCTTACCCGCGACCAGGATTTGCGAGCCGCGGTACTCGAGCCGATTTAATACAAAGTCCGGCCGCTGCCGCCAATCGTAGAATAGAAAATCTTCGTAACCCGTGCGCTCCACGCGCTTCAAAAACTGCTTCGGGATGATCTGGTCCGTGTCCACATTTGAGAGCTCAAGCGGCGTCACCACGGAGTGCAGCGTGCGAAACGGTTCCATCAGGCCATCACCTCGGCTTCCTTGTATTGCCATGTGCGAATGTCGGTAAACCGCCCCATGACCGCCGCAGCCGCGGCCATGGCAGGCGAAACGAGATGCGTGCGCCCGCCCGCGCCCTGGCGGCCCTCGAAGTTGCGGTTTGAGGTCGATGCACACCGCTCGCCCGGCGCGAGAATGTCCGGGTTCATGCCCAGGCACATGGAGCATCCCGGCTCCCGCCAGTCAAAGCCTGCCTCCTTGAACACTGCATCCAGCCCTTCGCGCTCAGCCTGCGCCTTGACCTGCTGCGAACCCGGCACCACCATCGCCCGCACGTTCGCATGTACCAGGTAGCCGGCTACCACGCGGGCCGCCGCGCGTAAATCCTCAATGCGCGCGTTTGTACACGAGCCCAGAAATACGCGATCAATCGTGATTTCTTCCATCGGCGTGCCTGCCTGGAGGCCCATGTACTCAAGCGCCCGCCGGAGCCCGTTGCGGTCCGCCTCGGTCGCGCCCAGCGAGGAGTCCGGCACCGTGTCGGTGACAGAGACCACCATCCCCGGGTTCGTTCCCCACGTCACATAGGGCGTCAGTTCATGCGCCTCGATGCGCAGCTCGCGGTCAAATATCGCGCCCTCATCGGTCGGCAGCTTGCGCCACTCCGCCGCGGCCCGCTCCCAGTCCGCGCCCTTCGGCGCAAAGCGCCGGCCGTGCAAGTAAGCAAAGGTCGTTTCATCCGGCGCGATCATGCCCGCGCGCGCCCCGGCCTCGATGCTCATGTTGCAGATGGTCATCCGGCCTTCCATCGAGAGCGCCCGAATGGCCGAGCCTGCATACTCGACCGCGTAGCCGGTTGCGCCGTCGGTGCCGATGCGCCCGATAATGCCAAGCACGATGTCCTTCGCGGTGACCCCGTGCGGCAGCTCGCCTTCCACCGAAATCCGAAACGTCTTCGGCCGCGACTGCGGCAGAGTCTGCGTGGCCAGCACATGCTCCACCTCGCTGGTGCCGATGCCGAAGGCGCGCGCGCCGAAGGCCCCGTGCGTCGAGGTGTGCGAGTCGCCGCACACAATCGTCATCCCCGGCTTGGTCGCGCCCAGCTCCGGGCCGATCATGTGCACGATGCCCTGGTCGCGCGAATTTACATCGAACAGCTCCACGCCAAACTCCGCGCAGTTGTGCCGCAGCGCCTCCATCTGCTTGGCCGCGATCGGGTCCTTGATGTGGACCCTTTCTGCATCCGTCGGCACATTATGGTCGACCGTCGCAAGCGTCCGGTCGGTGCGCGCCACGCGCCGCCCGGCCAGGCGCAGCCCGTCAAAGGCCTGCGGCGAGGTCACCTCATGCACTAGTTGCAGGTCGACATACAGGATCGTCGGCTCGCCCGCCGGCTCGGCAACGATGTGCCGCTCCCAGACTTTTTCAAACAATGTTTTTGGTGTGCTCATGAAACCTCTCAAACCGCCTGCGCGGCTTGCGCCCACTTCGGTGGGTGTTCTTGTTTCCACATCATGCACGAACATCCCAGGATTACCATGTTGCCGCGGCCACGCGACGCTCTTCTACACTCGCCCGCAACACTTCAATCAGCGCATCGTTCACCAGCGAGCCCATCTCCGCGGTCGTCACTGTCTCTTCACCGCCGCGCGCTAAGTCCCGCGTCCGCGCTCCGCCGTCCAGCACCGTGCGCACTGCCTGCTCCACCGCGCGCGCTTCATCCTCCAGCCCCGCTGAGTGCCGCAGCAGCATCGCCGCCGTCAGGATCGCGCCGATCGGGTTGGCAATGCCGCGCCCCGCGATGTCGGGCGCGGAGCCGTGTACCGGCTCATACAGGTTGACCGCGCCGCCGATGGTCGCCGACGGCAGCACCCCGAGTGAGCCGGTAATCACCCCGGCCTCGTCCGACAAAATATCGCCGAACAGGTTCTCCGTCAGGATCACGTCAAACCGCCGCGGATTGTTCATCAGGTGCATGGCGCAGGCGTCTACGTATTCGTGGTCCACCGCCACATCCGAGTACTCCCGCGCCAGATCGCTCACGGTCGCCCGCCACAGCTGCGACACCTCTAAAACATTGGCTTTATCCACCGAGGTCAATCGCTTGTGCCGCCCCCGCGCTAGATCGAACGCCACCCGCGCCACGCGCTCAATTTCCGCGCGTGTGTAGCGCATGGTGTTCCAGGCTTCTTCGCTCGACTTGTCCCAATCGCGCGGCTGCCCGAAATACAAGCCGCCCAGCAGTTCCCGCACAAATAGGATGTCCGCGCCTTCCAGCACCTCCACCCGCAGCGGCGAGTTCGCCGCGAGCGCCGGGTGCGCGAAGGCTGGGCGCAGATTGGCGAACCCGCCCAGCACCGCGCGAATTTTCAGGAGACCCGCTTCAGGCCGCTCGCTCGGCGGCAGGGCATTGAACTTGTTGTGACCCACCGCGCCCAGAAACACCGCATCGCTTGCAAGCGCCGCCGCGCGCGTCGCCTCCGGCAGTGGCGTGCCCTCGGCATCGATCGCCGCGCCGCCGATCGGCGCTTCCTGAAATGTAAATACATGCTCGCCGTGCGCGGCCACCGTGCGCAGCACCCGCAGCGCTTCCTGCGTCACCTCGGGGCCGATCCCGTCGCCGGCCAGCACCAGAATCTTCAGCTTCATCCCTGCTTCTCTCCCTGCCCGCGGACGCCGGGCTGTGTGCAGCCTAGACTGTGACCGCAGCCCCGGCATGCGTCGCCAGGTTTACCAAATCCTGGTCATAAATCGCTTTTTTGCGGTCCGCCAGCCGCGTGAACTCTCCATACGCGCGGTCCAGCTCTGCGGGCTCCAGTACAAACCCCAGCTCCCGCAACCGCGAGCGCAGTGCCGCGCGACCGGAGTGCTTGCCCAGCACCAGCTTGTTGGTCGGCTGCCCTACAGAGGCCGGCGTCATGATCTCGTAGGTCAAGGGATTTGCGAGCATTCCGTGCTGATGAATCCCGGCCTCGTGCGCAAAGGCATTCTCACCGACAATTGCCTTGTTCGGTGCCGGCTTGAACGAGATTGTCTCGCCCAGCAGCCGGCTCGTGCCATACAGCTTTTCAAGCACGATCCCCGTGCCTACGCCGTAGCGGTCCGCCCGCACCTTCAGCGCGGCCGCGATCTCTTCCAGCGCCGCATTGCCCGCGCGCTCGCCGATGCCGTTAATGGTGCACTCCACCTGCCGCGCGCCGCCTTCCACCCCGGCCAGCGTGTTTGCCACCGCGAGTCCCAGGTCGTCGTGGCAGTGCGTCGAAAGCACCACCCGCCCCGCATGTTCGGCGTCCTGCAACACGCACGCATGCACCGCCCGGTACATTGCGCGGTAATCCTCCGGCGTCGAGTAGCCGGTCGTGTCCGGCAGGTTGATTGTGGTCGCGCCCGCCTCGATGGCGACCTTCGCCATCGCGCACAGATAGCCGATTTCGGTCCGAGTCGCGTCTTCGGCGGAGAACTCCACATCGTCCACGTACGTGCGCGCCAGCCGCACCATCGCGCCTACCTGCCGCAGCGCCTGCTCGCGGGTCATCTTCAGTTTCCACTCCAGGTGAATGTCCGAGCTTGCCAGGAAGGTGTGAATCCGGGCCTTTGCCGCGCCCTCCACCGATGCAGCCGCACGCTCGATGTCTCCCTGCCGCGCCCGCGCCAGCGAGGCGATCACCGGCCTGCGAATTTCGCTCGCTATTTTCCCGATCGCCTGGAAATCCCCGTCTGACGAGATCGCGAAGCCTGCCTCCAGGATGTCAACGCCCAGCTCATCCAGCGCATGCGCCATGCTGAGCTTTTCAGCCTCTGTCATGCTGCAGCCCGGCGACTGCTCACCGTCCCGCAGGGTCGTATCGAAGATCAATACCTTCTCGTCTGCTGCCGTCACGCTCACGTCCTCAATATCCCAAGTCTCCCAGAGCTTCGTCCATAAAGCCAATCACAAATAAATGCAAAGTTCATCACTTCTGCTTATACAACTCTGCCTGAGGCATGTCAGCATAATGGCAGCATGGATCTGGCTCAGATAGAGACCTTTCTCGCCATTGTGGAGGAGCGCGGTTTTTCACGCGCCGCCACACGTTTGCGCCGCACCCAGCCCGCTGTCAGCCAAACCGTTCGCAAGCTGGAGGAAGAGCTTGGCGAACGGCTTTTTGAGCGCGGCACGCGGGACGGCACCCTTTCCGCCGCCGGTGAGGTTCTGCTCACCTATGCCGAACGTCTCCTGCGCCTTCGATCCGAGGCTGCAAGCGCCGTTGAGGAGCTGCGCTCGCTCGAACGCGGACGCCTCCTTATCGCCGCCAATGAGTACACCTCGCACCTGCTGCTTCCGGTGCTGGCGAGCTATCGCCTCGCCAGCCCGCAGATTGAAATCGTTGTTCAGCGCTCGCTCGCCAGCCGCATCCCGGACCAGATTCTTGACCGCTCCGTAGAGCTCGGTGTCCTATCCTTTCTCCCGGAGTCCGAGGCCCTTCAAGCAACGGCTGTTTACGAGGATGAGGTCGCGCTCGTGGTCGA
>CAXTSG010000011.1:0-4388 GCA_964246825.1 uncultured Acidobacteriaceae bacterium | reverse complement strand
GTCTTACAAAAATCCGAAAGTGAAATTTTTCAAGTCAGCCCTATCCGCCTTCGCGCGAACGACGGTCTAGCTACGCCTCAGGGCGACCCGCTCAAGCCGCCACCTCGACCGCTTCGCTCGCCGCCGCCGCTTCGGTCTCGGTCCGTGAGCTGGGCGCGCAAAACTTCATCGGGCATGCTGTCGCTTCGCCGCTGCGCCGCGACATCACCGAGCTTTTCGGGCGCATGCGCACCCCGCTGCACATGGGCGTGCAGCTGCCGAGTCTGGAGGCGATTAAACGCTTTGTTGCGCTGGGCGCGGGTGTGGCGATTCTGCCCGCGCTTGCCGTTCGGCAGGAGCTCGCGCGCGGCGAGCTTGTTCGCGTTCCCGTTCCGGAGTTTGATTGGAAGCGCAGGCTTTGGCTCGTGCAGCGCCGTCGCGGGGCGCCCTCGCATGCTGCTGCTGCCTTCCTGCGCACCCTGCGTCAGCTTGCCCAGGAAAAAGGCCTGCCGCATGCTTTTCGGGCAGAATCCTGAGGGTATGTTCGCTTAAATTGCGATGGTGCCGGTTAGCTCGCTTTCTCCAGCACCCGGGCTTCCAGCGTAGCCAGCCGGCGATCATGATTGATACGGATTTCTGTATCAACCTTGTCCAGTTTGGTTTCCATGCGTTCCATGCGCTTTTCCAGGTTGTCCATACGGGTACTCAAACTTGTATTTAGGTCGTCCATGCGGGTATTTAGACTCGTGCTCAGGTCATCCATCCGGGTACTCAAGGTTGTTCCCAGGTCATCAATCCGCTTATTCAGCCCAGCCCCGAGATCATCCATTCTTTTGTTCAGCCCAGCCCCGAGGTCATCCATTCTTTTGTTCAGCCCGGCCCCGAGCTCGTCGATCCGTTTGCCCAAATCGTTGATGGCAGCACGATTAGAGATCGTCGCAACGATAAACATCAGTACAACCGTAAAAAAGGGAACGCCCAGCGCAAAATAAAATTGTAGGTTGGTCACCGCTGCTCACCCTCCGCCGTAAGTATAAGTCAGTACAGGCACTTCTCTCGATTCGCCGAGCCGCGTGACAGAAGATTACTCATCTTTTTCCCGCAGCTTCGCCAGTCCCGCAAAATCCTCCAGCGTCGTCGTATCGCCCTTAATCTCTCCATGCTCGGCGAGTTCCCTGAGGAGCCTGCGCATGATCTTACCGGAGCGCGTTTTCGGCAGCGCCTCCACAAAGCGCACGTCATCCGGGCGCGCGAGCGATCCTATTTCTTTGGCCACCCAGGTCCGCAGTTCCTCGCGCAGCTCCGGCGACGGCTCCGCGCCGGACTCCAGCGTTACAAACACCGCAATTGCCTGCCCTTTCATCTCGTGCGGCCTGCCCACGGCCGCGGCTTCGGCGACCAGGCGATGCGCTACCAGAGCGGACTCAATCTCCATCGTGCCCAGCCGGTGCCCGCTTACATTGATTACGTCGTCCACGCGGCCCATCAGCCAGAAGTAGCCGTCCTCATCGCAGCGCGCGCCGTCGCCGGAAAAGTAAGCTCCCGGCACCTCGCTGAAGTAGGTTTGGAGGAAGCGTTCATGGTCGCCCCAAATGGTGCGCGCCATCGAGGGCCAGGGCCGCCGGATCACCAGCAGCCCGCCGTGGCCCGTGGGCACCGGCTCTCCCTGCTTGGTTACGACTTCCGGCGCGATTCCAAAAAACGGTACTGTCGCCGAGCCGGGCTTGGTCGCTACCGCCCCGGGCAGCGGCGTCAGCATGTGCGCTCCGGTCTCGGTCTGCCACCAGGTATCCACAATCGGACACCGGTCGCGGCCGATGTGGTGCGCGTACCAGACCCAGGCTTCCGGATTGATCGGCTCCCCGACCGTGCCGAGCACGCGCAGCGTACCCAGCCCGGCCGCGGCCGGGTACCCATCGCCCCACTTCATAAAGGCGCGGATCGCCGTCGGCGCGGTGTAGAACACCGTCACCCGATGCCGATCAATGACCTGCCAAAAGCGCCCCGGATCAGGCGCGTTCGGCGCGCCCTCATACAGCAGCGTCGTTACGCCGTTCTGGAGCGCTCCGTACAGTACATAGGAGTGGCCGGTAATCCAGCCCACATCGGCCGTACACCAAAACACATCCTCCGCGTGGAGATCGAACACCAGCTTTGTCGTCAGATATGTTTGCACCGCGTAGCCGCCGTTTGTGTGAACCAAGCCCTTCGGCTTGCCCGTGGTGCCGGAGGTATACAGCAGAAACAATGGGTCTTCCGACGCCATCGGCTCAACGGGGCAGTGCTCCGGCGCGGCGGCCAGCGCTTCATGCCACCACAGGTCACGGCCCGGCTCCATCGCCGCTGCCGAACCGGTGCGCCGGTAAACCACCACATGCCGCACCGCCGGGCACTGCCGCAGGGCCTGGTCTACGTTTGCTTTAAGCGGGATTTCAGCGCCGCGCCGAAGGGTGCCGTCCTGCGTCAGCACGATCCGGCAGTCCGCATCCAGGATGCGGTCGGCGATGGCCTGCGGAGCAAACCCGCCGAAAATAACAGAGTGGATCGCGCCGATGCGCGTCGAAGCGAGCATGGCGACCGCTACCTCCACCGACATCCCCATATAGATAGCTATGCGATCCCCTTTGCGCACTCCAAGATGCTTCAGCATCGCGGCACAGCGCTCTACCTCGCGGAGCAGCTCCGCATAGCTCACCCGGCGCACCTCGCCCGGTTCACCCTCCCAAATTAGCGCCGTATGGCCGCCGCGCCCTGCCGCCACATGCCGGTCCAGGCAGTTATCGCTCATGTTGAGAGTGCCGCCTTCAAACCAGCGTGCGTTGGGCATCTCGCCACGCAGCGTTGTTTCAGGCGGCGTAAACCAGTGCAGTTCCCGGGCGGCCTCCGCCCAAAACGCTTCCGGCTCTTCCATCGACCAGCGATAAAGCGCCAGGTATTCGGCGTAGCCGGCCACATGCGCCTGCGCGGCAAACTCCGGCAGGGGCGGAAACAATCGAGACTCGCGCAGCGTGGAGGTCAAGTGGGAGGTAGCCATGGGCAGGAAACAGCCTTTCATGAGTTGCGACTTCACAGTAAAGGGCCCGGTAGCGGCAGGGCAAGGGAGCAGGGTAGAAGGGGCAGGGTGGAGGGTAGAGGAAGCAGGGTAGAGGAAGCAGGGTAGGAGGAAGCAGGGTAGGAGGAAGCAGGGGTAGAGGGTAGACAGGCAGGGTAGGAGTGAATGGTGGAGGAGCAAGGTGAACAAAAGGGTGCGGTATACATGAACTCCCTACCATGGATTGCCCTGTTTCCTGCCTTCCGCGCTTCTTCCACCCTCCACCCTGCTCTTCCTACCCTCTACCCTGCTTCCTCTACCCTGCTTCCTCCACCCTGCCTTACCGGTATAGTGTCAAAGGGAAAGGCGCACCCCGCAATGGCATTTTCACTTCTCGACCGGGAGCGCACCGTGGCGCCTCCCGACTACAACCGGTGGCTGGTGCCGCCGGCAGCGCTGGCGATCCATCTGGCCATCGGTCAGGTTTACTCCTTTTCCGTCTTCGTCAAGCCGCTGCTCGGCCTCCGCGACGCGCACGGCGCGGCATGGAACCAGAAGCAGATCGGCTACATCTTTTCCATTGCTATCGCTGTGCTCGGCATTTCGGCGGCGCTGTTCAGCAGCTGGCTTGAGAAAGCCGGTCCGCGCAAGGTGCTGTTTGTGGCCGCGCTCTGCTTCGGCGCAGGCTTCCTGGTGTCTGCCGTGGGCGTGCAGCTCCACTCACTCGCCCTGGTCTACCTCGGTTACGGAGCCATTGGGGGCGTCGGCCTCGGTCTCGGCTATATCTCGCCGGTCGCCACCCTGATCCGCTGGTTTCCTGACCGGCCCGGCCTGGCTACCGGCATGGCCATCATGGGATTCGGCGGCGGAGCCATGATCGGCTCGCCGCTTGCGACCGACCTGATGCGGCACTTCGCCCGCTCCAGCTACCAGCCCATCGCCGCCGCTTTTGTCGTCATGGGCCTTCTTTATGCGGCGTTCATGATGTTCGGCGTTTTCCTCATCCGCACGCCGCCGCCCGGCTGGCGGCCGAGCGGCTGGGCACCGCCGATTGCCGCCAAGACCGGTATGATCAGCACGCACAATGTCGCCGTCGGGCCCGCCATGCGTACCCCGCAGTTCTGGCTGCTTTGGCTGATGCTGTGCGTCAACACAACGGCCGGCATCGGCATCCTGGAGCAAGCCTCACCCATGATCCAGAACCTGTTCCTGGGCCACGTCAGCGCCGCGGCCGCGGGCGGCTTTGTCGGGGTCTTGTCGCTTTTCAACATGGCTGGCCGCTTTCTTTGGTCCACGACCTCGGACTTTATCGGGCGCAAACTGACCTTCACCGTGTTCTTCGTTCTGGGCGCGGCGCTGTTTTTCCTTCTGCCCGCGG
>CAXTSG010000010.1:23654-24027 GCA_964246825.1 uncultured Acidobacteriaceae bacterium | reverse complement strand
ATCATCACTTTAAGCGTGCAGGCGCCGGGTGCGCCGCTGCAATACAACTTCTTTGCCGAAAGCCTGAATGCCTCGTGGGATCTCGACCTGTTCGGGCGCATCCGGCGCGGCGTGGAAGCAGCGCAGGCAAGTACCGATGAAGCCATTGAGGCGCGCCGAGGGGTCGCCCTGGCGGCGGCCGCGGAACTGGCGCAGGATTACATGCAGCTGCGGGGCGTGCAGGCGCGTGAGGCGATTACGGAGAACACCCTGAAACTTTCAGAGCAGAACCTCGCCCTGGTTCAGGATCAAATCAGCAACGGCGTGGGCACCACGCTCGACCTGGCGAATGCCCAGGCGCAGCGCGCGACCGTTGCCGCGCGGCGCCTGGGCA
>CAXTSG010000010.1:22186-23644 GCA_964246825.1 uncultured Acidobacteriaceae bacterium | reverse complement strand
TCCTCAGCTACAAGGCTTCGCTGATCAACGCGATCGGCTACCTGCTGGCGCAGCCGCCCCGCGCGCTGGGGCAGGAGCTTGCTATCCCGGCACCGCAGCCGCCCCTGCCGCCCTCGGTGCCGGTGGGTCTGCCCGGCGACCTGGTGCGCCGGCGGCCGGATGTGCGGCAGGCCGAAGCAGCCCTCCATGCGGCAACCGCGCAGACCGGCGTGGCGGTGGCGAGCTTCTACCCGGATATTTCGCTGGCGGGCGACGTGGGCACGGAGGGCCTGAAAGCCATCGATATCTTCGGGCTGCCGTCGCGTTTCTTCGATATCGGCCCTTCGCTTACCGTGCCGATCTTTGAGGGAGGCAGGCTGCGCGGCACCCTGCACCTGCGTGAGTCGCAGCAGCGTGAAGCAGCCCTTACCTTTCAGCAAACCGTGCTGGGCGCGTGGCAGGAGGTGGACAACGACCTGACCGGGTTTGCCCAGGCACAGCGAGAAAGGTCGGAGGTGGAAACCTCTGTTCGGGAGAACCAAGCCGCCCTTCTCGCGGCGCGGCAGGGCTACAGCGAAGGCGCTGTGGACTTCCTTAATGTCATTGCCGTGCAGGCGGCGGAGCTGCAAAGCCAAACTTCTCTTGTCAATGTGCAGACCGAAATCAATATGCGTTTGGTCGGCCTTTACCAGGCGCTCGGCGGCGGCTGGGAGACGCTGGAAACCATGAAATAAGGGCGGCAATCGCCGCCCTTTGTTTGCCTGTCATAAATACTACGGATTAGTTTTCAGCACTCCGGCCGCCCCTGCAAGTGCTTCGCGTTCCACCAGCATCACTTCACGCTGAAGCTGCACGGTGCGTGTATCCAGGCGCTCGGTATCGCGCCGAGTGACGCGAAGCTCCTCGCGCAGCACCAGTTCCTTTGTCAGGATGAGCCGCTCTTCCACCAGCGGGTAGATCGTGGTTTGGCCTTCCTGGCGCACCCCGGGGGCGGCTTCTACTACCTGGTTCAGAACGATGCGTTCCACGTCAAAGGTGCGGGCCGCGAGGGATTCGCTGATCGTCTGCTCGTATTCCTGTACATCCTTGCGCAGCCGTATTTTCGCGGTAGGCACGGTACGCTTGCTGACCACAAGGCGCTCTTCCACTACCGGGATGATGGTGCCGTCGATCGCGGTACCGGTGGCGGATGCCTGCTCGAAAGCCGGGCTGTCGGAAGGCAGTGCCGGAGACGGTTTGAGCGTGGCCGTGGGGATGCGAATAATTTGGCCATCCGGCATCCACAGCTCGGTGTAGGCCTGGCTCTCGTCAATTTGTCCGGAGCCGATAACGAGAATGTTGCCGCCGTCCGATGCGCCGGCCGCTCCCTGCAAGTTTGCAACAGAATCACTCATAAATCTTCCCGCTTCCCATTCTGCTGCTGAAGACACGTCGAGGGAACGGGCACCCAGGGGCCCGGGGCACGGTGTGGGCCGGCGT
>CAXTSG010000010.1:14132-22176 GCA_964246825.1 uncultured Acidobacteriaceae bacterium | reverse complement strand
TGCTGACGACACGCCGAGGCACGGGCAAGCAGCGGCCCGGGCCTCGGATGTGCGCCTGCTTAGTAGCCGCTCTTGCGTGTCGTGCCGGTGGTGCTGTCCAGCTGCTCCACTTCGACCTCGGTCTTGCGAACCGAATCATGTACGGTATCAGTGCGGTCGCTTCCCTGCTTACCGACCAGCACTTCCTCCACCACGCGGCTCGCCTTGCCGACAACAGCTTCCTCGCCGGTTGCGCGAAGCTCGATCGGCGCCCCGCTGCCCGCGGCAAAGTCAGCCGCCGTGGCTGCCCGATTGACCGCGCGGCGCTCAACGTTGATGCTCTCCTCATGGAGAGAAACATTCGCTTCCACCGGGCGTTCGGTTACGTGGGAGTAGATGCGGACGCCGCCGCGATCTACCTGACGCTTGCCGACGACCAGCTCTTCCTCAACGATTGGAATCGTGGTTTCGCCGAGAGCTTCGGTCGAGGTGCGGCCGGTCGCGGTGCCGGTAGTGGCGGCATAAGCGCCCGTGGAGGTGGCACCGTAGCCCGAGGCCGTGCTGCCCGCGCCGTACTGCCCTTCGATCTCGCGCGCCCCGTGCTGGGTCAGCAGGGAAGCAGTCTGCGCCGCGGCGGCATCATCCACGGTCACGGCAACCAGGGCTCCGCCCGAGTTTACGCCCGTCGCATAATGCTCATGCGCGGTGTCATCGCCGCCGGTCAGGTTGCGAAAGTAGTTGCCGATCTTCTCGCCGATCCCGCCCGCGGTGCTGCCGGTCGTGCTGCGGTTCGCACCGGTTCCGTAGCTGCTGTCGCTTGCGACCTCCGCATCGTCATTGGCAACCACGGTGATGTTCTGTGATTGAAAGCCGGAGGCCACCAGCTGCTGCTTTACTTCCTGCGCCTTCGCATACGAGCTGAAAAGTCCTACAACTGTCTTCGACATAGTGCTCCTTTACTGGGTAGCGGCGGCTTGCGCCGCCGGGTTGAGATTACTGCTGCGTAAAGAGTTCGACGCGGCGATTGTCAGCCTTGCCCGCGGCGGTCGCGTTGGTGTCATTCGGGTTAGAAGGTCCAAACCCGGCACCGGTTAGCCGGCTTCCGTCGATTCCTTGCCCTTTAAGGTAATTGGCAACCGTGGCAGCGCGCTGCTGCGACAGTGTCGCGTTATGGGGCAGCGTTCCCGTGCTGTCCGTGTAGCCTTCCAGCCTCAGCTTTACTCCCGGGTTTGCCTTCATCGCGGCGGCAGCCTGCTGCAGCGTGGCCTGGCCTTCCGGGGTGAGCGTTGCCTGGTTGGTGTCAAAGTGAACCGTGCCGAGCTCCGGCAGGGCTCCGGCAACCGCGCTTTGCGCCACGGGTGCCGCGACCGGAGCAGCAGCCGTTGCGGCGGGCTTGCGGTGCAGCAGGAAGTAGATGAGCAGGGCCAGCAGCAACAGCAAAGGCAGCAGCCATGCCCAGATGGGGAGCCCCTTTTTCTTATTTTCTTCGTAAACCTTGACGTGCCCTGCCATAAAATCTCCTCTTACCCGTTCTGTGATTAGGTGCATGAGCGGCGCTGCCATGCGCCGGGATGTTTAAAGATTGCGCTGGGGCGGAAGGCTTGCGCCGTCCGGCTCAATCTGCTCCACGTCGACCTCGGTACGGCGGACGGAATCCTGAATGTGCTCGGTCCGCTCCCCTTCCTGCCTGCCGAGACGAATTTCCTCGACCACATGAGCGGACTTGCCGACCACGGCTTCTTCCGCGGTTTCCGTCAGCTCGATGGTGCGGTTGCTGCCCGCGGCCAGGTCGGCGTCCGTTGCCGGCCGGTCCACAAGCTGGCGTCCGACCGTGACGTGCTCTTCGTGGAGGTTCACCGACTGTTCCACGGGGATTTCCACGACGCGCCGGTACACGCGCACGCCGCCGCGATCCACGGTACGCTTCCCGACAACCAACTCTTCTTCCACAACCGGAATAGCCACGGCAGCGGCAGTTTCAGCCACGGCAGCGGTCGGAACGGGGGGAGCCAAGGGCGCGACCGGAGCAGCGAGATCGGCTTCATCAATCTTTGCCGCGCGGTTCCGCGCGAAGATCTCTTCGATGGTGCGCTCGTGGTCCGCTAAAGCGGTGATGGAGATGACCACGCCTCCCGCACGGATGCCCTCACGCAAGTGTTCAAGGTCGCGGTCCGGAACGGAAAGCTCCTCCAGTGAGGTTCTCTCCAAGCCGCTCTGCGTCGAGTCATTGATGACGGAGATGGAGGATTGGGGAACGCCTGCTTCCGTCAGGTCGGCAATGGCTGCCTGAGCCTGGCTGGAGTGGTGGAAAAGGCACACATAGGTCGTGGCATCGTTTGTTATAGGCATAGGTTCTCTAACTTTCCTGTGTAGGCGGATAGATACAAACTGATTCAAAGCGGCGCGGCAACTTAAACCCACCTACTCATCCATTTGAATGAGCAGGGTTCGGTATCAGCGATTCAGCTGCTTCAAGCGGCACGGAAGCTGTTGCAACTTTCGGGTCGATACCTGCAGTTACAGGCCGCTATTGTCTAAGTTGCATAGATGCAAGAACGAGTTGTTCCGAGAGCAATGACTCTCTAGTTACTTTGCCCCGGTACCCCGTAACATACCCTCTGCTGCCGTGCCGAGTATGAGGATGGTGGACGCGGAAGGAATCGAACCTTCAACCTGTCGATTAAGAGTCGAATGCTCTGCCAGTTGAGCTACGCGTCCAAGCAGGAACCTAGGGGAGCCGTGCCGGGCGGCACGCTGCTTCCCAGACTGAGAATACCACGCAAAAAGCCCCTGGAAAACAGCAAGCCCGAGCCGGGTGGTCTAGAAAACTCCAGGAAGTGCCGCCGGCAGCTCACGCATATGGGTCACAATCTGCTGCGCACCCGCCGCCCGCAGCCGCTCCGCGTGCCCGGGGCCGCAGTGGCTGCCGCCGGTAAAGCCGAACACGCGCATCCCGGCCGCGCAGGCCGCGCGCACGCCCGGCTCGCTGTCCTCAATAACCAGGCAGCGCGCAACCGGGGTGCGCATGAGGCCGGCGGCAAAGATAAAAACATCCGGCGAAGGCTTGCCGTGCGCCACCAGCTGCGCGCTCACAATGTGAGGAGCGAAGTGCCGGTGGAGCCCGACAAAGCGCAAACCCTTTTCCAGCTTGTCCATGGCGCTTGAAGAGGCGACGCACTTCGGCAGACGCAGCCGGGGCAGAATCTCGGAAGCACCCTCAATTGCGCGCAGTTCACTCGAAAAAGCGGTATCCACCCGCTCCTTCATCGCGGCGAAGTAGGCGGGCGGCACAGCCCGGCCCCAGTCTTCCCGCACCTCGGCCAGGATTTCCCGCTCGGGACGCCCCGCAAAGCGCCGCATCACCTCCTCCGGCGTAATGGCGTAGCCCAAACGGGTCAGCTCTTCGCTTATGGCGGTGCATACCAGGATTTCACTGTCGACGAGTACGCCGTCACAATCAAAGATCAGCAGGGCCGGGTCCGAGACCGCGGCGCTTTCGGGGCTTGTCATATGCTCAGTATTGTCTCGCATCATGAAGCTTTCTCCTTCCATCGCCTCCTTCGCGCTCTGCCTCGCGCTGCCGCTCACCGGCTGCGCGCCCGCCGCATACGTTCCCAGCCCGTGGCTTTCACGGGTGCCCGCGGCTTCGCGCACGGAGCAAAATCCGCTCCCGCCGAGCTCGGCCGCCGTCGGCAAAGGCGCGGAACAGTACAGTTTGTACTGCGCCGAGTGCCATGGCAGAGACGGCGCGGGAAACCGCGCGCGGCCGAGCCTTCGCAATGGACGAGTCCGCGCTGAAACCGACGGCGAAATTCACTGGATCCTCGTAAACGGCAGCAAGGGCCATGGAATGCCGGCCTGGCGGTCGCTCGGCGACGATTCTCTGTGGCAGCTTGTGCTGGCAATCCGCGCCATGCCGCCTGAGGGGAAGTGACCGCTACACTGAGGCACGGAGGGATGTAAGCCCATGGAGCCATACCGTCAAGCACTGGAAGCCGCGAGCGGCGCGCCCGGGTTTCGGCGCGCCGAACTGGAAGAAAAGTCCCGCCGCCTCCTCCAATGGCTCGACCGCTCCAACCTCGATGCGGTTCTGCTGCGCCGGCATGAAAATCTTGCCTGGGTGAGCGCCGGGCAGATCGAAGCGCGCGTCGGCATCCTAAGCGAGACCGGCGTCCCGGCCCTGCTGCTGCTCCAGGACGGGCGGCGCTTTGCCGTCGTCCCTGACAATGAGGCCGCGCGGCTCGGGGAAGAAGAGCTGCCGGACCTCGGGTATGAAATCATCGCCCGACCGTGGCCTGCCCTGGACTTCGCGGAGGAAGCGCACCGCCTTGCCCCGGGCAGGGTCGCCTCGGATACCCCGCTGAACGGTTTGGTACCGGCAGATCTCCGGGAGCTGCGCGCGCCGCTGCTCCTCCCGGAGATTGCCCGCCTTCGCCGGCTCGCCGAGCAGACCGCGGCGATCGTAAGCCAGGCCCTCCACGCGCTGGAGCCGGGCATGAACGAGTATGCGATGGAGGCCATGGCTGCCGGGCCGCTGCTCCGGGCGGGCATCTTCCCTTCCGTGCTGCTGATGGCGGCCGATGATCGCATCCTGCGCTACAAGCACGCCGTGGCGCGCGGCGCGACCCTTCGGCGCTTCGGCATGCTCAACCTGTGTACCCGCCGCTGGGGCCTCGCTGTTTCCATCACGCGCTTTGTGCATTTCGGCGCGATGCCGGCGGAGCTTGCGCGCGGATTTGAAACCGCGCAGCAGGTCCATGCGGCCTTGCAGCACGCTACCCGCACCGGCGCAACGGCCGACTCTCTGTTTCAGGTTGCGGCGCAGGCCTATGCGGCGGCCGGCTTCCCCGGTGAGGAGCAGCTGCACCACCAGGGGGGTGCCTGCGGCTACCTAGAGCGAGAGTGGGTGGCACGACCGGGCGGCCGCGAGCAGGTGCGCCCGCCGCAGGCTTTTGCCTGGAACCCGAGCTCGCGCGGAGGCAAGGCTGAAGATACCACGCTGGTTACAGAGGGCGGCGTGGAAGTGCTGACGCGCACGCCGGGGCTGCCGGAGGTGGAGCACGAGCTTGGAGGTTCGGTTTACCGGTCAGCCGGCGTGCTTGTCCGTTCCTGACGCGGCCTACCCCTTTCAGCTCGCTTTCCGCCGCTTTGCCGTCTTTTTTGTCGCGGCCGGGGCCTGTTCGGGCTTGGCTGCCCCCGGTCCGCCCTTCTGCGCCAGGCTCGCCCGCAGGGCATCCATCAGGTTGATGACCGGTGCCATGGGCTTCTTTTTAGACGGCGGCTCCGGCGCGCCTTCACCGGCGGTTTTGCTTTCAATCAGTTGTTCTACCCGCTCCTGGTACACGTTATGGAAGGCGTCCGGGTGGAAAGGCGCGCGCAGCGACCCCATAAACTGCTCTGCCAGCTGAATCTCCGCATCCTGCAGTTCGAGTGGCGCCTGGTCGCCGTACTCGGGGATTTCGCGTACTTCCTCGGGGTAATAAAGCGTGTGGAGCACCAATCCATGCTCGTAGGGCCGAACGATTACAACCTGCTCCCTCTGGTGCAGGGTCAGCTTGGCGATCGCGCCGAGCCGGAGCTTTTGCATAGCCTGCATCATCAGTGCATAGGCCCGGCGTCCGGGCTCTTCGGCGACCGTGTAGTACGACGTTTCATAGAAAAGCGGGTCCACCTCGTCCAGCGAAACGAACTGCTGAATCGCCATGGTTTCCGAGGATTCGGCTTCCAGGGACTTCAACTCGTTCGGCGAGATGAGCACATAGGTGCCGTCTCCGACCGGATACCCTTTTTCGACCTCATCCCGCTCCACCACGCGCTCATCGACCGGGCAGTACAGCTGCTGCCGGATGCGGCTGCCGCAGCTTGTGTGGATCTGATTGAAGCCGATGTGCTGCTCGCGCGCGGCAACATACATGCGGACCGGGACGGAAATCAGTCCAAACGAGATGTAACCCTTCCAAACAGTCGATGCCACGGCCGCCCCTTTTCAAATTGCGCCTTGATGCCCGTTCTAGGATGTTCGGCCCAGGGCACCGGTTACCTGTAGACAACGAACGGCGGACAGAGACGCCACAATCCGGCGCGTATCGGTTTAGAGTGATAAGAGGACCCCGACGTGCTGCAACAACGCCTCAGGCTTTCTCCCGCGGAACGACGCGAAAAAGGAAAGCTTCTTCTCCGCGACACTGCCGCCCTCTGCACCCTGGCGGGGCTGGCGGTTGCGCTGTCGTTCGTGACGTGGGGTTTGTTTCACTCGTTTTCCGCTCATCGACGCATGCTGGAGCAGCGCTGGCGCAGCCGGGGAGAGGCCGCTCTGGCGGCTCACCAGCCCGTGCTCGCGCTCGACGACCTCCATTCCGCGCTGGCCTACGCGCCCGACGATCGCAGCATTGAGGTCGAGCTGGCGACCGCTTTGGCCGACGCGGGGCGGCTGCGGGAAGCGCGGGTGTACTTCACGACCCTGCTGGAAGCCGAACCCGGCAGCGGAGCCGTCAACCTCCAAATGGCCCGGCTCGCGATTAAGGAAAACAATGCTCAGGATGCCGTAGACCACTACCAGGCAGCGATCGATGGAACCTGGAACGGCGATGCCTTTGTGGAGCGCCGGCAGATTCGCCTGGAGCTGGCGCGCTTCCTCATTGCGCAGGAGCGCTTTCCCGAAGCGCGCAACCTGCTTCTGATTACCTCCGGCAACGGCCCTGATAATTTTTCGCTCCAGCTGGAGCTGGGCGGCCTGCTGGAGCAGGCCCGGGACCCGGCGGATGCCCTGGAGATTTATCGCAAGGCAGCGCTGCATCGCGCCACGCGCCTCCAGGCACTGGAGGGCGAAGGGCATGCGGCGGCGGCGCTGGGTCGCTTCCTCCAAGCGCGCGGCTATCTCCAGGAGGCTGCCGGAGAGGCTGCTTTCTCTCACCAGCCGCCCGAGGTACGCGATGCCGTACATGCGGAGCTTGAAGCAGCGGACGATGCGCTCGCCCTTTACCCTTCCCTAACGCTGCCCGCTGCCGAGCGGGCCCGGCGCATCGCGCATGCTGCCGAGCAGGCACAGGCTCGGCTCCGGGGATGCGCCTCCACCCCGGCAGACGCGGCACCGGACTCCGACCCGGCTGCAGGCGCGTCCGTCGTCACCCTGGCGCAGCGCTTGCAGCAGCTCAACCCGCTGGCGCCAAAGCCCGCGCCCGCGAACAACACGCAGCAGTCCGGGCTGCTTTCACCTGAAGACAGCCTTGCGGGCCTGTCTGCCCGATGGGCTTCCATGCCCGCGGGCGCTGCTCTGCTGAAGCAGCTGCGCGGCGACCCTTCTTTCGCCCAGAACACTCTAGGACTGGCTTACGCTACTGAGCGGGCCGCGGCCGGCTGCGGCCCGCTCGCGGGGGACGATGCCGCACTGCTTCGCATTGTCCAGGCACCGGAGCAGGTGGAGGCTCAGCCGTGACGCCCCGCGCCGGCGTGGCGGAGCCGCTGGAAGCCGCTCCCCTTCCGCTTCCAAATTCGCCTGAGCCGAGCGACCCCGAGGCGAACGACTCCCCTGCCGAACCGGTCGATCTCGCGCGCATCGCGCCCAAGCGCGAAGAGCGCATGTTCCTCATTCTTTCCATCTTTATCGGCGTGCTTTCCGGGCTGCTGGTCGTGTCTTTCCGGGTCGCTATCGAGTGGATCAAAATCCTGACGCTCGGCTCGGCACCGCACGGCCATGAGGCCCGTCTCGTAATCGTGCCGGTGTGTTCGGGGCTGCTGGTGGCAGGGCTGGTGCGCTGGGTGTTTCCCGGCGCGCGCGGCTCCGGCATCAACCAGACAAAAGCCGCGCTTTATATCTACAACGGGCGCATCCCGTTCAAAACAGTAGTCGGCAAATTCGTTACTTCCGCCATCGCCATCGGCTCCGGCTACTCACTCGGGCCTGAAGACCCGTCGCTCCAGATCGGCGCGGGCGTGGCTTCGGTTGTGGCGCGCAAGCTCCGGCTTTCCCGACAGTCCCTGCGGCTGTTTGCTCCTATCGGCGCGGGCGCCGCGCGTGGCGCCGCGGAGACAGCCCCCCGGTACGCGCAGATGGTTGTGATTTGGG